>JAIOIE010000021.1:0-300000 GCA_019912665.1 Deltaproteobacteria bacterium
AAAAGCCTCATCTTATCTTCTGGCCCTCGTCTTTTTTGTCTTGTCGCTCTTGAGCAAGCCCATGACCATAACCATGCCGCTGGTGCTCCTCATACTCGATTACTATCCGCTCGACAGAATAAAAAAGGACGGCTGGAAAAAGCCGCTACTGGAAAAGCTGCCTTTCCTCGGCCTGAGCCTTGGCATAGGACTCATTACGGTCTTGTCGCAAACAGGGGCACTGGCCCCTGCAGAGGCGCTCCCATTTGAAGGGCGGCTGCATATCGCTGCAAGAGGATATCTTTTCTACATTTACAAAACTCTTGTGCCCGTTAACCTTGCGCCTCTCTATCCACTCGACTTCGCTTCCGGCCTCAACCTCCTGTTCGCCCTGTACGTCCTGACGCTTTCAGCCGTGGCCGTCCTCGTCTTTTACCTGCGGAAATGGAGCAATGCTTATATTTCGGCCTGCGCCTACTTCGTAATTACGCTTCTGCCGGTAATCGGATTGCTGCAAGTCGGAAAGCAGGCCGCTGCTGACAGGTACACCTACCTCCCCGGAATAAGCCTGGCCGTGCTCATTTCGGCGGGGGCCGGCTGGGTCGTAATGAAAAGAAGAAAGATGTTTCTTCCCATGCTTGCCGCCCTGGCCGTAATTTCAGGACTGCTCGCATCTATCACATTCAGACAGCAAACCTTCTGGAAGGATTCCATCTCGCTCTGGACCCGTCAGGTGAGCATCTTTCCCGATTACGACCAGGGATATGTGAACCGCGGGAATTCCTATCTCGGGATCGGGAGGCTCGACCTCGCCATGGAGGACCTTAGCAGGATAACACCTGCCACAGCCGGCGGGTTCATGAACCGGGCCAACGCGTATATAAGCCTCGGCAAATTCGACCTTGCCATCGAGAACCTTGACAGGGCGATAGCGCTCGGCCCCGTATCGGCGGATGCTTATCTGAAGCGCGGGAGCGCCCTTGTAAGCGCAGGAAGGTCCGAGGAGGGGGTCTCCGACCTCACCCGCGTCCTTGACGCAGACCCACGGAACAAGGCCGCATACAGGGCGCGCGGCACGGCCCATGCCATCGCGGGCCGGTACGGGGACGCTATCCGGGATTTCCTGAAAGCCGTTGAGCTCGACCCGGCCGACACTTCGACGCACATAGACCTCGGCAAGACCTACATGCACCTTGGCGACAGGAGGAACTCGTACCTCAGCATGAAAAAGGCGCACGAGCTCGGGGATCCCTCGGCCTACGGGTATCTCAAGGAGCTCGAGGCATTGGGCGCGGGCCACGGGGAATAATGGCTTGCAAACCGGCCATGCCGGTGGTTATAATAGACCGCACATCGAAGGCAACCTGAAAGGAGAACGTCCACATGGCAGGCGTTAACAAGGTCATCCTGGTCGGCAACCTGGGCGCCGACCCGGAGATGCGCTATACCCCCGGCGGAATGGCAGTGGCCAACTTCAGGCTGGCCACGAGCGAGACCAGGGCCAACAGAGACGGACAGAAGGAGACCAAGACCGAATGGCACAGGGTGGTGGCGTTCGGCAAGCTCGCCGAGATATGCGGCGAATACCTCTCCAAGGGCAAACAGGTCTATATAGAGGGGAAGATACAGACAAGGAGCTGGGAGGACAAGGACGGCAACAAGAAGTACACGACCGAGATCCTCGCCAACACCATGCAGATGCTAGGGTCAAGGGGTGAATCCGGCGCCGGCGCTTCCGCCTCCGACGTCTCGGCCGACGACATCCCGCCAAGCGACATAGACGACGTGCCGTTCTGAGTTTTTCTGCTCCGTCCATGCCGGGAGCGCGCCTTCCGGCATGGAAAACCAGTCAGCTTTTGACAATTCTCTCCAGATAAAGGATATTTCAGGAAGGACAGCTCCGAGGGGTAGTTTCCGCTCATACCGGGAATGGGGGAGGATGCTTCTGAAAAAAAATCCTGAAAATCGGCTGCGCCTTTCAGTCGCCTTCTCTACATTGCGGGGCCGGCTCGTAAGTCTCGTGCTGCTGGCCTCTCTCCCGCTTTTCGCCCTTATCGTTTATACCAACATAGAACAGCGCCGGAATGATTCCGAAGAGGCCAGGCAGTCCGTCCTTTCCGTGGTGCGGCAGGCATCGAAAGAGCAGGTAAAGCTCATACAGGACACGAGGCTTCTTCTTTCGGTGCTTTCCCAGTCCGTTGGCGCGGTAAGCGGGGAAGACCTGGCCCTGGTACTCAGGAACACCATGGAGTACCAGAAGGTCTACGCGAATATCGGCCTCATCGGCACCGATGGCATGCTCCTGGCGAGCGCGCTTCCGTTCGATTCCGCCCTGTACTTAGGCGACCGGCCCTATTTCCAGCGGGCGATAAGGGACCTTGATTTCTCGATAGGAGACTACCAGGTCGGCAGGATAACCTCGGTGCCGGGCCTTAACTTCTCATACCCGGTCTTCGGCAGGGACGGCTCCCTTTCCGGGGTCCTCTTCGCCGCGCTCCCCATAACATGGATATGGGACGCCCTGCTGGCGGACGGCCCGGCCCCCGGAAGCGTGATAACGGCAGTGGACGGGACAGGGACAGTCCTCGCCAGGTTCCCGGAAGGGAGCGAGTGGACCGGGAAGAGCATCGAGGGGACCGAGCTCGCAGAACTGCTCAATAGCCGCTCGCCCGAAGACCATGCGGTCATAAGCGGCCTCGACGGGATTAAACGCATATACGCATTCAACGAGATCGGGCTCGGAAGGGACAGCAGGATCTTCGTAGCATACGGCATACCGGTCGCGACCGCCTACGCAGAGGCGGACAGGGCGCTTATTCGGAACATATTGACGTCCGGGGCCGTCATTATCGCCGCCCTCCTCATGGCGGTCTTCTGGGGTGACAGGCTAGTCCTGAACCGCATAAGGGGCCTGGTGGGGGCGACAAGAAAGATCGGCGAGGGGGCTCTCGACACCAGGGCCGACGTCCACGGCGGCAACGACGAAATAGACTCTCTGGCCAGGAGCTTCAATTCAATGGCGGAGGCGCTGGAGAGGCGCGAGGAAGAAGCACAGCTACACCTTGAAAGGATAGCCCGCCTTAACAGGATATACTCGGTCCTGAGCGCCATAAACGGCACCATCATCCGTGCCCGCGACAGGGACCATCTCCTTAATGAGGCCTGCCGCATAGCAGTCGAGCACGGCGGCTTTGCCCTCGCCTGGGTAGCGCTTAAGGACGAAAACGGGCGGCTCTATCCGGCCGCCCATGCAGGGCGTGACAAGGAGTACATAGACGCGCTCGTGCCTTTCCTCGACCCTTCGCCGGGCAAACCCATGCCCTTCTCGCTCATGGCAGTCGTTAATGACCGCCATATGATCGGTACCGACTTCGAGAAAGAGACGGCCCTCGCGCCCTGGAAAGAGCTTGCCAAAAGGTATGGCTACAGGTCAATCGCGGCTTTCCCGCTCCGGACAGGGGGGGAGGCGAAAGGGGCGCTTTGCCTCTATTCAGCAGAGCCAGGCTTCTTTAACGACAGCGAGGAGATAGCGCTCCTCCTTGAGCTAGCGGCCGACACTTCGCTTGGTCTTCAGAACATAGAAAAGGAAGAGCGGCTGGATTTCCTGTCGAGGTACGATACGCTTACCGGCCTCTCCAACAGGTGGGTATTCGAGGACAGGCTGGGCCACGCCGTGCAAAGGGCAAGGTACTACGGCAGGAGCGTCGGCGTTGTAACGCTGGATATAGCCGGATTCAGGAAGGTGAACGACACCCTCGGCCACAGGGCCGGGGACGAGCTCCTTAAGCACATAGCCGGATACCTCTCGCGCTCGACCAGGGACGGAGATACCGTCTCGAGGCTGGGGAACGACAACTTCGGCCTGGTTTTGGCAGACGCGGCCAACAGGGACGATATCGTAACGGTCCTCGAGAGGATAGTAGAAGGACTGCCGCATATGGTGCCGGTCGGGGGAGAAGAAATCGTCCTCAATGCGGCGGTGGGCGTTTCAGTATACCCTGACGACGGCGGCACCGCGGCCGAGCTCATGAGGAACTCCGCCCTGGCGGTCCATTCCCGGGCCGATTCGGCGCCGGACAAGACCGCATCCTATTATTCCCCGGAAATAAACAGGAGGGCGCAGGAAAGGCGGACCATAGAAAATGAACTCCGTCACGCGCTCTCCCGCGGCGAGCTCGAGCTCGTATACCAGCCCATAATGGCCATTGCCGGCCGTAAGCCAGCGGGCGCCGAGGCCCTCATAAGATGGAAGAGCAAGAAGCTTGGGCCCGTGCCGCCGGATAAGTTCATCCCCGTTGCAGAAGACACCGGCCTGATAATCCCCATAGGCGACTGGGTCGTGCAGACCGCGCTCGGGCAGGCCCGGTCGTGGAAGGAGCTCGGAATAGAGCTGGAGATGGGCGTAAACGTATCCGTGTGCCAGCTTAAGGACCCGGGCTTCCCGGAGCGCCTGGAAGAGATTACGAAAAGCGGCAACTCGGCCGAAGGCCTGCGCTTTGCCCTCGAAGTGACCGAGAGCGGGCTCATGGACGACATCTCACGTTTCAGCCGCATCCTCGACAGGCTCAGGTCAATAGGGGTCCGCATCTACATAGACGACTTCGGGACCGGTTATTCCTCTTTAAGCTATCTAAACAGGCTCCCCGTTGACATACTCAAGATAGACCGGTCGTTCATACAGGACCTCGCCTCGGATGCCGGGAGCATGACCATGGCAAGGGGCATAATCGCAATGGCCGCGAGCCTCGAGCTCGGGGTAATAGCCGAGGGGGTGGAAACCGAGGCGCAGCTCAGGCTTCTTGAAGAATACGGGTGCGATTTCGTCCAGGGCTATTATTTCGGCAAACCTGGCCGGCCCTCTGAAATAGAGCCCCTCCTCAGAACTGGTTTGACCGGGAATATCTGAAATTGTATATTGTTGCGGATTATAAAAAATAGCGTGGTGGTTTTTATGAAAGGAAAACCGGAGGTAGTGTCCCCTGCGGGCAACCTGGCCTCATTAAAGGCCGCTATCGACAGCGGGGCCGACGCGGTATACCTGGGCTTTAGCGACTCGACGAACGCCCGGAACTTCGAGGGGCTGAACTTCACGCCCGCAGAAACGGCGGACGGCATAGGATACGTCAGGTCAAAGGGCCGGAAGTTCTATATAGCCATAAACACCTTCCCGCAGGGCGACTCTTATGACAAATGGTACAAGGCCGTTGACGCGGCTGTGGAGCTCGGCGCGGATGCCGTGATAATAGCCAATCTCGGGGTCCTCAAGTACGCCAGGGAGCGCCACCCCGACTCGGTCCTCCACCTCTCTACGCAGGCCAGCTCATCCAATTACGAGTCCATAAACTTTTACAGGAAGCACTTCGGCATAAAGCGGGTCGTACTGCCCCGGGTCCTCACGATCGAGGAGATGAAGCGGCTGAAGGAGAGGACGGATGCAGAGATCGAGGTCTTCGCCCTGGGCGGCCTCTGCATAAACATTGAAGGCAGGTGCTATCTATCGTCTTTCGTTACCGGCGCATCCACCAACACGGAAGGGGCGTGCTCCCCTTCCAGGTTCGTCCGCTTCAACCCTTCCCCTGACGGCGGCATGGCAATTGCGCTTAACGGGGTCACTCTCAACAGGCTCGGCAAAGACGAATCCTCGCCGTATCCCACCTGCTGCAAGGGGAGGTATGTGACGCCGGACGGGAGCTACGAGTACGCTTTTGAGGAACCGGAATCCCTCAATGTCCTCAAAGTGCTGCCCGGCCTTATGGACGCTGGCGTTTCAGCCCTCAAGATCGAGGGCAGGCAGCGGACGAAGAGCTATGTCGCCGCGATGACGAAAGTGCTCCGCGAGGCGGTGGACGCCTGCTACGCCGACAAGAGAGGGTATGAAGTGAGGCCCGAGTGGGCCAGGAAGACCATCTCCACCTTCGAGGGCACGAGGGAGACCCTGGGCTCGTATCTCACGAAGTAGCCCCCTTCCTGCTTGTCCACCGCCCGAGACGGGCCAATGCGGGCCCGGGCCTCAGCATGCTGAAGAGGAGCTCGTGCGTCCGTATCTTCTCTACCTCCCTCACCTCCTTGAGCCTGGATGGCAGGAAGAACGCGACCGCCAGCCGGAGTATGGCGGATATGAGGATGAGGTTCATGGTCCTGAACTCCAGGAAGCCGGTCGGCAGGACCCATGCAAGCCAGCCGCCGAGAAGAGAGCCGAGGGCGAGCGCCGCGCCCCCGAAGAAGTTATAATACGCGATGCATCTCTCCCTCTTGCCGGGCGACGCGGCGTCGTATATGAAGTTCGAGGCCGAGAGGTTGAAGCCGGCCCACGCGAACCCGGAGAAGACCTGCACGAAAAAGAGGTACACGGGATTCTGGTTCACGAGCCAGAAAAGCGGTATCAGGGCCACGAGCACGGATGTCGAGCGTAGCACCTTGAGGTTTCCCACCCTGTCCGCGTGGACGCCCCAGCGCCTTATGGAAAATATGGTCGCCATCGTCGCGGCAAGGGTGACCACGGTGAAAGTCATGTAGCCGAACCCCAGGTTCTTGAGCATCAGTACGGCGAAGAACGGGGATGCGATATTGACCGCGAACTTCATCGCCGAGACGAAGACCACGAATTTCAGGAAGTTGCTCTTATGCAGTCTCGAGACGAAATCCAGGAGCGAGAAGTAGTCCTCTTCCTTCCTTACAAGGCGCGGCTCGTGCATCTTCCGGAGGTACTTCCACGAGGCGAGCCTGAAGGCGAAGGCCAGCCCGAATATGACGGCGAAGCCCCAGAAGGCGTCCGACCGCTCGGCCCTGTGGAGGACGAAACCGGCGGCGAAGGTGGCTATTACCGTGACTATGGCGAGAATTCTCTGGAGCCATCCGAAGAACGCGCCCCTCCTGTCTTCCTCGACCAGATCGGACATGAGGCTCCCCCATGCCGGCACTGCCATGGCGCCGAACGCGGTAAAGAGCGCAACAGTCGCTATGAAGGCCGCGACCTTCCATTCGCCGAGGAAATAGCTCCCCACCATCAATGGAAGCATCAAAGCCTGCAGAAGTATGAAAAGGCCGACGGCGAGCTTCCGGGAACGGAGCTTCTCCGTTATGTCCGGGCCCTTAAGCTGGATGATGGAAGCGAAGAGGTGCGGAAGGGCGCTCAATATCCCGACGTGCTTGATGGTCCCGCCGAGCAGTAGGAGAAAAGGCGTCAGGTAGTCGAGCGTAAAGCCGTTCATCATGCTCGCGAACATCCCGTTCCTCACGGAGTATCGCAAGCTCTTTTCTTTTTTAAGCGAATCAGGGTCCATGAAAAAGTTGCGGCGGGGGTGGAGGAGCGAAATCGACCAGCGTTACGGGGATCCGCCAAACGGACCCATTCTGCCATAAAATCAGCACCTTAGCCAGATTTTTTTTCGAACGCGAAGCGGGCCGGCTTTTTTAAAATTGACATTCCTGCCGCTCATACCTACAATATATGTAGGAAAAATTTGGCCCGGAGGTAGAGTTTCATGCCGATCTATGAATATATCTGCAAGGACTGCGGCAAGGAGTTCGAGGCGCTGCAGAAGTTTTCCGAAAAGCCCCTCAAGAAATGCATCCACTGCTCGGGCAAAGTGGAGAGAAAGATATCCTCTTCATCCTTCCACCTGAAGGGCTCGGGCTGGTACAAGACCGATTACGCGTCAAAGAGCACGTCAAAGGAGTCCAAAAAAGAATCGGACACGCCGAAGCCCGACTGCTCGTCCTGCCCGTCCTGCTGAGAAAGAGCTTTTTGATCGGGATTTCCCGCTCTTTTCAAAGGCTTTTCAGATTTTCCGAATTTTCCGAGCGTGTGGCCCGGGTCTTGCCCGGGCCGAATTTTTTCCAGTCCTTTCAACCTGGAAGCCCCCGGAGGCCGCATGGACTTTAAAGAGGTCGCGACAAGGGCGGCCTTGAGGGCTGGCGCCGCCGTCAGGGAGGGTTTCGGCAGGCCTTTGTCGGTCAAGTCCAAGGGCGTCGAGGGAGTGGTAACGGAAAGCGACTTCCTCTCCGAACGCATCATAAAGGAAGAGATACGCTCGGCCTTTCCGGACCACGGCATCCTCTCCGAGGAGAGCCCGGAAGAGAAGGGTAGCATCCCGTATCGCTGGATAATAGACCCGCTCGACGGCACGACAAACTACTCCCATTCATTCCCGCATTTCTCGGTATCCATAGCGCTTGAGGAGAATGGGAAGGTGGTCCTTGGGGTCGTCCTCGACCCTTTGCGGGACGAGCTGTTTTTGGCCGAGGCCGGGAAAGGGGCTCGGCTTAATGGAAAAGCCATTCAGGTATCCCGGACCGAAAAGCTCGGCAGAAGCCTCCTTGCGATCGATTTCCCGAGGGACTTGGCCGCAAAAGATGGCGGGATATTCAGGGACTTCGCCGCCCTTTCGAGAAAGGCGCAGGCCTTAAGACGCGCGGGCTCAGCCGCACTCGAGCTGTGCTACGTAGCCGCCGGGAGGCTTGAAGGATACTGGAACCCGAGGTTCCATTCGTGGGACGCCGCTGCAGGCTGGCTCATCCTGAACGAGGCCGGGGGCATGATAACCGACTTGAATGGCGGCCCCTTTTCGCTCGGCTCCGGCAAGTGCCTTGCGACTAACGGGCTCGTGCACGAAAAGATACTTCGAATTCTCACCTGAGCGGAAAAAACATTTTCGGGATAAAATTCAGTATACGCAAAGGGACACTCAGATGCGAAACGAGGTCAGGGGAATAGCCGTTCAGGCCGCGAAGCGGGCGGGAAGCCTACTTAAGGAGCGGCTCGGGAAATACGGCGAGGTGGAGTTCAAGGGCGCTATAGACCTTGTTACTGAGGCCGACCGCGCATCCGAGGACCTCATAATGGGGGAGATAAGGAAGGCCTTTCCAGGCCACGGCATCCTTACCGAGGAGAGCCCGGAGGTGGTGAAGGACTCGCCGTTCAAATGGATAATAGACCCGCTCGACGGCACTACGAACTATTCACACGGCTTCCCCTTCTTCTGCGTCTCCATCGCCTTCGAGGAGGAAGGGGCGGTCGTATTCGGGGCCGTATACGACCCCATGCTCGACGAGCTATACACGGCTGAAAGGGGCCGGGGCGCCTTCCTTAACGGCAAGGAGATAAGGGTCTCTTCCGCGGACTCGCTCGGCAGGAGCCTACTTGCGACCGGCTTCCCCTATGATCTCCGTGTCGCTGACGACAATAACCTCGACCATTTTTCGGCCTTTTCGCTCAAGGCCCAGGCCATAAGGAGGGCGGGCTCGGCTGCCCTGGACCTCTGCTACACTGCCTCTAACAGGTTCGACGGGTACTGGGAGATGAAACTCCGGCCCTGGGACGTAGCGGCAGGCGCGCTCATGGTTAAGGAGGCCGGAGGGCTGGTGACCGACTTTGGCGGCGGCCCTTTTTCAATCTACGGCAGGGAATGCCTTGCATCCAACGGCAAAATACACGGGCACATGATAAAGGTGCTTAAGGGACTCGACCCGGATGCTTAACATAATTCTCAGGCTCATTATACTCACGGCCGGGATATTCCTCGCCTCGTACCTGGTCCCCGGAGTAAACGTCGAGGGCTACGGCCCTGCGATAAAGGCGGCTGTCCTTCTCGGGGTCATGAACCTCATAATAAAGCCGGTCCTCATAGTCCTTACTCTACCCATAAACATACTCACCCTTGGTCTTTTCACGCTTGTGCTTAACGGCCTTATACTCTGGGCAGTCGGCTGGCTCATAAGCGGCTTTGCAATCGCGGGGTTCCTGCCGGCCCTGGTCGGGGCGCTCGTCATAAGCCTTCTAAGCATCGTCCTCAACAGGTTCGTCTGAACCTTGACAGATCCCGGATTACTGGTTTTAATTAAGCTATGAATTCCGCCATGGAAAGCCGCTTTCAAGCCGCCTGCTTTCGAGATAAAACGCGAAAGGCATCCTCTAAAAATTGGAGATTTTTCCAGCAATCAAGGAAGGCCGGGAATAAAAAGCGGAGCATATATGAACAATATGTGAGCATTTTTGTTCACGGACTGACGCAGAGTCCGGGGAAAAGATCATTTTTAGAGGTTGCCTAAAATAATCGTTAGTGGAAGGAGGTTCAGATGCCACAGCACCAGCCAAAGAAGTTCGACCTCAAGCCCGAGGGCCTCTCCGAAGCGCAGATATCGAACCACAGGGACATACTCTACGTCGGCTACATCAATAAGTTGAACGAGATAGAGGATAAGCAGAAGAAGGCCGACCTCGGAACGGCAAACCAGGTCTTCTCGGACTGGAGGGCCTTGAAGATAGAAGAGACCTTCGCCTACAACGCCGTCGTCCTCCACGAGCTCTACTTCGAGAACCTCATGGGCAAGGGCGGCAAGCCGTCAGGGAAGCTCTCGGACCTTATCGCGAAGGAATGGGGCTCGTTCGAGAAGTGGTCCGAGGAGTTCAAGGCCTGCGGCATGTCGTGCAGGGGCTGGGTCGTTACGGCCCTCTCGCTCTACGACGGCAAGCTCCACAACTACTGCCTGGACGCGCACAACGAGAAGGTCCCTATGAACGTGGTTCCGATACTCATAATGGACGTCTACGAGCACGCCTATTTCATGGACTACGGCGCAAAAAGGGCGCCCTACATCGACGCGTTCATGAAGAACATCAACTGGAGCGCATGCCAGAAGCGGCTCGACAGGGTGGACCTCGACCAGGTGCTGAAAGAGGCGGCGAGCTGACGCCGCATTCGGAATAACGTAACAGAAAAAGCCCCGACTGAAAACTCGGGGCTTTCTTGTTTGAGAGTATAATTAAACGTCATTGCAGAGGCAGAGGCTTTTGCGCGCGCTGCCGCGCTCTTTTTGGGCATAAGGCTCCGCTCTCGTTACGCCTCCATCATCCGGGCTCGGCCCTCCCCCATCCCTATGTTCGCTCCGCCTTATGCCCCGGGGTGGTTTGAAATACAAAAACAGAAACGAGTGAGATTCTTTTCGTCTTGAAACAAACCACGGAGGGTAAGGCGAGCGTAGCATAAGGGAGGTTGAGCGTGAACGGGCCGGGGAGTCAGGAGCGCGACTTCAGGGGGCCGTTGAAGATTCCCGGCATTACGCCGGGAATCTCCGACACAAGAGGAAGATTTTCGGATTTGCATCCGCTCGCTCGACCCAGAAAAAGCTCCTGGGTCTCTGCTCGCTTTTTGTGTGTTCACGGGTCGGGAGGAGGCAAGCAAGCGAGCTTTATCCTCGAAACCGCACGGCAGCGCGGAAAAATCATAATTATAAGTCAGAGTATGCCTCTTTTTCTCATTGAGGATGGGCACACCCGCCCTCACGAACTCTCAATGAATATCCTCCCGGGGTCTTCGAGATAGGCTACTATCCTGTTAACGAACCGGGCTGCGTCCGCGCCGTCTATGACCCTGTGGTCGAAGGTGAATGAAATCGGGAGCACCTTCCTTATCGCAATTGAGCCGTTCACTACCCAGGGCCTGTCGCTTATCTTCCCCGTGCCTAGTATCGCCACATCCGGGTGGTTCATTATCGGTGTCGCATAGGTGCCGCCGAAGCTCCCGTAATTACTTATCGTGAATGTAGATCCCCTGAGCTCTTCCAGGGTTATTTTCCTTTCCCTGGCCTTCAAGGAAAGCTCCTGCAGTTCCGCGGCAAGATCGAGTATGGTCTTTTTCTCTACATTCTTCACTACCGAGACCATGAGCCCCTCGGGCGTGTCCACGGCAAAGCCGATGTTGTAATATTTTTTAATGATTATCTCGCCCGACTGCTCGTCGACCGAGGCGTTTACACGCGGGTAGGCTGCAAGGGCATGCTGCGCGGCCTTTATGAAGAAGGGAAGAAAGGTGAGGTGCACCCCTCTTTCCTTCGCGACCCTGGCTTCTCTTTTCCGGAGGGCCCATAGCTCGGTAACGTCGGCGTCATCCATGCCGGTAACGAACGCGGCTGTCTTCTGGCTCGCGAGGAGGTTCTTGGCTATGGCCTTTCTTATGCCTCTTATGGGGACCCGCTCGACAGGCCCGTATTTGTCCTGTCCGGGCGCGGGCGGTCTTTCTTCGGGCCGTTTTTCCTCGGGAGGCTTGGGCCTTTCTTCAAGCCTCGGCTCGTAAGCCCTCTCTACGGCCTCTTCCTTTTCCGGCGGCCTGGGAGGGGCGGGCCTTCCTTCGGAAGCCGCCTTTACGTCCGCCTCGGTTACCATGCCGCCCGGGCCTGTGCCTCTTACGGTCGAGAGGTCCACTCCAAGCTTCTTGGCGAGAGAGCGCGCCTTTGGCGACGCCGTGACCTCCTCCTTTTCAGGGAGCGCGCCGACTACCGATACGGACGGAGGCCTCGCCCTCTTCTCCTCCTCGGCTTTCTTTTCAGGGGCCTTTTCCTCGGCGGCGGCTTCTGTCTCGATCTTCATCAGGGTCTCGCCGACCTTGACCGTCTCACGCTCGCCCTTATTGATGCCGGTTACCTTTCCTCCCCTCGGGGACGGGACCTCGACAATGGCCTTGTCTGTCTCCACCTCGACGACGACCTGGTGCTCCTCTACTCGGTCGCCCTCCTTTACGCGCCATTTCACCACCTCGCCCTCGGTTATGCCCTCGCCGAGGTCCGGGAGCCGGAATTCGAATTCCATCGAGCCCTCCTGAAAGAAGCGCTAAGTAAGATTTGCCGCGACCCTCGTACATCTAAATAGGGTGCCTCTGATCAGTGATTTTTCCCGAGGTCGAGGCAGGGTGGAAGTAAAAAGCGCAGTATATAAGAGAATATGTGAGCATTTTTACTTCCGCCCTAACGAAGAGATCGGGGAAAAGAGCGATTTTCAATTCAGTACTGCATTACCTTCTCGTAGGCCGCCCTGATCCTCTCGGGGGAGGGCATGTAATGGTCCTCGAGCCTTGCCATCGGTATAACGGCATCCGGCGCAGCCACCCTTATTACCGGGGCCTTCAGGTACTCGAACGCCTCCTCAGCCACGAGTGCCGCTATCTCCGCACCGAAGCCCCCGATCCGGGTCGCCTCGTAAACGACAACGAGCCTGCCGGTCTTCTTGACCGACTTTATTACGGTCTCCTCGTCATAGGGGCGGAGCGTCTGGAGGTCTATTATCTCGCAGTCGAAGTCCTCTGAGGCCTCTGCGGCCCTGTGGAGCATGGTGCCCCAGGAGACGACCGTAATGTCATTCCCCTCCTGATAAACGGAGGCCTTGCCGAGAGGTATCGTATACTCCTCTTCCGGCACCTCGGCCTTTATGGACCTGTATAGCCTTGATGCCTCCAGAAAAAATACCGGATCGGGGTCCCTTATTGCCGAGGTAAGGAGGCCCTTGGCGCTGTACGGGTTTGAAGGCACGACCACTTTGATGCCCGGCATGTGGCAGAAGAGCGCCTCGGTCGATTCCGAATGCAGTTCCGGCGGCTTTATGCCTATGCCGTATGGGGTGCGGACGACCATCGGGCAGGTGAAACGGTTTCTTGAACGGGAGCGTAAGCGCGCGGCGTGCGAAAAGAGCTGCTCAAGCCCTGCGTAGGTAAATCCCATGAACTGTATCTCGGCAACCGGCTTCATGCCGTAGGCCGAAAGCCCGACCGCCGTGCCTATGATGCCGAGCTCCGAAAGGGGCGTATCCATGACCCTGTCCGGGCCGAATTTATCCAGGAGGCCCTGAGTGACCCTGAAAACGCCTCCGTCCTTTCCCACGTCCTCGCCGATTACGATGACGTCCCTGTCCCGCTCCATCTCCTGGGCGAGGGCCTGGTTTATGGCTTGCACAAGGTTCAGCCTCGCCACTTTAACTCCTTCAACTCCCGGCCCTGCCTCGGGGTAAGCGAGCCATAGGTGTATTTTATGATGTCGGCCGGGTCCGGTGCCTCGAACGCCTCGGCCTTCTTTATCTCGGCATCGACCCTCTCCTCGGCCTTCTTCGTAACGCCCTCCTCGTATTCCTTCGACCACCAACCCTTTTTTTCCATATATGTCCTGAGCCTCTTAAGGGGCTCCCTCTCCTTCCAGTACTCGACCTCTTCGTCGCTTCTATATCTTGACGAGTCGTCGGCCGTCGTGTGGTCGTCGAGGCGGTATGTGAAACACTCTATGAGGGTAGGCCCTCCGTCTGCCCTGGCTTTCTCTATCGCGTCCTTCGTGACCTTATATACGGCCGCGATGTCGTTTCCGTCCACCTGGACGCCCTCGAAGCCGTAACCGAAGGCCCTCTCGGCTATCGTTTTGGCGGCGGTCTGCCTGGCCCTCGGCACGGATATGGCCCACTGGTTGTTCTGGCATATGAATATGGCCGGGACCTTGAAGGCGCCGGCAAAGTTGAGCCCCTCGTGAAAATCGCCCTTTGACGAGCCGCCGTCCCCGAAGTAGACTGCCGCCGTTTTCCTGTGCCCCTTGAGCTTCATGGCCCAGGCCGCGCCAGTGGCGTGCGGTATCTGGGTGCCCACGGGCACGCTCATGGGAAAGAGTTTAAAGCCCGGGGGGGCCTGCATGCCGCGTTCGTCCCCGGCCCAGTAGCGGTAGAGCATCCATATGGGATAGCCCCTGGCGATGTAGACCCCGGATTCCCTGAAAGAAGGAAATAGCCAGTCCTCTTCTCCGAAGGCGAGGGCCGAGCCTATCTGGGAGGCCTCCTGCCCCCAGATTGAGGCATAGGTGCCGAGCCGCCCTTCCCTCTGGAGGCTCAAGGCCCTGTGGTTGAAGGTCCGGGCGAGTATTATGGTCTCGAAAAAGCGCCGGAAGTCCTCCTCGGTGAACCGGCTTACGAGCGGTCCGTCGGCCTCGCCCTTCTCATCGATTATCTGGATGTTTTTCGTCTCGGAGCTTGAAACGGTCTTTGTAGGCATAGAGGAAGTCTATCAGCCAAAAACCTGACCGTCAAGGCGGCCCGGCCTTCTCAAAAGACTGGAATTTACGGAAATCCGCATGGTATTATATCCGCCTGTGGAACCGATCCAGTTCGACATAAGCCCGGTGAAATTCAACGAGAACGGGCTCGTGCCCGCCATTACGCAGGACTCCCGGACATCCGAGGTCCTCATGATGGCATGGATGGACAGGGTTGCCGTCGAGAAGACACTCGCTACCGGGAGGGCGCACTACTTTAGCCGCTCCCGTGGGAAGCTCTGGCTAAAGGGCGAGACATCCGGGAATTTCCAGGAGGTCCGGTCCATAAGGTACGACTGCGACGGGGATACACTTCTCTTGCTCGTCGAGCCAAAGGGGCCTGCCTGCCACACGGGCGAAAGGACCTGTTTTTACCGGGCCCTCGACGGGGGGGAGGTAAAGCCCACTGGCCCTGCCGTGCTAACGGAGCTCATGAATGTGCTCGGGGAGAGGAAGAAGGCCGACCCGGCGAAGTCATATGTCGCTTCGCTCTACGCGAAGGGCCTTACGAAGATACTAGATAAGATCGAGGAAGAATCGGGAGAGCTTCTTGATGCCGCAAGCTCAAAGGACAACGGCCAGGTGGTCTATGAGTTTTCGGACCTCCTCTTCCACTGCATGGTCCTCCTTTCAGAGAAGGGCATCGGCATGGACGAGATATACGGGGAGCTTGCGAGGCGTTTCGGCATATCCGGGATAGCGGAAAAGGAGGCGAGGAGCGGGAAATGAGCGATTGCATATTCTGCCGTATCGGGAGGAAAGAAGTCAAATCCGAAATCGTCCTCGAAAGCGAGAAGCTCATCGCCATAAAGGACATCAACCCTCAGGCCCCCACGCACATCCTCATAATCCCCAAGGCCCATTACGAAACGCTCATGGACTGCGATGATAAAGAGCTCCTTTCCGATATGCTCGAGACCGCAAAGGCCCTGGCGAAAAAGCTCGGGCTGGACAAGAGGGGTTTCCGCACCGTCATAAACACAAATGAGGAGGGCGGCCAGACCGTCTTCCATCTGCATATGCATTTCATGGCCGGGAGGCTTCTTCTCGGCAGGATGGGATAAGAAAGGGAGGCGCAAGAAAGAGTATGGCGGAAATACTACCGGGCCCGGTTTGCCACAGCTGCGGCATGCTCATAATGAACAAGGACGAGTTCGGCTGCGAGGCGAACCTTACCGTAATGAACACCTTCTACTGCAGGTACTGCTACTGGAAGGGGCAGTTTACCGAGCCGGATATCACAAAGGAAGAGATGCTTGAGAAGCTCTCTTCCGCCATGATGACCAGCAAGAACATCTCGAAGGAAGAGGCCAGCGAGATGGCCTGGAGCAGGATGAAGCTCCTTAAGAGGTGGAAGGGGAAGTAATAAAGAGCAGGTCTTCGGGGGTCAAATCCCATATCCCTTTCCCTCAAGCTCTTTTCTTATCCTTTCAGAATGACGGTGGCCTTCGGTCTCAAGCACTATCTCGAGCCGGATGGTGTTGATGGGCGCGGATACGGCCTCCCTCTCGTGTATCACGTGGAGGATGTTGGCCTTGAGCGCGGCTATGTCGGCGGTGAGGCGGGCAAGCGAGCCTGGCTCGTCGGGTATTAGGGCCGACAGCCTCAATATCCTCCCTTCCCGTATGAGCCCGAGCCTTATTATCCTGTCAAGCGTAGTAACGTCGATATTCCCGCCGCTAAGGACGAAGATGGCCTTCTTGATCGTTTTCGGGAGCTTCCCTTCGATGGCCGCTGCAACGCCCACCGCGCCCGCGCCCTCCACGACGAGCTTTTTCCTTTCAAGGAGCTGCACTATCGCCCATGCGATAGAGTCCTCGCCCGCGTCATTGACCTCGTCTACAAGCTCTTTTATTATCTTAAAGGTCTTCTCACCGGGGCGCTTTACGGCTATTCCGTCGGCGATGGTGGGCCTCTCCTCGACCTCCGATGGCTCGCCCCTTCTAAGGGATTCGATGCACGAGCTCGAGGCCGCGGCCTCAACACCTATTACCTTTATGCCCGGGTTTTTCTCCTTCACTATCGAGGCAATCCCCGAGATGAGGCCGCCTCCGCCCACCGGCACAACGATGGCGTCCGCATCCGGCGCGGCCTCAATTATCTCAAGGCCTATGGTTCCCTGCCCGGCGATTATCGAATAATCGTCAAAAGGATGGATTAGCGTCAGGCCCCTCTGGGCGGAAAGCTCCCTCGCGTGCGCGAAGGACTCGATGAAATTCCTGCCGCGGATCAAAACCTCGCCGCCGTATCCCTTTGTGGCCACGAACTTGACGATGGGTGTCGTCTCGGGCATAACTATGAGCGATTTCACGCCAAGGAGCGACGCGGCCCACGCCACACCCTGGGCGTGATTGCCAGACGAGGCGGCTATTACTCCCGCTGATTTTTCCACGTCTGAAAGAGAGGATATTTTGAAGAAGGCCCCGCGCGCCTTGAAGGAGCCGGTCTTCTGGAGGTTTTCGAGCTTAAGGTGGCATTCGAAGCCGAAGAGCCTGGAGAGGCTGGAAGAGTATATGAGCGGTGTGGGGCTTATGACCCCTTTGAACCTTTCCGCTGCTTCCCTTACGAGGTCAGAAAGGGCCTTGGACATGGGCACCAGGTTTTGGTTCAGCCGATTATTGGACGTGACCTTTAAAAAAATAAAACTGAACGCGCCTTAATTGTGAGGCGCCCTATTTTCCCCGCTGCCTCAGGGCCTCGAACATCGCTATGGCCCCGGCCTGCGCAGCATTAAGCGAGTTGACCTGACCGGCCATGGGGATGGAGGCGCAGAGGTCGCAGCTTTCTCGCACGAGTCTCCTTATGCCCTTCCCTTCGCTCCCGATGACAAGGGCGAGGTCTCTATCGAGGTCCGTGCCCCAGAGCGTGTCCCTGCACCCGGCCTCAACGGCCACCGCCCAGACCCCTTCCTCCTTGAGCCTCTCTATGGCCCTCGTGATGTTCACTTCCCGGGCTATGAGGGTGTGCTCGGTCGCGCCAGCTGACGCCTTTACGACAGCGGGCGTGACCTCGGCCGCCCTGTCTTTCGGGATAATGACGCCGTGCACCCCTGCCGCATTGGCCGTCCTTACGAGAGAGCCGAGGTTCTGCGGGTCCTGTACCGAGTCGAGGACGAGAAAGAAGGCCTGCCCGCCCTTTGTCTTCCACGCGGCTATGAGGTCTTCGATATCCGAATACCTGAACTCCTCGTGGAGGAGCGCAACGACCCCCTGGTGCCTCTCGGACCCGGCAATCTTCGTAAGCTCCTGGGCGGCGGCCTTTAGGACCTCGACCTTTTTCTGGCTGGCGAGCTTCAGGATATCGAATGCCGCCCTGCCGGTCCTCCCCTCGGAGATGACGATCCTGTCGATAACGGCCCCCGAGCGCAACGCCTCAAGCACCGGGTTTATTCCGTATATTGTCCTCAAAGCCCGTCTTTTACTCCGCCCCTGAATATTTCGAGCTTCTGGTCGATTGTGGAGGCCTTCTCCGGCTCTCCGCTTGCCTTGTAAAGCTCGCGGAGATGCCTGTATATCTCGGAGAGCGCTTCGGCGCGCCCATTGGGCACCGTGCTGGCTGCCTGGAGGAACTTTTCCTCTGCTGACTCATACTCCCCGTCCCTCATATCCAGTACACCGAGCGTGTCGAGGTAAATAAATTTTTCCTTGGGAGGAGAGCTTTTGAGCGCCTCTTCAGCCGAGGCCCTTGCCGCCGCCAGGTCGCCTTTTTCCATTAGCGCCCATGCAAGATTATTGTAGTACTCCGGCCTCGGCCCAAGCTCGATTGCCCGGGTATAGCTCTTTTCCGCCTTACCGTACTCGCCCGCCCTCAAATAGATATTCCCCAGGGCGAAATAGGCCCGGGCTTCTTTGGTATCGATGGCCTGCGCGCTCTCGTATTCGCGTAACGCCAGCTCATATTTCCCTTGCGACTCATAAATGGACCCGAGCCTCATATGCTCGTCGAACGAAAGCGGGGTCGAGTCCTTGACTTCCACTACCCCGCATGACGCAAGCGCAAGAAATGAAAAAAACGCGAGAGCGCGGACCTTTTTCAATCTCCCCTCCCCTTTAGCCGGACAAGGAGCGTCGAATACCCTGTCCTGGACCATGCCTTTTGAAGCTCCTTCATGTTGTAGACCTTTTCCCTCTCCGTCCCCGAGTGCGCCAGGACTACGCCGTCCTTTTCGCTTATCCCGACCGCAATAATGTAATGCCCGACAGGGTAGATGTCGTAGCCAAGGTTCAGGAATAATATGAGGGGCTCGCCTTTCCCGACCCTTTCAGCAAGGTCTTTAAAACCACCCTTATAGTAGCTGGTCTCAAATCCCCTGTCCCTTGCGTAGACAAGAAGGTCCATCGGGAGAGTGCCCCTGAGCTTCTCATTATATACGGCCCCGGCGACCCCGTCCATCGACTCTTCGGCGCCGTAAAAGGCCATGACTCCCGCGAGCGCAGCCGGGCCGCACAAGTATTCGTCTTGCGGAAAGAATGGCACGCCTTCTATATAGGCGCCTGCGGTCCGATCGGCCCTCAGGGATGCGAGCACCGCATCCCTTGCCGGAGCCGCGCACCCGGAAATGAGGAGAAGAACGGAAAGAAAAAAGGCATTCCTAAGGGACATCTGATAATCGGCAAGCTTTCTTAAATGGGGGCCCGGGCCGGCCGGAGCCCGAAAAAAAAGCCCGGGCTTTAAGCCCGGGCCTCAAAAGGGGATGCTATCTTATGACTATCTTTCTGTCCGCGAGCTTAAGGACCACCAGCACGAGTATTACTATTATAAGGAGCGCGATTATCGCGCTCAAGGCGTCTCCGCCAGGATAGAGGCTTTCGAGCTGGGAGGCAAACGAGTGTAGCTCGGCATCGGAGAGCTTCCCGAGCCTCTCGTTTATTTCGGCCTCTGAAAGGCCTGCCTGCTGGAGCTTGTCTGCTACGAGCTTACTCTCAAGCACCCTCTGCACCCTGGCGATATCAGCTTCACGGGCCTTTTCGGCGGCCGCCGCGACCACTGCGTCAGAGCCGATTACAAGGGCCATGCTCTTTGTGGGAATGCTTCCCAGGACGAGCATGGTAAAGGCAAGGACAAGAGCGACCTGCCTGAAATAGAAGCTTTTTACGACTTTCATACTGCACTCCCCCTTTTCTGTTGTACGTTAAAAGTGCGCTGCCGAAAGAGATCCTCAAAAAACTGCCTGCGATGATAGCGGGCCTTAAGACCGCAAAAAAACTCGAGAGCGGGAGAGGGCTTTTCCTCGGTTTTCAATAAGCAAGCGGCTATAGCCTCGTTAACGCAGCTCCGTCGAGGAGCATTCGATAATTTATAGTCCAAAAAAGGCCAAGTGTCAACACCCTTGCAAACATCGATATCCTGTGATATTTTCGCTTTATGAAACTCTCCAGGGAGCAGGTCGAGAAGATAGTCCGGACCGTCCTCGAAAGGCTTAAAGACGGGGGCCTCGTGGTCTTCAAGGCTGACGAGAGGAAGGTTTTCGAGAAGATGATCGAGGTCTTTCTGGCAGACCTCCGGGCCGAGGACGAGCTCGACAGGGAGGTCGAAGGGCTCCTTCAAAGCCATGCCGGCGCGATCGACAAGGAAAGGCTCGACTACAGAAAGATGTTCAACATGATAAAAGGCAAGCTCGCCAGGGAAAGGGGAATTGTCATTTGAGGCTTTCCGACGACAGGATATCCCACATAGCCCATCTCCTTTTCGACGGCGTATGGAAGGACGACCTCGTGGACTTCACCGACGAGGACAAGGCCCTTGCCGAGATAAAGAAGGCCATGACCGGCTATTTAAGGGTCGAGGACGAGGCCGACACAGCGGCCAGGGCAAAGATACGCTCCCTTTCAAGGGAAGTTCCCGAAGGAAGCCGTGAGTGGGACATACTTTACAAGAAGTATTTCGAGGAAGAGGCCTCTAAAAAGGGCTTCCGCTGAGCTTCAGCCTGCGGACGCTCTTACCCAGTCATCTCAAAAATCCCTCGCAGGGGGATTCCGCCAAAGACCTTTTCAACCATCCTCGAATCCTTATGGTCATAGCAGATGTACCTTAACCTCATACTCCCCCCCATAATCGGGGCCGCAATAGGCTGGCTCACGAACTATGTCGCGATAAAGCTGCTTTTCAGGCCGCACATCCCGCTGGAGGTGCTAGGCTTCCGCATACAGGGCATCATACCCAAGCGTAGGAAAGAGATTGCAAGGTCCATAGCCCGGACTATTGAAAAGGAGCTACTCTCCTCAGAGGACCTCGCAAAGGCCCTCTCAGGGCTCAACTGGGAGAAAGAGGTCGAAAGGACCGTGGAGGAGGCCGTGGAGCACAGGTTCTCGTCGAGGTTCTTGAAGCTCCCGGTCGTTGGCCTGGTCTCCGATAACCTCAAGAACCAGATTAAGCTCCTCCTTACGAGGGAGATAGTGACTCACCTCGACAGGAAAAAGGGCACGCTCGCGGCAAAGGTCAGGGACAAGATAGACGTAAAGGAGCTGCTGGTAACGCGCATAGACCAGCTCGACCTCATGAGGTTCGAGAGGCTCCTTACGGATTTCATAACAAGGGAGCTTAAGCACCTTGAATACCTGGGCGGCATAATGGGTTTCATTATCGGCGTTTTCCAATCCCTTTTCACCTACTTCTTCGGGCTTTCATGAAAACGGTCCTCACCATAGCCGGGTCAGACCCCTCAGGCGGCGCGGGCCTCCAGAGGGACCTCCTTACCTTCCATGACTTCGGGGTACGCGGCCTTTCCGTGGCCGCTGCGCTCACGGCCCAGAACTCGACGGTCTTCAGATCTGCGCTCCCGGTCCCCGCGCGTTTCATATCAGGGCAGGCTGCGGCCCTTCTGGAAGAGTTCGAGATCCATGCGGTAAAGATCGGCATGGCCGGGAGCCCCGAAAACCTCCGGGCCATAAAGAACCTCATAAAAAAACGCTCTCTTAAGAATGTCGTGCTCGACCCGGTGCTTCGCTCTACAAGCGGCAAATCGCTGCTTACAAAGGGCGGCCTCACCGAGATCAGGTCGCTCCTCGCATTAACCGAAGTCGTCACGCCGAACCTTGACGAGGCGGCGGCCATTACTGGCGTAAAGCGGATAATCGATGTAAGGGGCATGGAACTTGCGGCAAGCAGGCTCTTCGAAATGGGCGCGAGATACGCGCTCGTCAAGGGCGGCCACCTTGAGGGAGAGCCGGTTGACGTGTTATTCGATGGGCTGTCGTTCAGGCATTACAGGGGAAGGCGGCTTAAGGGAGGAATGGGCCGTTTCCACGGCACCGGGTGCATACTCTCGTCGGCCCTGGCAGCGGACCTGGCCAAGGGAAAGGGCGTGGAAGAGGCCGCGGCTGAGGCAAGGGCCTATCTGGTGAAGGTCCTTAAGTGCAGGCCCGGCGCTTGAGCCGTAGAAATCAGATTTATTGGTGCGCACAGCGCACCCTACCGGGCTCAAAATCTCATTCAGGCTGCTCAAAAAGCTCAAGATGCAAGGGGTCGAAAAGTGAGGAATGAGACGTACTTTCCTTGTACGCCGGAGTGTCCAGTTTTGAAGACGACGCAGCAGATTGGGCTTTCAGCAGCCTGCTGCATTAATTTTTAGCCCTTAGCCAGCCCAGCTCCCTCGCGCTAATTATCCCCTCCTGTCCGGCGATTATGTAATCGTGCACGAGTATGTCTATCGACGAGGCCGCGGCCTCAATCTCCGCGGCAAGCCCCCGCTCCCTTGCCGAGGCGGCTGCCTTTCCTTTTTTCGAGTTCACCAGTATCATCGACCTTGCGTTATGACTGAAGGCCTTCCTGATGACCGCCTTGGGGGAAACCGGCTCCGAAGCATCTCCCATCGACTCGACCCCAAGCACCTCGTTCTTGGAGTTTAGATAAAGCGCGAAAAGCCCCTCTTTTCCCGCGCCTTCCGGCGACTCGCGGAGCACCCTCACCGCGTCATTCGGGGATGAGACGACCCCCTTTAAGGAGGTATTCCTCTCTGAAAGATATGCCCTGGCCGCCTCCCTTA
This sequence comes from Deltaproteobacteria bacterium, assembly GCA_019912665.1. NCBI lineage: Bacteria > Pseudomonadati > Myxococcota > Myxococcia > Deltaproteobacteria bacterium. The sequence goes on from JAIOIE010000021.1 coordinate 22,799, forward strand.
CGAGCGCCAGAAGGAGAGCGCTCGCCTCGCCGAGCCCGCTCGCTTCCTTAAGCCTCTCAGGAGAGGCCTCCAGGACCCCTTTAAGCCCCTTGAACTCCTTAAGGAGCCCCTTTGCAATGGGCTTTACGTCCCTCCTCGGAATGGCGTACGTAAGGAGGAGCTCTATCACCTCGTAGTCGTGAAGGCCCTGGAGCGAGGACTTAAGGAACCTTTCCTTAAGCCTCTTCCTGTGGCCAGATGCGGGGTGGTTTCCAGGCATCGCAGTCTATTCCGTCTTCAATGCCTTGAGGAACGGTTTTATGAGGTCCATGGGCAGGGGGAATAGTATGGTCGAGTTCTTGTCCGCCGCTATCTCCGTAAGCGTCTGGAGATACCGTAGTTGCAGCGACACAGGGTTCCTGGCCAGGAGCTCGGCTGCGTCGAATATCCGAGTGGCAGCCATTGCCTCGCCTTCCGCGTGGATTATCTTGGCCCTCTTCTCCCTCTCGGCCTCGGCCTGCTTGGCCATGGCGCGCTTCATCTCCTCAGGGAGGTCTATGGCCTTGACCTCGACTATGCTCACCTTTATGCCCCAGGGGTCGGTCTGCCTGTCGAGTATAGCCTGAATGCTCTTGTTTATCTTCTCCCTTTCGGTAAGGAGCTCGTCGAGCTCGGCCTGCCCGCACACGCTCCTCAATGTCGTCTGGGCAAGCTGGCTCGTGGCGTAGAGGAAGTTCTCTATCGCGATGACGGCCTTGTCCGGGTTCACGACCCTGAAGTAGACGACCGCGTTCACCCTTACCGAGACGTTGTCCTTGGTTATGACCTCCTGAGGAGGCACGTCCATGGCGACCGTCCGGAGGCTCACCTTCATCATCTTCTGGATGCCGGGTATGAGGAGTATGAGCCCCGGCCCCTTTACCGCCTGGAACCGCCCGAGAAAGAATATTACGCCCCGCTCGTACTCGGGGAGTATCTTGACCGCGCTCCAGAGAAAGAGCACCGCGAGCGCGATCAGTACCAGCGTGCCAGCGCCTATGCCGAAGTCCATGTCCATTTACCCCCCATTTCTTTTCTTCCGGCCATTGATATCCAATTAGCAGCTTCTCAGGCTTTTGTAACCTTGAGGAGCAGCCCCTTTACCTCGACGACCCTGACTTTTTCTCCGCCTTTTACAGGCACATCGCTTACCGCGTTCCAGTACTCGCCCTCGACGTAGACGCTCCCTTCCTTTTCGCCGCCCAAGTCATCGGAGGCTACCCCAATCGAGCCGACGAGGAGGTCGGTCCCGCTTACGGGCCTTCTCCTGTGCACCCTTACAGCATAGAGCATGGCGCCTATTACGACCGCGGTCATGAGTATCACGGCCGGGAGTATGACCCAGATGGAGATGCGGAAATAAGGCGCGGGCGAATCGAAGAGCATTAGCGACCCCAGAAGTAGCGAAACGACCCCGGCTATCGCAAGCAGGCCGTAGCTCACGACCATAAGCTCCAGTATGAAGAATACCACGCCGAGCCCTATGAGGATGAATCCGGCGTAGTTTACCGGGAGCGTCTGGAAGGCGTAGAAGGCTAATATGAGGGATATGGCCCCTATCACCCCCGGATAGACCGCCCCGGGGTTGGAGAGCTCGAAATATATCCCTATGAGCCCCAGTATCATGAGTATGTAGGCGACATTGGGGTTGCTTATGGCACCGAGTATCCTGTAGCGGAGGTCCATCTCGACCTCCACAACGCGAAGGTCCGCGGTTGAGAGGGCCCGCTCGCCCGTGATGGTCTCAACTTTCATGCCGTCGAGCTTCTGTATGAGCTCGTCCCTGCTGGCGGCCACTATGTTTATAACCCCGAGATTAAGGGCCTCCTCGGCGGTGATGTTCTTCGATTCCCTTACAGCCAGCTCCGCCCACTCGGCGTTCCTTCCCCTCTTGGCGGCTATGCCTTTTATGTACGCTACCGCGTCGTTTTCGACCTTCTCGGCCATGGTCTCGTCCATCTGCCCGCCCATGGAGACCGGGTGCGCAGAGCCGATATTCGTGCCCGGCGCCATGGCCGCTATATCCGCGGAATAGGTTATGAAGACCCCGGCGGAGCCGGCCCGCGAGCCGGCCGGGGCCACATAGACCACCACGGGCACCTCCGATGCGAGCATGGCCTTTACTATGTCCCGCATGGAGAGGTCGAGTCCGCCAGGGGTGTCGAGCTGGATGATGACGGCCTCAGCGTCCCTTTCCGCGGCATCCTCGAAGTTGTCCAGAAGATACCCGGCCATCACGGGATTCACCACACCCTCGGCCTTTACGTATAGGATTTCTTTTGCTGACGAATATGAAGGAAACGCCTGTATTAGAATGGCTGCAGCAAGGAGGAGAAAGGGCCTGAAGAGGTTTGCCATGCCCCGATTCTAGCAGGAAAAAAGGCGGTTTTCAATCGGAACCGCCGGACCGGGGGCTGCTGTTCAGACGCGCTCACGGCCTTACGGCCTCTATGAACCCCTTCAGGTGACCGTGCGCCTCTTTTTTTCGCGCCCTGGACCTGAGCATCTCCTCGGGCGAATAGGTGGAAACGAAAACAATGCCCTTCTTTTCAAAGGGCTTTCCGTGCGCCTCATCTCTTTGAGAGAGGGCCCTGACCGCATGTCTTCCCATGAGAATCACTGCCACTGGGTTTACCGCTGAAAGCCAGCGCTCCAGGGCTTGCGCGGATGCCGAGGCAGCCTCTTCTGCATTTGTCCGGCCGCTCTCAAGGCATTTTCCGGACACGAAGAGCCGGAACGAGCCCGGCTGAGAAGCGTGAAGCTCGCCCGAGAGCCATTCGAGCATGCGGAGGAACTGCTCCATTTCTTCCGGACTGAAAGGTTCCAAGGGCCTTTCCGACGCTTGGCCTTTCACTGATACCGGCGCCCCCCATATTGCAGCCGCGCACCCGTCCTTGCCGCCGACCCCTTCGATAACCCAGCACCCGAAGAGGACCCCTTCCCACGAGGCATGCAAGGGGCAGGGGCTTATGGCTGCAAGCTCCCCTGGTGCGCACTCCATTACAACCGGGTCTTCAGGGCAGGGCCGGGCAGCGAGACCGGCAGAAGGGACTATGGTCAACCCTGCCTCGCCGAGGAGCTTAAGCCGGGTCCGGAGCGAATCCGCTATCTCTTTTAATTCAAGCGCGATGGAATCAGTATCGTCTGGCATCATTAATATCTACTATCTTTTTTTCCGCTTTACAACGGCTATTCCTTTATATAGCATATAACTATATGATTTTAATAGCCATAATGACAGTTCTCGTAGTGCTTCTCCTCCCCGGTGAAGCACTGGCATGGGGGCCAGCTACGCACCTTGAGGTCGGGAAGACCATTCTTGAGAACACAAAGCTCCTCGTCCCCCCCATTAGGGCGCTCCTCCTTGCCTATCCCTACGACTTCCTCTACGGAAACATAAGCGCGGATATCGTCATAGGGAAAAACCTCGTCGAGGAGCTGAAGCACTGTCACAACTGGAAGGTCGGCTTCAGGCTCCTACGGAGGGCCGAAACCGACTCCCAGAAGGCCTTTGCATACGGGTATTTGAGCCATCTATCGGCGGACACCATAGCCCACAACCACTTCATCCCCGAGATGATGATAAGGACCTTCTCGGCAAGGAGCCTCCGCCACATATACTGGGAGATGAGGTTCGACGCGCTCGCCGAGAAAGGCATCTGGCAGCTTCCCAGAAAGTTCATTAAGGAGGTGCACAGGGACAATGACCGACTGATGGGCGAGACGATCGAGGACACGCCCCTCTCCTTCCGCACCAACAAGACGATATTCTCGAGCATGCTGTTGCTTCACAGGTTCGAGCAGTGGCACAAGATGCTCGGCCTCCTCTCGTCCTCCTCGAAATGGGTCCTGAGCAAGGAGGAGAAGGAGAGGTACTTCGCCATCTCGGTCGACAGCGTCATCGACCTCCTCACCTTCTCCCATAAGGCGCACTGCATCAGGAAAGACCCCACGGGCAAGCACTCACTCAATGCGGCGAAGTTCATAAGGAAGCGGTTGAAATCCATCCAGAGGAGTGGCCGCGACTGGGAGGCCGCGATGGAAAGCGCGCTTAAGTGGGTGAGGATATAAGGCGCACGTCTTATTCTTTTCAAATTACCTTAGAAAAACAAAAGGATACCATTCCGCGCTGCCGCATACTATGCGGCGAAACAAAAGACCTTTTTACGCGTTTCCGCGCGGCTTTTTGAGGATAAGACTCGCTGGCTAGCCCCCTCCCCGACCCCGTGAACACACAAAAGCGAGCAGAGACCCCGGAGCTTTTTCGGGGTCGAGCGAGCGGATGCAAATCCGGAAATCTTCCTCTTGTGTCGGAGCTTCCCGGCATTACGCCGGGAAGCTTCAACGGGCCCCTGAAGTCGCTTCGCTCCTTACTTCCCGGCCCGTTCACGCTCAGCCTCCCTTATGCTACGCTCACCTTACCCTCGGAGTTTGTTCAAGAACAATGAGAAGATCTCTTTTTTTGCCTTTCAAAACAACCCAGGGGCATAAGGCGGAGCGAACATAGGGATGGAGAAAGGCGGGCGAGGCGGGGAAGCAGTAGCGAGGCCCCGTTGCGGGCCTCGCGACATAAGGGCCGAGCCCGGAGGATGGAGGCAGAACGTGAGCGGAGCCTTATGCCCAAAAGCGCGGCAGCGCGCAAAAATTATATGGCTAGGGAGTATCCGGCAAGAAAATTTCAGTGGATGGACTGAAAGGTTTTGACGCAAAATTCAGGGAATCATCTTTTAAGCCCAGCCGCCAGGTCCAGTATCCTCTCCGCCACCTCGTCCTTTCTTAATGGAGGCAGGACCTCCTTTTTCCCATCGCGGTCTATCAAAGTCACCTGGTTCATATCGCTGTCGAGGCCGGCGGGGGTGTTCCCGACCACGAGGTCGAGGTTCTTCTCCTTGAGCTTCTTCCTGGCGTTCTCCTCAAGTGAATCGGTTTCAAGTGCGAACCCCACGAGTATCTGGTCTTCCTTCTTGTGCTTCCCCATGTATTTCAGCACGTCGGGCGTCCTCTCCATCTCAAGGGAAAGGGTCTTTGCCTCTTTCTTTACCTTCGTGGGATAGCTCTTCGTGGGCCTGTAGTCGGCGACCGCGGCAGCCATTATGACTATTGTAGACTGGGCAAAGTGCCTTTCGCAGGCGTCGAGCATCTCCTCGGCGGTCGTCACGGGCACATGCGCCATGCCGGCTGGCTTCGAGATGTAAGTCGGGCCTGAGACGAGCACGACCTCCGCGCCACGCCTCCGTGCGGCCCTTGCGACCGCGTATCCCATCTTGCCGGACGAGGCGTTCGAGACGTACCTGACCGGGTCTATGGCCTCGCGCGTGGGCCCGGCCGTGACGAGCACCTTCTCGCCCTTCAAGTCCTTGGGGCTCAGGGCATCCACGGCGGCTTCGAGTATGTCCTCCGGCTTCGCGAGGCGGCCCTTGCCCTCATACCCGCAGGCGAGCTCCCCCTCATCGGGCCCTGCGAAGAGATATCCTGCCCTCTCAAGCCTTTTTACATTATCGCGAACGGCCTGGTTATCCCACATACGGGTGTTCATGGAAGGAGCGAGCAGTATCGGAGCCGAGGAGGCCATCGCTATATTCGTAAGTAGGTCGTCGGCTATGCCTCCGGCAGCCTTTCCGATGAAGTTTGCGGTTGCCGGGGCGACTATGATGAGGTCTGCCTTCTGCGCAAGCTCGATGTGGCTTATCCTCGCTTCCCCTACCGAATCGAAGAGGTCCATTGAGACCGGGTTGCAGCAGAGGGTCGAAAGGCTCAAGGGGCTTATGAACTCGGTTGCGGACCTCGTCATCACGGGCCGGACGATTGCCTCCTCCTTGACGAGAAGGCGCGCGAGCTCGAGGGACTTGTAGGCCGATATGGCCCCTGTTACGCCGAGAGTTATTTTTTTGCCCTTGAGTAAACTCATGACTTGCCTTTTTTTTAATTTCAGGGTGCCTCTAAAAATTAGAGATTTTTCCCGCAATCGAGGAAGGCCGGGAATAAAAAGCGGAGCATATATGACAATATGTGAGCATTTTTATTCCCGGCCTGACAAAGAGTCCGGGGAAAAGATCAATTTTCAGAGGCACACTTGCTATTTTACCCTTTTAACTCCCGCAATAAAAGGGTTGATTTCCCTCTCTTCCCCTATGGTCGATTCCGGGCCGTGCCCCGGGAGCACCCTCACGTTATCGCCGAGCGGAAGCAGCCTTTCGAATATGGAGTCCATGAGCTCCTCCATTGAGCCGCCCTCGAAATCCGTCCTGCCGACCGAACCGGCAAAGAGCGTGTCGCCCGTAAAGAGGACCTCTTCGTTTTCCATATAAAGGCAGACGCCGCCTTTCGAGTGTCCCGGCGTGTGAATCACCTTGAGGCTCAAGGGGCCGAAATGCAGGAGAACCCCGTCTTCAAGGTATATGTCCGGCTTCGGCTGCTTCGGGGTCTTCAGGCCGAACATGACTGCCTGCTCGTGGGCGTATTCCAGAAGAGGCTCGTCTTCCGCGTGTATGGCTATCTCGGAGCCGACCGCAGATTTAAGGAGCCCGTTCCCGCCCACGTGATCGAAGTGGCCGTGGGTATTGATTATGTACCTGACCTTTACGCCCTCTTTCTTAAGGGCCGCCTCTATCTCTTCGACGTCTCCGCCGGGGTCTATCACGACCCCCTCGCCGCTATCCCTGTCCCATACGATGTAGCAATTTACCTCGAGCGGCCCGACGGGCAATGTCAGGATCTCTGCCATCCTTTTATCTTCTCCGCGTATTTGTTTACGAGCGACCGGGCCGCCTCCTCTGTCGAGGCCTCGGCCACCAGGTTGAAGTAAGGCATGTCCTGGCTCGGGTATGCGACCAGCCAGTCCTCGCCGAATTTTATCTTTATCCCGTCGAGGAGCACGGTATCCAGGTCCCGCGAGTCCTCGGCAAGCCTCCTCATCACCATGCCCTTGCTCTCGAACGAGCACGAGACCCTGTCCTTTATTATAATGGAAGGCGGTATCTCCCTCATGAGCCTGTGGAGCCTCGTGCCGTGCTTCGAGAGCATCTCGAGTATCTTGGCGACCGCGTACATGCCGTCGAAGTTCGGCTGGAAGTCCGGGAATATGAAGCCGCCGGACTGCTCCCCGACGAATAGCGCGCCCTCGCTTGCCGCGGCCTCCATCTGCCCCCTCGGGGTGGTCTTGGTCCTCCGCACCTCGAATCCGTAGGTCTCGGCCATCCTGTCAATGGCGCGGGAGGCGGTCACGGGCACCGCTATGTGCCCCTTTCTCCCGGCGTCCTTGTTGAACTTGAGGACGAGGAGCGTGACTATGTTAAGGGCCGTGTCGCCGTCGAGGGCCTCGCCGGTCTCGTCGAAGAGGAAGACCTTCTCGCCGCCCGCGTCGAGATAGAAGCCCATGTCAGCGTCAAGCGAGCGCACGATCGACGAAAGCTGGTCCATCGCCCTCTGGAACTCCTCCGGGCTCTTTGTCGTCTTGCTGCCGTCGAGGTTCGCGTTAAGGGCGATGACCTCGCAGTTGAGCTTCCCGAGTATATAGGGGAATATCCGCGAGGACGAGCCGTAGGAATAGTCGACCACGAACCTGAAGCCCGCCTTCGAGATGGTCTCCGCGTCTATCATGGACATGAAGCCGTTCTGGTACGATTCGAAGCCGTGAACCGGGAAGCTCATCTCGCCGGTCTCCTCCATGGGGGCCCTTAGGAAATCCTCCTTGAAAAAGAGCTTCTCGATGGTCTTCTCGTATCCGGGGTGGAGGTCGAGCCCCTTGCCGTCGAAGAACTTCAAGTCAACGAGCTGGGGGTCGAAAGGCGACCTCCTGGTGTGCACCCCTCCGGCCTCGGTCCCGCTCCTCGCCAGAAACCTCACGACCGGCATGGGTGTTACGCCGTAGTCGTGGACGTTTACGCCTGTCGAGAGTATGCCGGTCATTATGGCCCTGTTTATCATCCTCGATGTCTTGTGCGCGTCCCTGCTGGTCGATACTGCCGCGCCCTTCTTGAGGGAAGCGCCGTAGGCCGCGCCGAGCTTGGCCGCGAACTCCGGCGAGAGCTCTATGTTCGCAAGCCCGGTAACGCCGTAGGTCGAGAATATGTTCCTGCTCCATTTCTCGCCCCAGATGAGGCTCGACGCGAGTGTTGCGTCGTCTTCGACGACCTTATATGGCCATACCTTGACGTTGGCCTTTATGGTGGAATTCCTCCCGATCCGGCAGTGGTCGCTTACGATGACGCCCTCGGCCAGGTGGGCCTGGTCAAGTATTTCACTTCCGCGCGCTACCACGTTCTCGTGGAGCGACGCCCCGTGGGCGATTCTGGCAGAGTCCCAGATTACGGAATCGAGGATGACCGCGCCCTCCTCGACGACCGAGCCCGGCCCTATTATGGAATTGGATATCCGTGCCTCGGCCCCTATCCGGCAGTTCTCGCCTATGATGTTCGCGCCCTCGAGCTTGGCCGTGAAATCTATGCGCGAGCCCTTGCCGACCCAGAGCCTCCTGCCGTCTATCCTCTCGCCCGGCACCTCCACATGCACGGCCCCCTGGAGTATGTCCATGTTTGCGGCCCTGTACTCCTCGAGGCTCCCGACGTCCTTCCAGTAGCCCTCGGCTATGTAGCCGTAGAGGGGCTCCTTTTTCTCGAGCATGAGCGGGAACAGGTCCTTGCTGAAGTCGAACTCCCTGTCCGAAGGTATGTAGTCCAGGACCTTCTGCTCAAGGATGTATATGCCTGTATTGATAGTGTCGCTGAAGACCTCGCCCCAGCTCGGCTTTTCAAGGAACCGGACGATCCTCCCCTCCTCGTCGGTTATGACAATGCCGAATGGGAGCGGGTTCTCTACCCTCGTAAGGACTATCGTCGCCGCGGCCTTCCTTTGCCTGTGGAAGCTTACCGCCTTTTTGAGGTCTATATCCGTAAGCACGTCGCCGCTTATGATAAGCGTTGTCCCGTCCCCGCCCATCTTCCTCATGGCGCTCCCGACCGCCCCGGCGGTCCCGAGGTCCACGGTGAGCGTTATGTAGTCGAGCTTCACCCCGAAGGCGCTCCCGTCTCCGAGGTGGCCTGATATCATCTCGGGCTGAAAATAAAGGAGCGCGGTCAGGTCCTTTATCCCGTGGGATTTAAGGAGCTCTATTATGTGCTCCATCATGGGCCTGTTCGCCATCGGCACCATGGGCTTGGGGAGGTTATTTGTGAGGGGGCGGAGCCTGGTGCCGAACCCGCCCGCCATTATGATGCTCTTCAATTTCTCTCCTTAGGTGGAAATGGTAATAACGAAGGCTTGAGCCGTGAGGCTCTCGAAGCAAGAATCATGAAGACGACCGGCCGGAAAATCTAAGGCCTCCTGCAATCGAACCGGGCTGAACGAAAAGGAAGGCTTGAAAGCCTTAGGATTTTACCATATTTGGCCGGGGCGTCAAGAAAACCGGAGAGAAGCGCCTGTCCAGGCCTCATCCTCTGGAAAAACCCGGCTTCACTTGAGATTGGGAACCAAAGTATAATCAGGGATACGGGGACTGCATGCATAGGGGCAATCGGTTCCGGAGGCGCGTAACTCCAACCCGGACGGGATAAATTTCCTTTGACTTTCTTTTCCCCCATGTGATAATGATTTCCGGTTACATGGGCCGTCCCCCTGAAAAATCAGCAGGTAAATCAACCTCAAAGGGGGAGCTTTATGCCTGAAGATAACGGCCGGGGTTTTTACAAGGGCCTCGCCATGCTCGCCTCGATGGGCATAGCGATGGTGGTCTCGACTGTAATCGGGCTCGCCATAGGCATTTACCTTGACAAGTTCTTCGGCACCAAGCCCTGGCTTACGATAATATTCCTGCTCTTCGGCATAGCCGCGGGCTTTAAAAACATGTACGAGACGGCCAGGAAATATGGACTATAGCCGGGGTACGGGGGATGCAGAGGCCTTTTCAGCCGCGGTTTCCCTTAAGCTCCTGGGCGCGAACCTGGCGGCTTTCATAGTCGCCTCCGGCCTGGCGCTGGCCTTTATCGGCACGCACGCTTTCCCCGGGATCGCTGCCGGGTTCTTCATAGGGACTGCGAGCACGCTCTGGCTCCTGAGGATAGCCCGTAAGGGGGTCCGCATGGACCCGGAGAAGGCAGGGAGGTTCATACCCGCTGCGTACCGCCTTAGGTTCGCGGTGGTCGCGGCGCTTCTCGCGCTCATAATGTATAAAGGTGTCTTAAGCCCGTGGCCCCTTATAGCGGGCTTCTTGGGCTCGGCTTTGATAACAGTATGCACCACGATATACCTTGCCAGGGAGGAAGCTTCACATGCATGACACGATAGTGCCGACCTTCGGGCTCCACGCCCATACAGCGTTCATGATATACATAACCATAGGGCTCGCGATATTCTCGCTCCTCCTCGCGAGAAGGCTCGCAATCGTACCCGGAAGGGTCCAGTCGATAGTTGAGCTCACCGTGACCTCCTTCGAGGGCATGGTAGACGAGACCATGGGGCACAAGGGCAGGAAGTACTTCCCCTTCATAATGACCTTCGCGATATTCATCTTCATATCGAACCTCCTCGGCATGATACCTGGGCTGCTGCCGCCGACCGCGAACCTCAACACCACCGCGGCCCTGGCCCTTATCGTATTCGTCGCAACACACGTTATCGGGATCAAGGAGCACGGGATAAAGTACCTTAAGCACTTCACGGGCCCTGTCTGGTGGCTCATGCCGCTTATGATACCCATCGAGATAATAGGCCACCTCGCAAGGCCCGTCTCCCTCTCGCTCCGTCTCTTCGGGAACATAATGGGGCACGAGCAGGTGGTCGCTGTCCTCCTGATACTCATGCCGCTCGCCTACCCGCTACTCGCTTTCTCAACGGTGCTGGGCGTGCTCGTTATCTTCATACAGGCGTTCATCTTCGCGCTCCTCTCGATGATGTACATCGGGGGCGCGCTCGAAGAGGCGCACTGATACTGATTTTTTCAAAGGGAGCCGACGCCTTACCCTGGCGCCGTACGGGGCCGGGAGTCAGCCGGGGAAGATGGCAATCCCCGGCCTGTCCGACAGGAGGCTTTGCGGTCAGGCGTAATACGGGTTCCCTAATCTCAAGGAGGTAGTCAAAGATGAGGAAGTACGCGGTAACGGCAGTATTGGCTTTGATAGCCGTCGTCGTCGGCTCCAACCTGGCTTTTGCGCAGGAAGCGGCCGCTGAGGGCGGAAGGAGCGCGCTCGTGCAAGCCGCCATATTCATCGGCGCCGGACTCGGCATGGGCCTCGGCGCGATCGGGCCCGGCATCGGTATGGGACACGCCGTGAGGGGCGCCCTCGAGGGCATGGCCAGGAACCCCGGCCATTCGAGCAAGATAATGACGACCATGCTCGTCGGTCTTGCCATGATGGAATCCCTTGCCATCTACGCGCTCGTCGTAGCCCTTATCCTCCTCTTCGTCGTCTAAAGGCGAAAAGGACTGCAGAAAGAGAACGAGGCGGCAAGTTTGCCGCCTCGTTTTTTTGCGATGCCCACAAGAGGATTTCCCCTCGTTGCCCTTTTTTACAATTAGCTGATTTCATTATGGAATATTACAGGGCCTTGACAAAATTCAACCCGCTCTTTATAATATTAGCACTCAATAAATGAGAGTGCTAAAAGGAGGTGGCGCCAGATGGGTCTTCCGGTAGTAACAGATTCGGTCCAGAGCTATCTCGCGGAAGTGAGCCGTTATCCCATACTCTCTGCCGAGGACGAGTTCCGGGTAGCCGAGCGTTACTACAAAACGAGGGCTATCGAGGACGCGCACACCCTCGTCACATCGAACCTCAGATATGTCATCAAGATCGCCCTTGAGTTCAGGAACTACGGCTGCAGGCTCGCGGATCTCATCCAGGAGGGCAATATAGGCCTCATGACCGCGGTCAAGAAGTTCAACCCCTACAAGGGCTTCAGGCTCATTACCTACGCGACCTGGTGGATCAGGTCGTTCATACAGGACTATATACTAAAATCCAGGGGGCTCGTTCGGAAGAGCACCAAGGCCCTCAAGAAGAAGCTCTTCTACAAGACCCCCGCGCTCACGGACGGGGCCGCAGGGGAAGATCTCTCCTACGCCTCCCCTGAGGACCTTGAGCTCAGGAGCGACCTCTCGCTGGACGCGCCGCTAAAGGAAGACAGCACAACCCATCTCGATCTTTTGAAGGACGAGGGACCTGGCCCGCTCGAAACCGTGGCCCATAGCGAAGAGAGCGCCATCGTTAAAAAAGAAGTCTCAAGCGCCCTCGCCCTCCTTAACGAGAAGGAGCGGGTGGTCGTGGAAAAAAGGCTCATGTCCGACGAGCCCGAGAGCCTGCAGGTCATAGGCGACGCCCTCGGCATAACGAGGGAAAGGGTCCGCCAGATAGAGAGCCAGGCAATGAAGAAGCTGGAAAAGTCCCTTGTCAGGATAAAACAGGCGCTACCACAGGGCGCTTAGTAGCCCTACACCCCTGAATCCCTGCGTCACGAAGGCCACCACACCGCGCCTCGCACATTTTGGGATAAAACTCTTCTGCTCCCTTGAAACTAGTTTTGATATAGACCTTTTGCGCGGCTCCGCGTTTTCCCTTTCGTGCAGAAGGCCTTTTCCGCGCTTCCGCGCGGTTTGAGATAAGGCTCGCTTGCTAGCAACCTCCCCCATAGGGCCGAGCCCGGAGGATGGAGGGCGGAACGAGAGCGGAGCCTTATGCCCAAAAAGAGCGCGGCAGCGCGTTATGTGGTCTTTTCCCCCTTCCCGCCCGCACCTGACGATTTCCTTTGCAAGCTCGCTATAAAAATGATATTAAGTACCCGTTAAAACTTGCTTTTTTCTTACCGGAGAACGCTTTTGAAAAAAAGGCCGACCTCCGCCTTTATCGACAGGGAGGCGCTAAGGTTCAATTACCGCCAGTTGAGGAGCAGAATCCCTGCAGGAACGGCCATGATGGCCGTTGTCAAGGCCAATGCCTACGGCCACGGGGATATCGAGGTGGCCCGCGTCCTCGAGGCAATGGGTTCAGAGTTCCTGGGCGTCGCCATCCCCGAGGAGGGTGCAAGGCTCAGGGACGCCGGGATAACGAAACCCATAGCGGTCCTCGGCGGCATCTTCCCTGACCAGGCCGAAATGGCCTTCGATTACGACCTTACCCCCGTCGTCTTCGAGCTCCGGACGGCGCGCTCGCTCGATTCAGAGGCACGGAAAAGGGGAGCGATAAAAAAAATCCATGTTAAAATCGACACTGGCATGGGGAGGCTGGGCCTTCTGCCAGGCGAGGCGGGACAGTTCTTTGCCGGTCTCAAGGAATTGCCGAACCTGAAAGTAGAGGCCGTGCTCTCGCATTTCGCCGAGTCCGAGAGCGAGGACAAGGGGTTCTCCATCTCACAGCTCTCTGTCTTTCAGAGGTCGGTGGAGGAGATAAGGGCAACGGGCTTCGACCCTTTGTTTACCGAGATAGCCAACAGCGCTGCGATAGTCGATTTAAGCGGCTCGCACCATAACCTCGTAAGGCCCGGCATAATGCTCTACGGCTCATACCCCGCGGAGCGCCTGAGGGAAAGGCTCATACTAAAGCCGGTCCTTGAGCTTAAGACTCGCATACTGCACATTAAGGGCGTACCCAAAGGCTTTAGCGTCAGCTACGGGAGAAGGTTCACCACAAAGAGGCCGAGCCTTATAGCGACCCTCCCAATCGGCTATGCCGACGGCCTGCCGAGGAGGCTTGAAGGGAAAGGTGCGGCGCTGGCCGGCGGCAGGAGGGTGCCGCTCGTGGGCGCAATATGCATGGACCTCGCCATGGCCGACGTGACGGACGTGCCGGATGTGAAGGCCGGGGACGAGGTCGTCATAATCGGCTCGCAAGGCGCGGAGACGATAACAGCGGAAGAGGTCGCCGGGAAGGCCGGCACCATAAGCTACGAGATATTCTGCGGCATCTCCCAGCGGGTGCCGAGGGTCTATCTCTCTTGAGAGGGCTATGATAAGGGCATACCTCGAAAGCATAGGACGTAGCGCGCAGCGCTTCGTCGAGGCAGCGGGGCTCATGGCGATAATGCTCATGCGCGCTGTCGTCCTCGTCTTCACACCTCCCGTAAAGTTCCGGAACATCTTCAAGCAGATGGAGTTCGTGGGCGTGCAGAGCCTTTTCGTCGTAGTCCTTACGGGCTCCTTCACCGGCATGGTGCTAGCGCTCCAGGGGTATAACGCCCTCAAGAGGTTCGGCGCGGAAAGCCTCGTGGGGCCGACGGTCGCCCTTAGCATGGCAAGGGAGCTCGGCCCGGTCCTCACGGGCCTCATGGTCACCGGGCGCGCCGGGAGCGCGATGGCCACCGAGCTAGGCACCATGCGGGTCACTGAGCAGATAGACGCCCTCGTTACCATGGCGGTGAACCCCGTCAAATACCTCGTGGTCCCGAGGATAATCGCGGGGGTCCTGATGTTCCCGCTCCTTACGATTGTCACCGACTTCGTGGGAGTGGTCGGCGGCTACGTCATTGGCGTACAGCTCCTCGGCATAAACCCCGGGGTCTACGTGGGCCGCACCATAGATTTCGTCCAGGTGAGCGACATAATGACCGGACTTTACAAATCGACCGTCTTCGGCCTCATAACCACGATGGTGGCCTGCTTTAACGGCTTCTACACGACAGGCGGGGCCGAGGGCGTGGGAAGGGCCGCGACCCTGTCGGTCGTAACGGCGAGCGTGATGATACTCGTATCCGACTACATAATGTCGTCATTCATGATCTGAGCCGATGTCGCCGGCCGCCTTGATAAAGATAGTCGGGCTTAAAAAGTCCTTCGGCCCCAAGAGGGTCCTCGACGGCGTGGACCTCGACATAGAAAAGGGCAAGATAACCGTCATCATCGGGCGGAGCGGAGAGGGCAAGAGCGTCCTCCTTAAGCACATAATAGGCCTCCTCCGGCCGGACGAGGGCCAGATATTCCTCGAGGGCCAGGAGATAACGGCCATGCGGGAGCGCGAGTTCAACGAGGTGAGGAAGCGCTTCGGCATGCTCTTCCAGGGTGCCGCGCTCTTCGATTCCATGTCCGTCGGCGGAAATGTGGGATTTCCGCTCAAGGAACACACCGACTTGAGCGATGAAGACATTATGAAGGTCGTAGGGGAAAAGCTCCGGAGGGTGGGCCTAGTGGGGGTCGAGCAGATGACGACCGCCGAGCTCTCAGGGGGCATGAAAAAGCGGGTAGGTCTCGCGAGGGCCATAGTCATGGACCCTGAAATAGTCCTTTTCGACGAGCCGACGACCGGCCTTGACCCCATAATGAGCGATTCCATCGCCGACCTGGTCCTCGATACACAGAGGGAGCTTAAGACCACGTACGTGCTCATAACCCACGATATCCCCTTCACCTACAAGATAGCCGACAAGATTGCCATGCTCCACGAGGGGAAGATCATCGAGCAGGGCTCGGTCGAGGAGATGAAGAAGAACCCAAGCCCCATCCTCAGGCAGTTTCTCGAGGGCAGGGCCGAGGGGCCGATAAAGGTATACTGAGGCAGGGCGGGCCGTTCCTGCCGGAAATAGACAATTGTCATACCCGCTTGACAGCTTTTCCGCTTAAATCCATTGGCGGGATCGGATCCGGAGAATAGAAAGAAGATGGAGCTACCAAAACTCAGTTCTGAAGCCAAGGTCGGGCTCTTCGTCCTCCTCGGCATTTTACTCCTCGCCTACATGTCTTTGAGGCTCGGGGGCATACAGATCGGCAGGGCCGAAGGCTATACCCTTTTCGTCGAGTTCGATTCCGCCGCCGGCCTCGACCCCAATGCCGCGGTCCGCGTGGCGGGAGTCGAGGTGGGAAGGGTCAGGAAGATATCCCTCGTGGACCACAAGGCCCTCCTCGAGCTGCAGATACGGCCGGATATCAAGATAGGGAAGGACTTTACCGCGGTCCTCACCACCAAGGGCCTCCTCGGCGAGAAGTACCTCGAGCTCCTGCCCGGCCACCCCGGCGCGCCCCCCTTGAAGGAGGGCGAATACATTACCCGTACAAGGGCCTACGCGGACATAGACAGGCTCATTACCATCCTTAGCGACGTTTCCCTCGATATAAAAAAGATAACCGAGTCGTTGAGCAACGTCCTCGGCGGCGACGCCGGCGAGCAGACCATCAGCAACATAGTCAAGAACATCGAGGAGCTCACCTTCCGCCTGAACAGGATAGTCGCCAAGAACGACGACCAGTTCGAGAACATCATGAGGAACCTCGATTCCTTCACGGCGTTCCTCAATAACGAGGGGCCACAGGTAACGACCGAGCTCAGGACCGCCATAAAGAACCTGAGCGAGTCGCTCCTTGCTACCTCTGAGAACCTGGACGGCATGATAACCGAGAACCGCGGGAACCTGAAGGATGGCGTCGAGAACCTCAAGGCCGCGTCCCTGAGCCTCCAGCAGGCCATGGATACGCTGAACAAGGTCGCCGGGGAGCTCGGCCCTGACATAAGCACCACCATGAGCTCGGTAAAGAACATAGCGCAGAAGATAGACCAGGGCCAGGGCACGCTCGGACAGCTGGTGAACGACAAAACGCTCCATGAGAACATAAACAAGACCGTCTCGGGCATAAACAGCTATATAGAGCGGGCAGAGAGCTTCCAGACCTTCATCGGATTCAGGGGCGAGTACCTCTTCGACGCGCGCGATACCAAGAGCTACCTTACGCTCCGGATACAGCCCAAGGCCGACAAGTACTACCTCCTGGAGGTTGTCGACGACCCGAGGGGCAAGATTACCGAGGAGACGCGGGAGATAGTAACAAACGGCGTCCCGTCCACCATAACCGAGACAAAGACCACGGACCAGATAAAGATATCGGCCCAGATAGCCAAGAGGTTCGACAACTTCGTCGTAAGGGGCGGCATAATCGAGTCGACCGGCGGCGCGGGCCTGGACTACTACATGTTCCGGGACAGGCTCAAGCTCACCCTGGAGGCGTTTGACTTCAGCCGGGACGGCGGGGCTCACCTCAAGGCGGGCAGCACGCTCTATCTTAACAAGTTCTTCTTCCTTACCGCAGGATACGACGACTTTACCAACAACGTCGGCCTCAGGTCCGCGTACGTGGGCCTCGGCTTCCAGTTCAGGGACGAGGACCTGAAGTTCCTCCTCTCCAGCGCGCCGCCTGTGTCGTTCTAGGCAGGCTGCTCAAAAAGTCCATCTGCTTCGAAGGCTACGTCGCTGGACACCCGGCGTATACAAGAATGCGCCTCATTCCTCGCTTCCCTATTCCAATAGGGGGCCTCGCATCTGGAGCTTTTTGAACAGCCTGAGCGAATTCTCATTTCTCCGCACTGCTAAGGCGCTGCGCCTGAAAACCTTGATTTAAGCCCTGAAAAAGGATAAAAGATTAAGGCTGGCCCTTGGGCCAGCCTTAATCTTTTATGGAGACGGCAGGCTATCCCGCCAATTGAGCAAAGAAGCCGATAAAACGGGTTTAGGCATAGCCATAGACCTCGGGACGACCACAATCGCGGGTGCGCTCGTGGACCTCGGGTCAGGCTCTATCGAGGTTTCCGCGTCGCTCCCCAACCCGCAGGCAGCGTGGGGGCGAGATGTGATATCCAGGATGGATGCGGCCCTGGGCGGCCCGGATTCTCTTGGGGAGATATCGGCGGCGGCCAGAAGCGCCTGCAGCGGCCTCATCGGGAAGCTCGCGGGGGAAAGAAAGCCCCTCGTGCAAGAGGTGTCCATAGCCGGGAATACCGTGATGGAGCACCTCTTTCTCGGCATCTCGCCGGAGCCGCTATCAAAAGTCCCGTACAGGCCGGTTTTCAGGGACGCGAAGCGCATCCCCGCTTCTCAGGCGGAGCTCGGTTGCGATGCGGGGATTTACCTTTTTCCCCTTATCGGGGGGTTTGTCGGGGGCGATGCGGTGGCGGTCGCGCTCGCCCTGGGGCTTAAGAAAACAAAGAGGCCCGCGCTAGTCATTGACGTCGGCACAAATAGCGAGATACTCCTTGGCGTAAACGGGACAGTTTTCGCCACTTCGGCCGCAGCAGGCCCGGCGTTCGAGGGCGGAGAGGTCGAGCAGGGCATGATAGCCGGGCCGGGCGCGATCGAAGGGCTAAGGACAGAAGGGGACACGCTCCGCCTCGATGTAATCGGCAACTCCGCACCGCGCGGCATTTGCGGTTCGGGGCTTGTGGAGTCGATACACCAGCTCATCAATGCCGGGGTGATAGACAGGTCCGGCAGGATACTCGACAGGGACGAGGTCAAAACAAACCTCGCGTCCAGAATACAGCCGGGAAAGGACGGAAACTCCTTCGTCCTCTACAGGGACGCAAAGGGAGAGGTCCGGATAAACCAGTCGGACGTGAGGTCGCTCCAGACCGCAAAGTCAGCGACCAGGGCAGGGATGGCCGTACTGCTTGAAAAGGCTGGAGTAAAGCCCGAGGAGGTCGAGCGGGTATACGTCGCGGGCGCGTTCGGAGCCCACTTGAGCCCTGCGGCCCTGACGGGAATAGGCCTTCTGGACAGCCTATGGCAGGAAGTCAGGTTCGTCGGTGACGCCGCGCTCGAAGGGGCGGCCCTGGCCCTCTCCGACCGGAAAAAGGAAGAGGCCGAGGAGCTTGCGGAAACGGCCAAATATATGCCGCTTTCAGGGAGCCCCAGGTTCGAGCGGGAGTTCATAAGGAACATGGGGTTCTGAAAGAATCCGCAAATCGTAACCTTGAAATGCTTAGAAACCGGGCCAGATGCCCGGCTCTTAATTCATAAGGAGGTCCGGAGTAACAAAGATGAAGAGCATAAGGCGAGCGATAATAAGCGTAACCGACAAGACCGGCGTCGTAGAGTTCGCAAAGGAGCTCTCGGCAGCGGGAGTGGAGATAATCTCGACCGGCGGGACGGCTGAGCTCATAAAAAACGCGGGAGTGACCGTGATCCCCATTTCGTCCTACACGGGTTTCCCGGAGATGCTCGACGGAAGGCTCAAGACCCTCCACCCGAAGATACACGGCGGCATACTCGGCATGCGCGGAAACCCCACGCACCAGAAGGAGATGGAGACGAACGGGATACTCCCCATTGACATGGTGGTCGTGAACCTCTACGCATTCGAGGACACCATAGCAAAGGGCGCGACCCTCGAGGACGCCATAGAGAACATAGACATCGGCGGCCCCACCATGATACGGGCCGCGGCAAAGAACTATGAGGACGTGGCCGTTGTCGTTGACCCCTCGGACTACGCGGGCATAGTCTCCGAGCTGAAGGAGAAGAAGAACTGCCTTTCGAAGATGACCAGGTTCGCGCTCGCGAAGAAGGTATTCCAGCTCACGGCCCGCTACGACGCGGCCATCTCGAATTACCTCGGCACCGTGCCCGACATCCCCGAGGCCGAGCCCAGGAAGGAGTTCCCGGATACCTACACCATCCAGTTCGAGAAGGTGCAGGACCTCCGTTACGGCGAAAACCCGCACCAGAAGGCCGCCTTCTACAGGAGGCGCGTAAAGGGGCAGGCCGGGCTCGCGGGCGCGAGGCAGCTCCAGGGAAAGGAGCTTTCCTACAATAACATACTCGATCTCCACGCGGCCCTTAACCTGGCGGCCGAGTTCCACGAGCCGGCGGCGGTTATCGTCAAGCACAATAACCCCTGCGGCACGGCGGCCTCGAAGGCAGGGCTCTTGAGCGCGTACAGGCTCGCCTACGAGTGCGACAAGACCTCGGCATTCGGCGGAATAGTGGGGCTCAACAAAAAAATGACCAGGGAAGTCGCAGAGGAGCTGGGGAAGATATTCCTCGAGGCTGTGATCGCGCCCGGCTTCGAGCCGGAGGCTCTCGAAGCGCTCTCGTCGAAAAAGAACCTCCGGCTCCTTGAGATGGGCGAGATACGGCCGGAAGTCCTCTCCTTCGGCCCTGCTGACCTCGACATAAAGAGGGTATCGGGCGGGGTGCTTCTCCAGGGGCTTGATATCGAGAGCGCCGCTGACCTTAAGACGGCCACGGAGCGCGGGCCGAATGAGAAGGAGCTCGAAGACCTCCTCTTTGCCTGGAACGTCTGCAAGCACGTGAAGAGCAACGCCATCATCTTCGCCAGGGACACGCGGACCATCGGCATCGGCGCGGGCCAGATGTCCAGGATAGATTCGACCAGGATAGCTTCGCAGAAAGCGGCGGACGCCGGGCTATCCGTAAAGGGGTCGGTCATGGCCTCGGACGCCTTTTTCCCGTTCAGGGACAACGTGGACCTCGCAGCCGAGCACGGCGTGACCGCGATAATCCAGCCCGGCGGCTCGATACGTGATGAAGAGGTCATAAAGGCGGCGAACGAGCACGGCATCGCGATGGTCTTTACAGGCGTAAGGCACTTCAGGCATTGATGGAAATCTCACCTGAGAAAGGCAGCAGATGAAGGTACTCGTGGTAGGCGGAGGAGGAAGGGAGCACGCCCTCGCGTGGAAGCTCAAGGAGAGCCCGAAGGTCGAGAAGGTGTTCATCGCGCCTGGAAACCCCGGGACAGCGCTCCACGGCGAGAACGTCCCCGTATCCGCGGATGACATACCCGGTTTGAGGGACTTCGCGCTCAAAGAGGGGATCGCACTTACGGTAGTAGGTCCGGAGCTTCCGCTCACGCTAGGCATTGTGGACGAGTTCGAAAAGGCGGGCCTCAAGGTCTTCGGGCCCTCGAAGGCCGCCGCCGAGATCGAGGGGAGCAAGGCGTTCAGCAAGGAGCTAATGACCCGCTACGGCATCCCCACGGCCTTCTACCAGAGCTTTGAGAAGCCCGGCCCGGCAAAGGCCTTTATCCAGGAGCACGAGCCGCCTTTTGTCGTGAAGGCAGACGGCCTTGCGGCCGGCAAGGGCGTTATTATATGCCAGACCAGTGACGAGGCCCTTGACGCCGTAGACCTCATAATGACCCGGAAGGCGTTCGGCGGCGCTGGAAAGAAGATAATAATAGAAGAGTTCCTCAGGGGCGAGGAGGCGTCTTTTCTGGCCATAACCGACGGAAAGGCCGTAGTGCCCCTTGCCCCTGCCCAGGACCACAAGGCGGTTTTCGACAACGACACTGGCCCCAATACCGGAGGCATGGGCGCGTACTCGCCGGCCCCGATAGTGACGCCGGAGATGGAGAAGTACATTACCGATACTGTGATGCTGCCGACAGTGCGGGCAATGGAGGCCGAAGGCAGTCCCTACAAGGGCGTACTCTATGCCGGACTCATGCTTACAGAGTCCGGGCCCAAGGTGCTTGAGTTCAATTGCCGGTTCGGAGACCCGGAGACCCAGCCCATACTCATGCGGATGGAGACCGACCTCGTTGACGTACTCATGGCCGCGGTCGACGGGAGGCTCGACAAAATCCGCATCCAATGGAAGGACGAGGCTGCGGTATGCGTGGTCATGGCCGCTCCTGGCTATCCCGGTGACTACATAAAAGGGACTGAGATCAAGGGGCTCAAGGAAGCGGCGCTACTCAAGTACACGATGGTCTTCCACGCTGGCACTGCCATGAGGGACGGGACCGTAGTGACCTCGGGCGGCAGGGTCCTGGGGGTTACGGCTCTCGGGAAAACCATAAAAGAAGCCATCGACAGGGCCTATGAGGCCGTCTCAAAAATAAGCTGGGAAGGCGCGCACTACAGGAAGGACATAGGGCAGAAGGCGGTCCGGACCGGGACTGACGCGCCCTGATTGATATTTTATACTGGAAAGGGAGATTAAGATGTCACAGACACCTCTCGTAGGCATACTCATGGGGAGCGACTCTGACCTGCCCGTAATGGAAGAGGCCGCAAAGGTACTCAAGGGTTTCAACGTCCCTTACGA
Organism: Deltaproteobacteria bacterium; assembly: GCA_019912665.1. Taxonomy (NCBI): domain Bacteria; kingdom Pseudomonadati; phylum Myxococcota; class Myxococcia; species Deltaproteobacteria bacterium. The sequence goes on from JAIOIE010000021.1 coordinate 44,573, forward strand.
GATCACCGTCTCCTCGGCGCACAGGACCCCGAAGAGGACGCTCGACTATGCCAGGAGCGCGGAGGGGCGCGGCATAAAGGTCATCATAGCCGGGGCAGGCAGCGCCGCCCATCTTGCAGGCTTCCTTGCGGCCGAGACAACGCTTCCGGTAATAGGCGTGCCCATAGACTCGAGCCCGCTAAATGGTCTTGACTCGCTGCTCTCGACCGTCCAGATGCCGGGCGGCGTGCCAGTTGCCTCCATGGCCATAGGAAAGGCCGGGGCAAAAAACGCCGGGATATTCGCCGTCCAGATACTCGCAACCGGCGACGCATCCCTCAGGGACGCCCTCAAGAGGCACAGGGAGGAGATGGCGAGCCAGGTCGAGGAGAAAGCGAAGAAACTCAAGGCCTAGGCGCATGCCCGAAAGAACCTCTATAATCCCGTCCGGCGCCGATTACTCGGGCGCGATAGAGGTCTTCCGGGCCGGAGGGGTCATTGCCTACCCTACGGAGACCTTCTATGGCCTCTGTGTCGACCCGTTCAATGAGAATGCGGTAGAGGCCCTTTATGGCCTCAAGGGAAGGCCGCTATCGAGCCCCATCCCCCTCATAATCGGGGATGCGGGGATGCTCGGCAGCATCACATCAGATGTGACCCCGCTCGCCAATAAGCTCATTCAAAGGTTCTGGCCCGGCCCGCTGACACTTGTGCTCAAGGCCGTTCCGGAGCTTCCTCCAAGGCTCACGGCCGGGACCGGGACAGTCGGGATCCGGCTCTCAGGGAGCGCCCACGCCCGGAGGCTTTCAGTAACGCTCTCCTCGCCCATCACCTCCACGAGCGCAAACCCCTCGGGCAAGCCGCCAGCCACAAGGCCCGAAGAGGCGCTCTCTTATTTCGACGGCTCTATCCGGATGCTCATAGACGGAGGGGCGTTAAAGGGCGAGAAAGGCTCGACGATAGTGGACGCCACAGGGGAAGCGCCCGTCATAATCAGGGAGGGCGAGATACCTTCCGCGTTGATAATCGGATAGAAGGATAGCAGACGCTTAAAGACTCCTTTTACTTTATGCAAATTGCCCCAAAAATGGCCTTTCAGTACAAAGCCAGTAAAACCTCCCACTAACATTGCGAATTACCTACACTTTTAAATTCAAAAAAAAATTCAATTTTCTGAAAATTTTCCTAAAGTCTCAAGACGGCCTGCCGATAATCTATATAGGAGGTCTGTATGCTCCGTCCTGTCGGCATATCCTCATCGGGAATCTTCGCCTCTTTCAAGCTCCTTAATACGACCGCCCACAATATCGCCAATTCCAATACAGACGGCTTCAAGCGCCATTCAGTCTCGTTCAACGAGACCCCTCAGGGAGGGGTGCATGCTTCAGTCTCCATTGATCCTAGTCCGGGCGCGCGCTATCTAGACATGGGCATTGCCGAGGCCTCGAACGTGGAGCTTGCATACGAGATGGTCTCGCTCATGACCGCAAAACACATGCTCACCATAAATACGGCCGCCATCAAGACCGGCTTTGAGATGGAGAAGTCCATAATAGACATAATCGCCTGAGCGGTTTCCGGTTAACCCTTTATCAAGCGAGCCGCGAAGAACCCGTCCATCCCGTGCCTGTGCGGAAAAGTCCTCAGAAAACCATTCGTGTCCACGAGCTCGCGGCATTGGGGCGGAAGATAGCCGGAAGCGTCCTCCACTGAAAACTCTTTGTGCTTCTCAATAAATCCGTAGACCGTCGCTTCCGTCTCCTCAGGCTCGAAGGTGCAGACCGAATAAACAAGCCTTCCGCCTCTTTTAAGATATCTGGCGAGGTTTTCAAGAAGCCTTGCCTGTATACCGGCAAGCTCCTTTATATCCTCTTCCTTCCGCCTGTATTTGGAATCCGGCGCCCTCCGGAGGACCCCGAGCCCTGAGCAGGGCGCGTCGCAGAGTATCGCGTCAAATGTGCCCTCTTCGATGAAATCAAGCGGGGCTGAGGCATCCGCCTCGAAAATCTTTATAATCCTCTCAGCGCCAAGCCTCGAAGCCGTCTCAATAACGGCCCTGAGCCTCGATGCGTGCCTGTCCAGGGCATAGATGATCCCCTTATTTTCCATGAGCTGGGCCATGTGCGAAGTCTTTCCCCCCGGAGCGCTGCAGGCGTCCAGGACGGCCTCTCCGGGCCGTGGGGCAAGGAGGATCGGCACGAGCTGGGAAGCTTCGTCCTGGATATAGTACCTCGGGTCCTTTGCACCGAGCGCGCCCCCTCCCCTCACCTCGAGCCCGTAAGGCGAATAGCGCGTCTCTACCGCCTCGAAGCCCTCATTTTTCAGCTCAATGGCAAGCCGCTCCCGGGTCGTTAAAGTGGTATTCACCCTTACGGTCCTCGGAGGCTGCTCCTGCCCGGTCCTGCAGATTCCGGCGGCCTCTTCGAGCCCATACCTTTCCGCCCACCTCCTTACCATCCACTCGGGATGTGACCAGGCGATCGAGATGCGCCGGATGGGGTCGTCCTCCGGAGGCAGGGCTATCCTCTCTTTTTCGGAAAGTATCTTCCTCAGGACGGCGTTCACGAACCCGGCCCTTTTCCTGTCGGGCTTAACGAGCTCCACGGATTCGTTAATCGCTGCGGAGGCTGGCACCCTGGTGAGGAAAAGGAGCTGGTACGCGCCGAGGCGCAGGGCGTTCAGGACCTTCCGTTCGAGCTTAGCCGCCCTGATGGACGAGAAAAGGTCGATGGTGTAGTCGAGCCTCAGTTTCCACCTTAGGACCCCGTATGTAAGCTCTGTAGCGAGCGCCGCGTCAGGGACGCTCAACCCCTTTAGCTCCGCGTCAAGGAGTATGTCCGCGTATGCCCCTCCTTCGACCCTGTCAAGCACGCTCAGGGCTGCGTCCCTCGCGCCTTTTTTCTTTTTATTTCCAGCCAAGTCCCCTCCTTGTTCCCAATGAGTTTACCACGCGGGACCGGCAATTCAATCGTTTTAAGGAGCGGCCCCCACGCCTGCGGTTTTCACAACAAAAGATGAAATTTATTAAAGTATCGGGGCGGACCTCCGATATTTGAAATATCGCTTCTTAATTATTTCAAAAAAACCGCATTAATTCGTATTCGGACCTGCAGGAGGGCTGTATGAGATTTTTGGACCGTATCAGCATCAGGAACTTCATGTTAGCGGCAATAGGCTTCCTTGTCCTGGCTCTCGCAATCCTTTCCGCATGGAATACTGTCTGGAGCTACCAGAAATACAAGGAGACTACCCGCGTGGGTGAGGCCAACGCGCTTTCAGGCCACCTCCTTGACGCCGCCGGGTTCGCGGCGCTGGAAAGGGGGACGACCTTCATGGCCCTCTCCTCTGAAAAGCCTGCCGAGAACGCGATCGTACTCAGGATCGAAGGGGTAAGGAAGCAGCTGGACGGTTCGCTGAAGGCTGCCATGGACCTTTCCCGGGACCTGATTGAGGACGACCCTGGGAACCATCTTCTCATAGCCCGGATCAAGGAGCTTGAAAGGCTCGGCTCCGAGCTGCCGAATACAAGGGCGAAGGTCGATTCCAACATTGGCAGGGCAATGAAGGACTACCCGGCCAGCGAATGGTTCAGGTTCGCCACCTCTCTCATAGACGCTGCATCGGAAGCCAGGCTCGCCGCCTTCGCCTCAAACGCCAGCACAGATACCAACCAGGAAGCCCTCAGGATGAACCTGGAAGTAAAGCAGGCGGTCTGGCTCATGGGCGAGTACGCGGGCAGGGAGCGTGCCGCGCTGGCGGGGGCCGTGTCCAAGCGGGCCCCGGTTGACGACGAAACCCGCGAGAAGCTCAACACGTTCCGCGCCATAACCGATATCAACCTTAAGCCGGTCCTCCGCCTCAAGGAAACTCAGGGCATTGACCCGAAGGTGACGGAGGCTGTTTCCAAGATGGAGTCCACCTTCCTCGGAAGTTTCGCGAGCGTGCGGAGCTCCGTGATGGCCGCAAGCGCTACGGGCGACTACGGCATAACCGGCAGGGAGTGGATAGAAGAGAGCACGAAGGGCATAGATACGATACTCGAAGTCTCGGCAGCCGTGGGCGAGATGGTCGATTCCCGGATAGCCGCAGACCTCAGGGCATCAAAGGCCATTATGGTCGTCTCGGCGGCGACTCTCATTATCATCCTCTTTTTAGGGATCGGCTCTGCCCTGGTGATCAAGGGCAAGGTGGTCATGCCGCTACATTACCTCTCGGAGGCGATGTCGAAGGTGGAGCGCACTAACGACCTGACCCTCAAGCTCGATCTTACATCGGAAGACGAGAGCGGCAAGGCTGCCGCCGCCTTTAACCGCATGCTCGAAAGGTTCCGCTTCATCGTGAACGAGCTGCATACGTCGATAGCGCAGCTCGCTTCGTCATCGGAAGAGCTATCGGCCACCGCCGTCCAGATAGCCGGGGGCTCGCAGTCGCAGAGCTCGAAGGCCAACCAGGTCTCGACCGCAGCCCAGGAGATGAGCGCCACGATTATCGAGGTCGTAAAGAACGTCTCCGGCGCTGCGGAGGCCGCCAGGGAGGCGAGCGAGGTCGCCGTGGGCGGCGGGGAGATAGTCTCGGAAACCATCGAGTCCATGAACGGCATAGCCAAATCGGCCCGTGAATCGAGCGAGACGATATCGAAGCTCGGCAGCCGCTCCGAGGAGATAGGCAACATCATAAGCGTCATAAACGACATAGCCGACCAGACCAACCTCCTGGCCCTGAACGCGGCCATAGAGGCCGCGAGGGCCGGCGAGCAGGGGCGCGGCTTCGCCGTGGTCGCCGACGAGGTCAGGAAACTGGCGGAGAAGACCATGAAGGCAACCAAGGAGATCGGCGTGATGATAACCGCCATGCAGGAAGAGACCGGGAAGGCGATCTCCTCGATGGAGCACGAGGTCAGGGCCGTGGAAAAAGGTGTGAAGCTCGCCAAGGCCGCGGGCCAGTCACTCCAGGAGATCGTCGAGAAGGTCGGAGGTGTGACGTCCAGGATGCACCAGGTCGCGGCAGCTGCCGAGCAGCAGTCTACCACGACCGATCAGATAAGCGGCGACGTTGCGACGATGGCTAACGTGATAACCGACACCTCCGCAAGCGCCCAGCAGATAGCCAGGGCGAGCGAGGAGATAGCTGAGCTTGCAACCGGGCTCAAAGCGAAAGTCGAGGTCTTCAATATCAGCAGCAAACGCCGTGGCAACGATGCCTCTACCGCTTTTGCCGACCCCGCGTCGGATGAGTACGCGGCTTAGCGTAGGCGAAACATACACTGGCAAAAAGCCCTCCCCGCAAGGGGCAGGGCTTTTTTTTGAGCCCCGGCGTTTCTTGAAAAACCGCCCCTTATTTGTTACGATTTAAGGTAACCTCTGAAAATTAGAGGTTTTCCCCGCAATCAAGGAAGGCCGGGAATAAAAAGCGTAGCATATAAGCGAATATGTGAGCATTTTTATTACCGGCCTGACACAGAGTCCGGGGGAAAGATCAATTTTAGAGGTTGCCTTAAATTGATGGAAGAGCACGGCACAATAATACGGAAGGACGGGGACAGGGTGTCCATAAGGGCGACGAGGACGGGCGCGTGTGAAAGCTGCTCTTCGAAGAAGTCCTGCGCTACCGCGGGGGCGGCCGATGCCGAGGTCGTCGTCGAGGCCATAGACCCGGTAGGCGTCAAGGTCGGGGACAAAGTCGTATTCTCAGTTAGCGCGGGCTCGGTTTTGAAGGCCGGGGCGCTCCTGTACCTCTTCCCCATACTTAGTTTCATAGCCGGGGTGGCGCTCGGCCAGTCGGTATTCCCGAGATTCCTGCCCGGCTACCATCCTGACCTCGTCTCCGGCATGGCCGGGGCGGTCTTTTTAGCCGCCGCCTTCGGCTTGCTTAAAGGCTTGAGCTTCCTTTCCGAGCGCGGCAGGTCTTTCAGGCCCCGCGTCCTGAGAGTCGAATAACCAGCCGCTTTTATATGCTCCTTTTCCATGCATTTCTGCAGGGCTAAAGACCCTGATTTGGCTCCGGAGGGCTTAAAAGCCAGTGTCTATAGATATAGTCACCCAGAACAGGAAGGCTTACCACGATTATTTCATAGAGGAGACCTTCGAGGCCGGCATAATCCTCACCGGCACGGAGGTAAAATCGCTCAGGGCGGGGAAGGCCAACCTGAAGGACGGCTACGCCAAGATAATGGGCGAGGAGGCGTTCTTGCTGAACGCCCACATAAGCCCCTACTCTAAGGCTGACGGCTTCCAGCAGCACGAGCCGGACAGGACCCGAAAGCTCCTTCTCCACAAGAGGGAGATAAGAAGGCTTCTCGGGAAGACGCGCGAAAAGGGCTACACCCTCATACCTACCAAGATATATTTCAAGGACGGCAAGGCCAAGGTGGAATTGGGGCTCGCAAAAGGAAAGACTTTCTACGACAAGCGCGAGAGCATAAAGAAGCGGGACGTAAAGAGGGAGATGGAAAAGGCCCTCAGCAAGCGCGGGAAGAGCTGAAAACCGCTTTCATACCCCCTTTCTATATGTTATAATTTATTTGGTGCCAGAAGGCGCCGTGTTCTTTGAAAAATGGGGGCGACTGGCTTCGACGGGACGGTCTGAATCCGGGTGAAGCATGCCGAGCTCTATCTCCTCGTAAATCAGATAGACAAAAACAGTCGGCAACGACTACGATTACGCCCTGGCCGCTTAAGCCGGCCAGCGTCCTTTAGGCCTTTTCCTGCGGGGCTTACGGGACGACACTCAGCAGGATGGCTTCCGGGGCTCTGTCCGAAGGACCTGGGAGCGAGATTCAACCGGGCTGGCTTTCCGGAACGTATGCCTTCAGGGGCCCGGAAAGCGAGACTTTACCCTGACAGGATAAGCATGTAGAAGAACCGGATAAGCGTTGCCGGACGCGGGTTCGATTCCCGCCGCCTCCACCAAATTGCAATAAAAAAAGGCTGCCATGATTCTGGCAGCCTTTTTTTGTCTTCTAAACAGGTCTCATTTTGATACCGCCTGGCGCCCATCCACGCAGTCCCTTACCGCCTTTGAAGGTGAATTGCCCTCTTTGCAGACCGCCGGGACCCTTCCCTCCTTTATAGACCTTTGGGCTGCATCCGACATGTGGGAGAATCTTGGCGGGGTTTTATCACTTATTAACCTGACAGGAATTCCACCATTCGAAACCGTCTTCGAGCACCCGGGGGCCATTACGATTTTGTGGTTCCCTGCCCTGGGGATGATTCCGGGGACATGGCCGGATTGTACAAAACCGGCAATAGCGCCAGCATGGACGCATGTGGAAATGAGCTGCCCCAGGTGAACGAGCCTTCCTGAGCCGGCAGCCGCCATTTGCGAGGCAAGCGCCTCCTGGCCTTCCCATCCAAGAAAAAAGGGCTTCAGATACCCTGACGACCACCCGTGGAATGCAGGGGAGATGCTCATGTCGCCTTTTCCCTCGTCTTCTCGGCGGTCCTGTAGGAATAGGTAAGGACGGGCGTAATACCGTCGTCGTCGAAATAGGTGAAGGTCTTTGTGCCGTCGCCGTTATCGGCCTCTGTCATCCTGTTGGTCGCGTGCTTGCGGAGAAGCGTGACCGCATCGCGGATGGCGTTTATGCCCGTGTTATCCGGAAGCTCATAATCCACTGAGGCGAGCCTTGTCGATACGGCGGCATCGAGGTTATCCAGCCTCGCATCATTCTCCGGCAGCCTGGTCGAAGGATTCACATCCAGCACGACTTCCCTGTCGTCCTTTATTGAAAACTCCCCGAATCCAACTACCGGGTCGGTATAGGCCGGAGCCTCTCCGGTCTGTCTCCGTACGGCAAAGGTGTATTCCCCGTCCTGCCACTCCTGCCTGTTCTCCGTTAAGCTATACTCCCCTTTCCGGGTGCCGTCCTCGTCCATGAGAGAGAAAGGCATTGAGGGGGCGGCCTTGAAGGTCCCGTCGTTTGCGTCCAGGAGATGCCCGTCAGCAAGCCTCAGTACCCGGACGCGCAATGTAAGGCCTCTTTCGCCATAGTGTTCAAAACGCTTGGAATCAGGCATCTGCTATCCCCGCCTTTTTGATAAGAAGCCTCAATATCTCGTCCCTCTCCTGCGGCGTCCAAATGGGCTTCCGGGCAAGGGCTTGCATTTTAATCTTATCCGGGTCCTTTGCAATGGTAACGGGCTTGTCTGCCATCAGATTATCTCCAGCTGACATTCCTGCCAACCCTCTTTTACATGAAGCACGCACCCGCTTATGTAATACTTGCCCCTGCCCTCTTGGTCCTTCTTCCCGGCAACACGCCTCAAATCCATGCAGATGTCCCTGTTCTCAGGATTAATCTCGTCGATATCGAACTCCGATAACGGGATGTTGGTCGTATGCGCGAACCAGAACCAATCCCTTTCCGGCACGGCGTAATAAATCTCTCCTTCATCCGCATTGAAAAGAAGCCTCATCAGCCACCCCCTAATCTATGTACGCCGGGTCGAAGGCTCCGGACGGGTTCTTGTCGGTTGTATTGCCTGAGAAGATTACCCCCGTGGTCACTCCGAAAGCCGCGCCTGTATCCGCGAATATCCCCGTTGAGTTGCTCCTTACCCTGGGCTTCCCCTGTATGGCCGGACTGCCGACGAAGCTCCCGATGCCGCCGAAGCGCATGTTGAAAGCCCTGTTGCAGTTCTCGTATATCCCGCTTAAGACCCTTACAGTCGCGTTCTGCTGGCAGAATACCGCCCAGCTATTCCCTGCCGTTCCGTTCCCCCTGACCTTGGTCCCTTCAATATCGACGGTGCTTCCGACAAGGGCCGACACGCCTCTGCCGCCAGATATGTCCGTAAACACGTAGCAGTCCTTGAGCATCAAGGTCGCGGTATAGGCGTAGATATTGAGCATCCTGGTCGACAGTATGTCAGAGCAGGCCTGCATCACTACATTCGAGCCCACGTCGCACACTATGAAATAGGACGGCGGAGTGAGGACCGTTTCACGAAAGCCTATCCTGTGGAAGACGACGTTGGCCTGATAGGGCTTGACCCATATAGGATAAACCTGTCCGCTCCCTCCCATGCCCCATCTTGTGCCTTCCTTATGAATCGTAAACTTCTCCCCGTTTAGCGGCGTCGCAATGGCCGTGCCCCGTATCCCGATCTGGAAGGTATTGCATATGGTGAGTGTGTCCGAGGTGTTCGTGTCGATCAGATATTCCTGCCCGCGCAGCGCGGCTGTGGACGTATCGTCCGAGAACCTTACCCACATGTTCTGGAACCGGTTCACAGTCCATCCGGCCCCGGTCTTTACGAGGGTGCCCTGGTTGTCGGCGTTTCCGCTCATGCCGCCCGTAGCGGTCGTCTCAGAAAGCTCTATCGCCTGCTCGCCCCTGACGGTGAGGGTGTACGGGCCGGCAAAATATTTGCCTCCGAGGGCGACATCCTCGGCAAACGCAGCGTTGCTCAACTTTACGAGGACGTCTCCGCTCAAAAGGCCTGGGATGGAATCCACCGCGTACTGGATGGAAGCGAAGGCGTTGCTGCCCGGCCCGAAGCCGTGGTCCGCATCGTCAATCCCGGTTTCCGGGTCAATGAAGATTTCCATTCCGGAAAAAGACTGGACCGGCACCCATGAGCCTGAAGAGTTCCGGACATAAGCTATGTCCCTGTCGGTCCGGTAATGCGTTTTTCCCGTATAGGCGACCTCAGGCCATGACTGCCCGGCCGACATCCGGGGCACCCAGATGGTGCCGCTCCATTCGAGTGATTGCCCTGAAGCCGAGCCGGAGGGGATTCCGTTTACGGGGATTGAGAGCGCCATCTGTTTTCACTTCCTTTCCCGGGCCCACTTCTCGAGCCCCCTTGTGCCTGCGGCGACACCCAGTATCACCAGCATCGACTCCCATATGCCCGAGGGTATTTCGATAGGCTGCAGGCCGAGATTCCTGAAGTAAGGCAAAAGTATATAGTTGTTGACGACGACACCCGCGAACGTGAATCCGATAAGGGGGCGCCAGGACCATCTCATCCAGTGCTCGCTTCTGCCTTCTTCCCTGATGGTGGCGTTCACGGACTCAAGGGCATTTGCATGTGCCTCGGCCTCCCTCAACGCCAGCTCCATGGCCCTTATGCGGAACTCCTCCCGCTCCTTCTCGCTTACAGAAGAAGGCAGGTATTTATCCGCAAGCCTGTCTATGACCCTGCCGAGAGTGCCCTGGACTATGCTATTGATAACCGGCTCAGGCATGGGGTTATGGAATCTCCTTTACAGCTCGGATAAAAACTTGGTGCATATTTTCTGCCCCGCATCACAGAACCGTCTGTATTTCATGATCTTTTCCGTATTTTTTATTCAGGGCCGGCCAGGGGCCGGAATAGAAGCGGGGCGCGCGATAAAAGTGATTGAAATCAGCTATAATAGATGGAGCGTAAACAGGAAAGGAGTCCCTTGCCCGAGAATGAGCCAAAGGATACGAAGGAACGCCTTCTATCTATTCGCGTCCCTGCTCGCCGTAATATCGACTCATAATAGGGCCGGAGCCGAGGTCTCCGCAGGGTATGCAGCTGATTTCATTAAAGCGGCCTGGACAAATGCCGTGGTGCTCAGGTACGACCACAGGAAGACGAGACTGGGCGCGCAAGCCATGTACTGGGACGGCCCGTTCAACTCGAATTCATCATTATCAATCGACTATGACGTCCTGCCGAGCGAGAAATGGGACCTGAACCTTGGCGGCGCTTACATATCGAAAATAAGCGAGGTAAACGGGACGCATTTCAATTTCTCGCTCGGGGCCGGAGTAAACATTGGCGAGCGGTTCCGCGTACAATTTACGCATCTTTCCAATGCCCACGACGAGCACAATATGGGATGGAACTTCTTCGCGTTCCTTTTCAGGTTCTAGCAGCTCAGGCTGCTCAAAGGCTCAAGGCAAGGAGTCGAAAGAAATGAGGAAAGAGGCGTACTTCCTTGTACGCCGGAGTTCCGATTTGAAGACGACCCATTCAACGGCTTTTTCAGCAGCCTGCCGGCCTAAAAGCGCCAGCCTCCGAAAAGGGTCTTGCTGCGGTCGTATTTCTTCCTGAGATTCCTTTTGATATGCAGGAACTTTTTGCCGAGCCTCCTTAGGCCCATCGGCCCGTGTCCGTGCTCTATGTCCACGTATGTCCCGGGTGCGGGGACCTTCTCTTCCGGTGCGCCCCTGTACTGCCCAGGAGATTCCACTTTCGGAATGGTCCCGGTTTCGTCGAATTGCCCCTTTACAGTGTTTTTTTTAAGCCTAGGCATACTGCCCTCCCGCCGTCTTGCCTTTCTTTATCTCTTCCTACCATTGAAAGAAGCCCCCTGCCTTTTAAGCTGCTCTATCACCTGCTGGGAAAACCCAGGTACGCTTCTAACGTCGTCCCAGGTCCTGAACTCCCCGTATTCCTCTCTGTAATCGAGGAGCAGCTGGGCCCTCTCCCTGCTTATCCCGCAGATATTTGCAAGGTCTTCTATGCTGGCATTGTTAAGGTTCAAAGCCATCCGCCCCTCCAATCGTTCAGACCCTTGGAGTCCATAATGCCTTTTATTCATTGAATTTTCATGCCTATTATAACTATAGGCAGGCCCCAGAGGATGTCAAGATGGGACGGAAGAGGCGGAAGCCCTGCCAGTAATGCGGAACATCTTACAAAAACCCGTTGTTTTTAAAGGAGTTTTATTGTATGATTTTCGGATGGAATCTACTTGTCACAGGAGCTTCCAGGATTTCACAAGTCCCACCTTCGGCCGTCTGGGCATCGACGAAATGTTCGATAAGGTCATAGAGTACGTCAGCGAGAACCCGGACCAGACCTATAACGTAATAATCGGCACCGATTCATTTCTAAACAGCGAGACCCTGTTCGTAAGCGCCGTGGTCGTCCACCGGGTCGGCCACGGCGGCAGGTACTTCTACAAGAAGTCGCAGCGACGAAAACTGGAGAGCCTGAAGCAGCGCATCTTCTACGAGGCGACCATGAGCATAGAGCTTGCATCAGTGCTCCGGAAGATGCTGAACGAAAAGGGGCTCAAGGACCTGCCTCTTGAGATACACCTCGATATCGGCGAAAACGGCGAGACCAGGGAGATAATAAAGGAAGTGGTCGGCATGGTGACAGGCTCCGGCTACGCGGCAAGGACCAAACCCGACTCTTTCGGCGCAAGCAAGGTGGCCGACAGGCACTCGAAATAAAAACACCTCTTCTTAACCCGACAGCAATACCCAAAAAAAACTGAAATCCGACGGGGAAAACCTCATGCGATCCAGGCCCTCACAGCGTCCCTTTTCGTTTTTCCTTTTCGCGGCGGTCCTCCTCTTTTCATCCTCGATCGCTGCCTACGTCCATGCCGAAGCCCTGAAACACGCCTTTCTTGAGACGTTCTCCGACCCGGACCATGCGACCGGGCTTCCCGGGAACTGGAGCCCTTTCGAGTTTCCGCAGAAAAAAGGCACCTTGTACAAGGTCGTTGAGAATACCGGTAATTACGTCCTCATGGCCGATAGCGAGCTCGGGGCATCGGCCCTGTATGTTAAGTTCAGCGCGGACCCAAGGGAGTTTCCACTCATATCCTGGAGATGGAAGGTGGATAACGTGCTTTCCGGGGACGAAAGGGTGAGGGACGGGGACGACTACGCGGCGAGGCTCTGCGTGATATTCGAGTACGAGCCCGAAAAGGCCTCCTCCTATGAGAAACTTAAGCAGGCGCTCGCAAAGACCGTTTTGAGCCTTGAGCCGGCCGGCAACACGATAGCCTACGTCTGGGCAGGCGGCCTCGGGAAAGGGGAGGCCATAGAAAGCCCGTTCACCGAGAGCATGATGATGGTAGCCGTCGAAAGCGGCCCCGAGCTTGCGGGCCGCTGGGTGCATGAGGAAAGGAACGTCCTCGATGACTACAGGACCCTTTTCGGAGAGGAGCCCCCGCCCATAGCCGGGATAGCCGTAATGACAGACACGGATAACACGAAAAGCAGGGCCGTGGCATACTATGACGATATAACGCTCAAGCACCTGAACGGAGGCGCGGATGTCAAGCCTTAAGGAGGAGATATCAAAGGCTGAGAGCCTCATAAGCCACGGGGTATACGTAATAAGCACCGTGTATGAGGGCAGGGCCAACGCGCTAACGGCAGCCTGGGTCGCCAGGGCCTCGTTCGTGCCGCCCCTTGTGACCGTCTCGGTCGGGAAGGCCCGGTTCTCGCATGACATGATACGGAACTCGGGAATATTCGCGGTCAACATACTCGGCCCGGAAGACATAAGCATTGGGAAACACTTCGGCCTGAAGACCGGCAGAAAGACCGACAAGTTCGAGGGCGTCAAATACGAGACAAAGGCCACGGGCGCCCCGGTCCTCATCGAATGCGCCGCATGGCTCGACTGCAAGGTCGCCTCGTCCCATGACGCAGGAGACCACACCCTCTTTATCGGGGAGGCCGTGGATGCCGGCGTGAGGAGGCCAGGGGCAAGGCCGCTTATCTACGAGAGGGAAAGTTTTTTCAAATAAACAATCCGGACACGGAATCAGCCCCGCATATCCTGCCCCGACCGCATCCTCCCCGCCCAGCCTGAAATCTTTGCTACAATTAAGGAATAGTCTGTGAGCGGCGCATTCGCGCGCCTTCCGGTATTTGCGACAACAAAAGGAGGTCCGGGATGAAAAAGCTCAAGGCCTTGCTTCTTTTGCCTCTTTTCGTCGTATTCGCGCCGTCGGATAGCGCCGCCTATTATTTCGGCGGGCTCGAAGACTATGTGGCGGGCGTGCCATCGCAAGCCCAGAAGCCCTCTTTCCTTGAGCAGTTCGGGGGAGAGATATTCTATGAGACCATGTACGCCGGAAGCTTCGGGGAAATGGACCCTGAAAACCGCACTATGGTGCTGCAATCCGAGGTCCCGGGTTTCCTTGGGCCCGAGGGCGTTTCGGTGCCCATTACCGTAAGCGGCAGGGCTACAGTGGACTTCTGCAGCCAGGGGGAATGCAGGAGGGTCGGAGAGGAGGGATGGAAAAGCCTGGCATCCATTCCTGCCGAAGACCTACAGGGCTCGCGGATAATCGCGCTGGGCTCGCCCGAGGACCCGGCCAGGATAATAACAGTGATACAGGAGTAGGCGATACGAAGGGCCGGGGGTGGCTAAAACATGAGTTGGGGGAGATGGCGCGACGCGTACAAAGGGCCGCCCCTTAGAATGGCTACTTCCCCACCATCCTCCTGAACTCGTCCTCGTCTATTATCTTCAAGCCAAGTTCTCTGGCCTTGTCGTACTTTGAGCCAGGCTCCGCGCCTGCGACAACGAAATCCACTTTCTTGGAGACGGTCCCTGCCGCCTCCCCGCCGAGCGCGGTCACGAGGTCCTTTGCCTCATCCCTCGTAAAGGATTCGAGCGCTCCGGTAAAGAGGAAGACCCTGCCCGCGAGCGGGCCTTTTCCCTTCTCCTCCTCTTTCGGGAATACGACTCCGGCCTTCTTAAGCTTCTCAATGACCTGCCGGTTATGCGGCTCCCGGAAAAAGTCAACTACCGCCTTCGCTGTGCCGGGTCCTATCTCCGGCACAGCGATAAGCTCTTCCTCATGAGCCTTCATGAGGTTTTCGAGAGACCCGAATTGCTTTCCCAGCACCATCGCGAGCCGCTCGCCCACGCCCTTTATGCCGAGGGCGTAAATGAGCTTCTCGAGCGTCGGCCTTTTGCTTTTTTCAACGGCCGTGACGAGATTGGATATGGACTTATCCTTCCATTTGGCAAGGTTACGGAGGTTATCCGGCGTAAGCTCTATGTAGATGTCGGCCACGTCCTTAATGAGGCCCGCCTCCACGAACTGCTCTACATGCTTCTCCCCCATGCCTTCGATGTCCATGGCCCTTTTGGAGGCGAAGTGCCTTATGCTCTCCTTTAGCTGCGCCGGGCAGAGGAGCCCCCCGGTGCAGTAATGTATGGCTCCGACCCTCTCCACCTTAGACCCGCAATCCGGGCACTCCTCCGGCATCCGGAACTCTTTAGCTTGGGGTGGCCTCTTTTCTTTTATTACCGTAAGGACCTCGGGTATAACGTCCCCTGCCCTCTGCACGATGACGGTGTCTCCGGACCTCACGTCCTTCCTCTCAATCTCGTCGAGGTTATGGAGGGTAGCGCGCTCGATCGTCACGCCCCCGACCTGGACAGGCTCAAGGAGCGCAACAGGGGTAAGCGCCCCGGTCCTCCCCACTCCCACCAATATATCTTTAACGCGGGTCGATTCCTGCTTTGGCGCGAACTTGTACGCGATCGCCCAGCGCGGGCTCCTTGTGAGCATGCCCAGCCGTTCCTGGAGGGCGATGCTGTTGACCTTCAAGACCGCGCCGTCGAGCTCGTAATTGAGCCCCTCCCTTTTCTCCTCTATCTCGTGATGGTATCTCAAGGCCTCTTCTATCCCGGAAAGACGCTTGACGAACGGGTTTACCTTGAGCCCGAGCTTTTTTATGAGCTCAAGCGACTCGAAATGAGTCTTTATCTCCGCCCCTTCGGCAAGTCCGAGCCCGTAGCAGAATATATCGAGGGGCCTTGAAGCCGTGATCCTCGGATCAAGCTGCCGCACTGACCCGGCAGCCGCGTTCCTCGGGTTTGCGAAAAGCGGCTCTCCCTTTGACTCGCGTTCCCGGTTTATTTTCCTGAAGGCCTCAAGAGGGAGGAATACCTCGCCCCGGACCTCAAGGTAGGCGGGCGCCTTGCCCGATAGCTTAAGCGGCACAGAGCGTATGGTCCTCAGGTTCTGCGTTACGTCTTCACCCACTACACCGTCGCCCCTGGTAGAGCCCCTGGCAAATAAGCCGTCCTCGTATACAAGCTCCACCGCGAGCCCGTCCATCTTGGGCTCACCAACGTATTCTACTTTCTCATCAGGCGGGAGATTCGCCTGCCTTTTTATCCTGGCGTCAAACTCGATCGCGTCCTCGTCGGAGAACGCGTTTCCGAGGGAGAGCATGGGTATGGAGTGCTTGAGGGTCCCGAAGGCCGCTAGGGGCTTCTCACCCACCCTCTGGGTGGGTGAGTCCGGGGTTATCAGATGAGGGAAGGCCGCTTCGAGGTCCTGGAGGGCCTTCATGAGCCGATCGTACTCGGCATCTGTTATTACGGGGCTATCCAGGATATAATAGCGGTAATTATGGTAATTTATCTCTTTTCTCAGCCGGTCTATCTCGGCCCTGGCGGCTTTTTCGTCCATGGATAGTATACTTAGCATACACCCGGCCCCCGGTCAATCAGGGGTTTGGGCGTTGGCCGGGCCGGGCCCGTAGACAACCCTCCCTTTCATCGGAAATTAACCCTTGACAAAGTCCGCCGAATACTTTAAATTTTAGAATTCAAATCGATATTCGGGGACTAAGATGAAGACATTCATTCCAAAAGTAGACGCAAACGCGAAGAAATGGTACCTTGTAGACGCCAAGGGGGAGAACCTCGGCAGGCTTGCAACCCGCATAGCCACGGTGCTCCGGGGCAAGCACAGGCCCACTTACACCCCTTACCTCGATACCGGTGATTTCGTCGTCGTAATAAACGCCGAAAAGATAGCCGTGACCGGGCAGAAGATGACCGGCAAGGTCTATTACCACCACAGCATGTACCCCGGCGGTTTGAAATCCGTCCCGCTCGAGAAGCTCTCCTCCGGGAAGCCGGATGAGGTCATCCGGAAGGCGGTATGGGGGATGCTCCCCAAGGGGCCGCTCGGCAGGGACATGTTCAAGAAGCTCAAGGTATACACCGGGGACAAGCACCCCCATCAGGCCCAGGGCCCGGTCGCCCTGGCCAAATAAGGCATTCAATTTATTCTTATCGGGAGAAAGTAAATGGCAGACGTATTCAGCGCAGTCGGCAGACGCAAGACCTCGGTCGCAAGGGTAAGGCTCCTTGCCGGGGCCGGCGATATAACTGTTAACAGGAAGAGCGTGAACGAGTTCTTCAGCCGCGACACCCTGAGGAGCATCGTAAGGCAGCCCTTGAACCTTACCGAGACCTCCGCGAAGTTCAGCGTGATAGCCAACGTGAACGGCGGCGGCGAAAGCGGCCAGGCAGGCGCCGTAAGGCACGGCATAGCCAGGGCCCTCTGCCTTGCCGACGAGTCCTTCAGGGGCGTTTTGAAGAAGGCGGGCCTCATCACCAGGGACCCGAGGATGAAGGAAAGGAAGAAGTACGGCCAGAAAGGCGCGAGGAAACGGTTCCAGTTCTCCAAGAGGTAATTACCTGTATTCGTCCTTAGGGGAAGGCCGGTCCGGCCTTCCCCTTTTTTATTTTGTGGAGTCGCATCTTTAGTGAGGGGGTTCGAATGAAAGTCTCTATTTTCGGCGCGAGCGGATACACCGGGCTGGAGCTGCTGAGGATACTTGCCCTGCACGACGGTGCAGAGGTGGTTGAGGCCACATCCAGGCAGTACAAAGGAAAGACCGTATCCGAGGTATTCCCGGCCCTCAGGGGCTTCTACGACAACCTGGTATTCAGCGACCCCGAGGACGTGAAGGCGGTAAAGGCCGACCTCGCCTTCAGCGCCATGCCTCACGGCGCATCCCAGGAGGTCGTGCCGGAGCTCTTGAAAGGCTCGAAGGTCATCGACTTAAGCGCTGATTTTCGCCTCCGCGACCCCGGCGTCTACAAGGCGTGGTACGGAGAGCACAAGTCCGTTAATCTTCTTTCGCAGGCGGTCTACGGGCTTCCCGAGCTTAAGAGGGAGGAGATAAAAGGGGCGCGCCTTATAGCAAACCCCGGGTGCTATCCGACGAGCGCGGTCCTGGCGCTTGCCCCCCTTGCGAAAAAGGGCTTTCTTGCCGAAGGCACGGTCATCATAGATTCAAAGAGCGGCCTATCCGGGGCCGGAAGAAACGCGGGCCTTGAGACGTCTTTCGTAGAGGTCGCCTCGGGCTTCAAGGCATACAAGGTCGGCTGCCACAGGCACACACCCGAGATTGAGCAGGAGCTTTCAACCGCGGCAGGAAGCACGCTCGGGGTGCGTTTTACCCCGCACCTCATACCGGCCTCAAGGGGCATACTCACGACAGCGTACGCGGGGCTCAATGAAGAGCTGACCTCATCCGCCCTCTTTTCGCTCTACAGGGAATTCTACTCGGGTGAGAGGTTCGTAAGGCTCCTGCCCCAGGGCTCCTTCCCGGACATAAGCCAGGTGCGGGGGTCGAACTTCTGCGACATAGGCCTTTTTGCCGACGGCAAAAGGGTCGTCGTGGTCTCGGCCATAGACAACCTCGTCAAGGGCGCCTCAGGCCAGGCCGTGCAGAACATGAACCTGATGTTCGGCTTCCCGGAGGAAAAGGCCCTCCTTACGCCGCCCCTTTCCGTCTGAGGGCCGGGGGCCAACCAAAACCCCCGGTCCTTTTCAGCTCGCGTATCGTCATCCACAAGCAGGTTGCTGAAAACTCAAACTCACATGCAGGCTGCTCAAAAAGCTCAAGATGCAAGGAGTCGAAAAATTAGGAATGAGGCGTATTTTTTAGTACGCGCAATGACGAATCTTGAAGACGACACAGCAGATTGGGCTTTTTCAGAGCCTGCTAGAAAAAGAGCGTCTCCAGCCCCCTCCGTATCATCATGACGGCTATGGCCGCAAGGAGAAGGGATATTACCTTCGAGACTCCAAGCGCGCCGTTCTCCCCTATGTAGCCCACTATCCTTTCGGCAAAGAAGAATACGAGCCAGACGATGAAGAGGTTAACGAGCAAGGCCGAGAGCGTTACGGTAAAGCCGTAAAGATCGCTCAGCATTAAAAGTGTTGTAAGCGCCGCGGGCCCCGCTATGAGTGGCGTTCCTATTGGGACTATCCCTACTCCTATCGTTACCGGCATGCCTGGCACCATCCGTGCGGTATGGACTATATCGACGATGGCTATGGAAAGGAGAATGAGGCCGCCCGCTATCTGGAAATCCGATATGGTTATGCCGAGGGCCAGGAAAACGGCCCTCCCCACCATCAGGAATGCTATGGTTATTGCGGCGGCGGTCACGACCGAGTAGAAGAGCACGTTCCTCTTCTGCCCGCTATCCATGGCCCTTGTCATCGCGAGATAGATGGGAATGAGCCCTACCGGCTCCATTGCCACAAAGAGCGGGATAAGGACCAGGAAAAAATCGTGCATGAACGATGCGGCAGGTTCCATCGCAATGAAAGTCTCCGTGTATTTTGAAATCCTCCAAAGGATACCAGAGTGCGGGATATAATTTCACCAATTTTCAGGCTTTTGAAATGACACCCCTTCCACCCTGACCGAGCCCTCGTCTCCGAGGGCTCCTTCCACATGGAAAAGTGCAGGCAGGAACTTCCCTATGACATGGATGTTGGTAAGAAGGTGCCTCGTTATCTCCGAGGCGGTGAAAAAAGACGTGCCGCCTGCCAGCGCAGTGAAGAGGACCACCTGGTCCGAAAGGTGCCTGTCGAGCGCGCCTCCTCTCTTCATATAATGAAGGAAACTTTCCGCCGCTTCCCTGCCCACGGCCTCGGCCCTTTTGCCCCTGGCCCCGAGCGAGGTGAAGCCTGCCCTTACGCTCTCGAATTCAGCAAGGATGAAGACGGAAGTGCCCCTTCCCACTGAAGGCGCATCCAATGCCCTGGCTTCTGTAATGCTTGAGAACTCATGAAGGACGGACAGGGCTGCCTTGAGCTGCCTTTCCGCTATCGAGAGCGGCAGGTTAGATACAGCGGAAAGGACTTCAATCCTCTTGAGTCTGCCGCGTCCTTTTATCAATAAGGGAGAGAGGGGCTTTTCAACCGGGCTGATATCCGCTTCGAGCGAGCCGCCTCCGGCCGGATAATATCCGCGCCTGCGCATCCCCGACGAGACCTTAAGCCCCATGGGCCGAACGGCCCGGAGAAAGACCTCTTCGAGGTATTCAGGAATAGGGCTCCAGGGAACGTGCGTGCCGCCTCTTATGCTAACTGACGACGGGCCGCCCGCGAAAAGAAGCGCCGGAAGGACGGTCTGAAAAATGAGTCCCGTTGACCCTGCCGTGCCCACGTCAAAGGAATACCTGCCGGGCTTAAGCCTGCCCGGCAGGTATTCGAGAGTCATAGACCCCGGCTTTGCCCCCTTGAGCACCCCGCCCGTTATATTTGCGGCGGCCCTGGCGCTCAGTAGGTGCTGGGGCTTGAGCCCGGGCGATTCCCTCCCTGCCCGAATGTTGCAGACCCTGAAAGGGAGGCCTGTAAGGGAAGCGAGGGTCAGGGCGGAGCGGACCATCTGTCCCCCGCCCTCGCCGTAGCTCCCGTCTATCTCTATTATTTCTTGACCTCCCTGCCGAGACGCCTTTCTACGCTCTTCAGCCGTTCGACAAGGCGGTCGTCGGGCTTCGAGGGCCTTATGTCGATGCTGATCGTGCTCGTGGCCCTCGGCGCGGTCTTAAGCACCTCCTCGTGGCATTTCTTTATGAGCCCCATTACCTCGTCCCAGCCGCCCTCGACGACCGTCCCCATTGAGTTTGCCTTGTAGGGAAGGCCGCTCTCGTCCACGACCTTCAAAACACTCGCGATCGAGTCTCCCATGCTCTCGCCCTTGCCTATCGGCATTATGCTGAACTCAACAAGCATCTCGCCCCTCCTTCCGCCCCGCAGGGCACAGGCTATTGGTTTAGTCGGGGGAGAGAGCAGCTCCCCCTCGCAGGAAGATGCGCAGCCGTTTATTCAATTATAGCAGGTTGAGAGGGAACGCGGTTTATTGGAGGAATTGCCGGTTTATTCTCTTATGAAGTTCCTGGTAAAGGCCTTTTCCGCACTGCCGTGCGGTTTTTGAGGGTAAGGCTCGCTTGCTAGCCGCCTCCCCCGGCCCGTTCACGCTCTTCCTCCCTTATGCAGCGCTCGCATTACCCTCCGGGTTTGATTCAAGACAAAAAAGACCATTGCTGCACTTGTTTTTGCATTACAAAACAACCACGGGTATAAGGCGTTATGAGCATAGGGCTGGGGGAGGGCGAGCGAGGCGAGGAAGCAGGAGCTCGGACCCAAAGAGGCCTAGCGACTAAGGGCGAGCCAGGAGGATTGGGGCGGGGTAGCGAGAGCCTTATACCCAAAAAAGCGCGGCAGCGCGCAAAAGCTTTTTTGCAATCTCGACGCCCATAGAATTTTTTAGCTAAAGTGAACTGGAAGGATGACAAACAAACCATAAGCAGGCACCGGAAAGAATTGGCCCCCTAAAGCTCGACCCCGTCTATCACGACCCCGCACTTCGGACATTTCGAATCGGCTATATCGTTTCTTTTGACCCTGAAGCCCAGCCGCTCGATTAGGAGCGCGCCGCAATTGTAGCAGTAGGTCGATTCGCCTTTGTGGCCGGGTATGTTCCCGGTATAGACGTACCTGAGCCCCTCTTCAAGACCTATTTCCCTTGCCCTTTCTAGCGTTTCCACAGGGGTGCGCGGGACGTCTGTCATCTTGTATGCCGGATGGAACGCGCTTATGTGCCAGGGCATCCTCTTGTCTGTCCGGTGGATCCATTTTGCGATTTCACGCAACTCGCCCTCGCTGTCGTTCATGCCGGGTATTACGAGCGTCGTCACCTCCACCCAGATCCCCAGCTCACGCATCCGTTCGATCGATTCCAGCACCGGGGCGAGCCTTGCGCCGCACACCTTGCGGTAAGTCGAATCGCTGAAGGACTTGAGGTCCACGTTTGCCGCGTCCAGCAGGCCCTCAAGCTCGCCGAGGCATTCGCCTGTCATGTAGCCGTTGGTCACGAATATGTTCTTAAGGCCCTTCCCCTTTGCCAGCACGCCTGCGTCCTCCGCGAACTCGAAGAATATCGTCGGCTCGGTATACGTGTAGGAAATGCTCGAACAGCCCGTCTCGTAAGCCTCCGAGGCTATCTCCTCGGGTGAGTTCTCTTCGCCTGTTACAAGCTTTCTCTCCCTGGGCGCCTGGGATATCTCGGAATTCTGGCAATGAAGGCACCTGAAATTGCAGCCCACGGTCGCTATCGAGTAGGAGAGCGACCCCGGCTGGAAGTGATACAGGGGCTTTTTTTCTATGGGGTCGATGTTCTCGGCAACGACCCTTCCCCATGTTCGTGTGTAAAGGACGCCCCCGATATTCTCCCGCACCCCGCATACCCCGTGCCTGCCGTCTTCTATCCGGCACCGGAAGGAACAAAGGCCGCAGACTACGCGGCCTCCCTCGACCTTCCTGTAAAGCCTTGCTTCCATCGTCATATTTTGCAAGCCCTTCTCCGGGACGCTAAGTGTCGTCCCTCCTCCATACGATCCTTGCGATCCTGTTATCAGTGCTCCATTTGTAAGTTATCTCGCCGTTAAACGCCTTCTGGATAATGAGGCCTATCCTCTGTGCGAGTTTGTCGGTGGTGGTCTCGACTTCTATCCGTCCGTCGCGCCGCCTTATATCCATGACCTTTTCAAGCGGGTTTATGTATATCTGCCTGTCTTCCTTGTTTTCTATGAGGCGCACTATCTCGTCCCCGTGCTCCTCGACGAAGCTGCCCTCTATCGTGAGATAACCGCCCGGGTACTTGTCCCGTAATTTCTGGCACCCGGGGCAGAAGACCAAGTCGGTATTCGGCTTATTTTCCAGCTTCTCCGGAAGGTCCTCCCTCTTATACCACCTCTTCTCGTGATATACGGCTCCGCACCTTTTGCAGAGGGCCATGTCCTTCGGGGCTTCCTTATTTAGATAAGGATCCCCTCCAGGGTCCATGGCCTTCCTCCTTACCATGTGCGCGGCCTTCTGCATAAGGCCTTTGCCAGCCTTCTTTGGCATTGTATGGCTCCTTTTTAATTATAACAATATTTTAGTAATCTCGTCTCTATCGAAAAGCCGAAGGGCCCTCGATTTCCCGTTTTCGATCATCCTTACGCCCCTGCCCTTGCCCTCTACGCGGCCTATTATTGCTGAGACTATACCTTCGGAGGCCAGGGCCTTATTTATCTTCATGGAATCCTCCGGAGGGGAGGAGAGGAGGAGCGCCCCGGAGGAGATGGACCCGAGCGGGTCTATGCGGAAGTATTCCGAGAGGGCCCTTGATTCAGGAAGCACAGGTATAAGGGCGCGCTCCATAACAAGCCGGACGCCCGCGGCCATTGAGAGCTCATGGAGGCCTGCCACGAGCCCTCCCTCGGTCGGGTCGTGCATCGAGTTCACCCTGCCGGCGGAAAGAGCCACCCTGGCGTCCTTCACAACGCTAAGCCCGGGCCTTCTTATATAATCCCTGCACCTCTTTATGAAGGAAGCGGGGAAGGTCCTCTTAAGCTCGTCCCCTAGAGCCCTAGCTATGATGCTCGTGGCCTCGATGGCTACTCCCTTCGTAAGTATTATATCGTCCCCCTGCCTTGCCCCTCCGGCGGTTATGACGCGTTCCCTGGGCACCGTGCCCAGGGCATGGCCGACGAGTATGGGCCTGTCTATTCCTTCGGTAATCTCGGTATGGCCGCCCGAGAGCGAAAGCCCCGCGTCCTTGCAGGCCTTCCGGAGTTGTGAGAATACGCTCTCCGCCATCCTGGCTGTTGCACTGCCCCCGGGCAGGAGCACGGTAGCCAGAAACCACCTTGGTGTGCCGCCCATCACGGCAATATCGTTCGCGTTTACATGAACGGCGTAATACCCGATGTCCTCGGCAACGAAAGTGATGGGGTCGGATTTTGCCGCAAGGAACTCACCGGGGAAATCTATTATCGCGGAATCGATTCCTATTGCCGGACCGACGACGACGCTCGGGTCCGTAACTGAATACTTCTTGAGTAGCTTCTCAAGGAGCCCGGTCGGCAGCTTGCCCGCGGACAGGTATTTTTCGCTCCTTCCAGGCGTTCTGCCTGTGCGTCCCGGTCTTAGCGCCATAGCACCTGGGGTTTCAAGGGAAGCCGAAGGCTACCCGTTTTCCGTTTAACGGTTTGCTGAAATCAAGATCACATTCAGGCTGCTTAAAAAGCTCAAGATGCAAGGACGAAAAAAGAGGAGTACGGCGTATTTACTTGTATGCCGCAATGACGGATTTTGAAGATGACGCCTCGAAGCGGGTTTTTCAGCAGCCGTTAAACCTTCCTGAATCTTCCCTTCACCTTTTCGAGGACTATAGGGAGGGAGGAGAATTCGAGCTCCTCCTGTGGAAGCCTGTGCGGCCGAAAGGGGCCGTGCCTCCGGAGGTAATCAGCCGTCTCGTTCGCGACCTTCCTGGCCCTGTCGAAACCAGGGTCGTCGAACATATCGAGGGGACCTATCAGGCGGCCGCCTGATAGCTGGAATCCGGCCGAGATGACCCTGGGCGGGCCGTCGAACCTCGTCGCATGAGCCTCGTAAAAAGGCACCGGCATGAGCGGGCCTATGTGGGAATACCGCATCCAGCCTGCCACAAGAAAGGGGAAAGCGAACGCCTCGACCGCCTCCCCCACAGCGGGCAGGCCCGCCTGGCACCTTACGACCATCGCCGGCTCGCATCCCGCGCATACGGCCCCGGCCAGGATGTCGTATTTCTCGGAGGATATGACGGCCGCGATCTCGCCGTCAGTGTTCCTTTTGACGGATGTTATGACGTATCTCGATGTGGAGCCCGCCAGTGCCAGCAGAAGGTGCAGATCTTCGGGAGTCTTGAGGTCTATTGCCTGCCCTTCCCTCAGGTCGAGCACCCTGAAGGTGAATCCGTTCAGCATGGCAGGGTCGGATACGAGCCCGGAGGTATTGAAAGGGTCGCCGAAGACCCTGAAAAGCGGCAGGTTCCATGAGCCTGATACTGTTTTGTTCGCGATGAAGACGACGACAGGCTCGCTTGTGCGCTCCGCAAACTCAATTTCGGCAACACCGGGGCCAGTGGACCTCACGTTCCCAGCGAAGTCCTCGAGCATGCCCCTCCTGGGCGCGTATAGCTTGAGCTCCTCGGCCGTCTCCCTGCAGGCGGTAAAAGTATCCCAGGCAAGCCCGTGCATCACTCTATCGTTGAGCCCGCCGTAGTGGGAGATAATGAGATTGAGGTCGTCGCCGCACCTCAGGATATGGAAGTCCTTTAGCTTGCCTTTTCCCCGGGACGCCTGGAGCCTTTCCCTTGCCGTATCGAGCACGTCCGGGTGGCTGCTCGCGTGCCCGACGAACCCTCCCACGTCAGCGGTGAAAACGCTCAATGTGACCAGCTCGTCAGCCATAGCCCCCCGTTCCTCATGGTAGGCGCACTTCAAGGCAGGCCGGCTCTCTAACCGGTCAGGTTCCACTCTGGCGGAGAAGGGAGCGATGAATACGCGTGAGGAACGGGGCCTTGCCCAGGTCCGCGCTTTTGAATGCTGATAATATCAGTGCCCTGGCTACGATTCCCTCGTAAGCCGCTCCTTGCCCTTCTGAAAGGCATCTTTGCCGGCTTCGAAGGCTGCCTGGAGGTCCTCTTTCTTCTCTCCGATGAACTGCTTTACCTTGCCCGACGACTCGGCCATCTTATAACGCGCGTCCTGGTACCTGTCCACGGTCCAGTCGCCTGCGTCTTCAATGTTGTCCTTTATCTTCCTCCTGGTCTCATAACCGGAAGACGGGGCGAAAAGCAGGGCAAGCCCCGCGCCTATAACCCCGCCTAAGAGGAAAGCCATGGCCACGCCCTTAGAGTTGTTCATCTTTTTCCCCTCCTTTTTTTTCTGCGTCCCTGCGGAAAAACCTCCTCAGGCCTTCCTCGGCCCCGAAAAGGAAACTGAGGAAACTTATTAGCGGAAGCTTGATGTTATCGACCAGTAGCTCGCCAAGCCCGGTGACTTTGATACCCAGGTCCTTTACCCTCGTTACGAGCTCCTCGATATCGGCGGTCTGGTCCTTTGCCCTTGCTCCGATAAAGTTTACTATCTCGACGGACTTCCTCGCCTCGAGCGTAAGGTCCTCGACCGCCTTGAAAGTCCTTTTAAGCTGCAGAACGGCGGGGATCGATGCTACTGCGAGAATGAAAAATCCTAAACCGATCAAAAAGATAGCGAGGTCGAAAATATCGGCACTTATCGTCATCTCCCCTCCTGTTCTCAGTATATCTATGATTAAACTTATGTCAAGTCTTCCGGGGGCGCGCCCTGCATGCGCAACTATTTGAAATTATTATATTTTTGGGGAGGCACCCGCTCCCTCGGAGACAGCCCTTAACCGCATGTTGAAAGGCTTGGGTGATTCACTCTCGTTAAGACGGGGGATTAACCGCTTGACAGAAATCATTTGGGTACTGTATCATGTTTGAGAGCGGCAGTCACCCGTTTATCGTTAAACGCATCGGTTCAAAGCGCTCGGGCGCATAAGGGAATAATAATGAAAAAGATTATATCTCTCCTCATGCTAATCGCCTTTTTCGCCTCAGCGACTGGCGCTTATGCCGAGGACGCCATGCAGCGGACCCTAAGGGACTCTATCTACGGCGGCCTCATAGGCGGCCTTCTGGGCACTGCCGTCATGTTCCTTACGGATGACCCCGGCGACCACATCGAATACATACCGACCGGCGCGGCCGTAGGCGTCCTTGTCGGCGCCGCATACGGCATCGGCCGGAGCATGCAGGACTCGTCCTTTGCCGAGGTGGAAAAGGACGGCACAATAAAGCTCGGGCTCCCGGTTGTCAAGGCGCAGAAGCTCTATGACGAGAAGCTCGACATGGTCGAAAAGATAGAGAGTATCGACCTTGTGCGGATAAAGTTTTAAGGGGAACAAAAAAAAGCCCTGCATGCCTTAACATGCAGGGCTTTTTTTTGTTTCAGGCGGAGGTTTCAGGTCATTTCGTTATCTTCTTGTACCCGGAATACCCGAGGAACAGGAAAACCAGGAAGACGACGAGCGCTATTACGAAAAGGACCTGGGCTATCCAGGCTGCCGCGCCGGCTATGCCGGTGAAACCCAAAAGCCCCGCTATTATGGCTATTATAAAGAAAGTCAAAGCCCAGCCAAGCATTTCCCTCACCTCCTGACTTAATTATACCAAAACCCTTTGTTCCGCGCCTGCCCTGCACTCCAAAGTGAGAGCCGGACAATGCCGCTCCAGGCAGATGATTTACATCATGGAAAGGCGCGCGGGAATAAGATATAGTATTCACATACTTTTTCAAGGAGGCTTTTCTGAATGATACTTCAGGCAGCGATTCTCCTCCACATACTGGCCGCCATATTCTGGATAGGGGGCATGCTCTTTCTTGTGCTCGTCATTGCGCCGTATCTAAAGAGCGTGCCGGACCCAAAGGCCAAATCGCAGATATACCAGGTCGTGGGCAAGCGATACAGGTTCTGGGGCTGGGTCGCGATAATCACGCTCCTTGTGACCGGCCCTGTGATGCTCTACTATCTCTGGGCGCTCCCGCCTTCCGCCATAATCAACCCGGACCTCCATTCGGGCTTCGGGCAGGCGCTGGCCGCCAAGCTCGCCCTGGTCGCGCTTATCGTCATATCGAGCCTCGTCCACGACTTCTGGCTCGGACCCAGGGCGCGAAGCTCGCCTGGGTATTCGAATCTTGCGAAGATATTCGGGAGGACTAACCTCATGATAGCCCTCCTTATCGTCCTTTTCGCCACATATCTCCGGACCGGGGGCTTCTGATGCACAAGTTCAACCCGGAGCACCTCGAGAGGCTCATGAGCGAGGAGAGGGAGAAAGATCTCTCGCCAGAGCGGGTTTTGCGTGAGGCAGGACTCCGGGCAGGCCAGGCATTTGCCGATATAGGCTCTGGCCCCGGCTTTTTTACGATACCGGCAGCCAGGATAATTGGACCTACAGGCATGGCTTTTGCCGTCGACACGCAGGCGGATATGCTAATTTACCTCAGGGACAGGAAAAACCCTCCTGACAACGTCATCCTCATGAAATCCGAAGAGTACGAGGTCCCCCTGGCCGACTTTACAGCCGATTTCGCGCTCATGGCTTTCGTGCTCCATGAGACCGGGGACAAGACCAGGCTCCTTCGCGAGGCAAGGAGGATATTAAAGCCCGGAGGCACCCTCCTTCTCCTCGACTGGGAGAAAAAGGCCGAGGAAAAGGGCCCGCCCCTCGAAGAGCGCATACCTGCCGGGGACGCCAGGTCTTTTATGGAAGAATCCGGCTTTGACGTGGTCCAGGCTTCAAAGCTCAATCCCTCCCATTACCGAATCCTTGCAAGAAGGCCTCTCTGATATAATCGGGTAAAAAGCGTTGGAGGACCGGATTGGAGATAACCATCGAAGGCGCCAGGGTCTCTCTCGTAAAGGGGGACATCACCCTGCAGGAGACTGACGCAATCGTGAACGCCGCCAACTCCCGGCTCGCGGGCGGGGGCGGTGTGGACGGCGCGATCCACAGGGCCGGCGGCCCCGCCATAATGGAAGAGTGCAGGAAAATAGGAGGCTGCCCGACCGGGAGCGCTGTAATGACTACGGGCGGAAAGCTCCGCGCGAAATTCGTAATCCACGCGGTCGGCCCGATTTACAAGGACGGCCTCCATAACGAGCCCATGCTCCTTGAGAGCGCGTACCGCTCTAGCCTCAAGCTCGCCTTGGAAAAGGGCCTCAAGTCCATAGCCTTCCCCTCCATAAGCACCGGCGCTTACGGATACCCTGTCGAGGCGGCCTCAAACGTGGCCCTTTCAACTGTCCAGGACTTTATAAAGGGGAACAAGGGCAGGCTGGACATCGTCCGTTTCGTCCTCTTTTCCGATTCCGACCACCTCGTATACAGCCGGACCCTCCGCTCACTTACGGAATAGCCCAATTACCAAGCCTGCCTTGAAATGTCCCCCGGAAAGGACTATAGTCAATCAGATGGATTTTTTTAGCTCCGGGAGGAGAGTCTTTATCCGGGATTTCCCTTCCGGGCAATAAAAGGCAAAGGCTTCGGCACGGCAGGAGGTAATCGCCATGGTCAGGGACTTGACAAGGGAAGATCTCAAGGAAATGATGGACAGCGGAGAGAGCTTTGTCCTGGTGAACGTGCTCGACCCGGAGGATTTCGAATACGAGCACATATGCGGCTCCATAAACATACCCGCCCCGACGATAGGCAGGGACGCACCGAATATCTTGAACAAGGACGATACAGTAGTCCTCTACTGCTCCGGTCCCAGGTGCGTTGCGAGCGCCATAGCGGCCGATAAGCTGGACTCCCTCGGCTTTAGCGATATCTGGAGGTACGAGGGAGGGATTAAGGAGTGGAAAGAAGCGGGATACTGCATCGAAGGACAGGCGTACAAAGGGAGGGCGGCATAGCCCCTTCCCGGGCCGTTCCGGCGGGCTTCGAAAAAAACGCGGCCCCCCGGAACGGCTTTTTTTTGATTCAAGCACCGGGCCCGCACTTATTCGCCGACCTTCGCAAGGAGCCCCTTCCTCCTCACCACCCTGAAGTTCCAGTAAAAGAAAAGGACTGAAAGCACTATATAGACGAAGTTCAGAGCTGCTGCGGCCGCCACCTCCCTGGCCGGGAACTCGCCTGTATTGAGGACGAGCCTCATGCCCTCGAAAATATGCGCCGCGGGTATGTAGTTGGCGACCGCGCGGAGGAACCACGGCAGGACCTCGACCGGATAGAAAACTGCCGAGACCGGCTGGAACAGGAGCGCAACACCCCAGGCGAGCACCTCGGCCTCCTGCCCGAACCTGAGTATCAGGGAGGTGGTCAGTATGCCGACCGCCCATCCCATTACGATAAGGTTAAGGACGAGCGGCACGAGCGTAAGCCCCAGAGCGAAGATATTGAAGGCATAGAGGAGCCACGCGAGCGTGACCATTACAGTCGCTGTAAGGACGAGCTTTATGGTGCTGAGGAAAAGGAGCGAGAGTATGTATTCCGTCGCGCTCAGCGGGCTTACGAATATGTTGAGGAGGTTCCTCGACCAGACGTCTTCGAGGAACGAGACGGATATGCCCTGCTGGCTCCTGAAGAGGAGGTCCCAGAGTATGAGCGCGCCTATGAAGAAGGTCACGAAACCGGGGACGGCTCCTTCTTGCCGCGATAGATAGACGGTCACGAATCCCCAGACAAGGAGGTCCAGGACCGGCCAGTATAAAATCTCCATGAGCCTCGGGAGGCTCCTTTTATAGAGATAAAGGTGGCGTATGGTGTAGGCCAGTATCCTCTGGTGCCTCCGGCTCACTTTCCTGGCCTCGCTATTTTTATGAACACCTCCTCAAGGGTCCTGCCCCCGAACTCCCGGAGTATGCTCTCCGGGTCGCCGACCGCGATTATCCGCCCCCTGTCCATGAATATCACCCTGTCGCACATCTCTTCCATCTCCTTCATATTGTGGGAGGTATAGAGGATTGAGAGCCCCTCCTCCTCCTTTATTTTTCTAAGAAGGCTGCGCGTCTTGTCTGCCATGTCGGGGTCGAGGCTCGCAGTGGGCTCGTCAAGGAAGAGCACCCTGGGCCTGTTGAGGAGCGCCTTGCATAGGCACACCCTCGTTATCTGGCCGGAAGAGAGCCTCCGCGTGGGCGTGTCCTTTATGTCGATTATCTCGAAGATGGTGAGGAGTTCCCTTATCCTCTCCTTCCTGTCCCTCACGCCATAGAGGCGGGAGAAGACCGTCAGGTTCTCCTCGACGGTAAGCGAATATGGTAGCGAGATATAAGAGGACGAGAAATTGACCTGCCGTAGTATCTCCTCCCTCTCCGCTTCTATGTCCAGGCCGAATATCCTTATCTCGCCGGAGGTGGGTGTCGTGAGGCCGAGGAGCATCTGGAGGGTGGTAGTCTTACCGGCGCCGTTCGGGCCGATAAGGCCCAGTATCTCGCCCTCTCGCATCTCGAAAGAGATGCCGTCTACGGCCTTCTTCTGCCTGTTGAATATCTTGGTTAGTCCTCTTACCTCTACTATCGCGCTCATTATGAGAGACCTTTCGGCCCGTACCGCCCTGACTTCTTCAGAGCGTCTGCCGGCCAGGCGCATTGTATAACCTATTCTATCGCAAAACAAGGCGTCGGCTCAAAGTAGCCACTTCTTGCGGCGCCCCTGCCTGTCTGATAGACTCTAATTAAAGCCGGGCGGGAACGAATAAACCCAGAGAGAGCAAAATGAACGGCAGGGGAATAAAACTCCTCAAGGTGCTCGGCATACAGGTATCGATCGACTATACCTGGTTCATAATCTTCGCCATCTTCGCCTGGTCGCTCGCCTACGGCTATTTCCCTTTCACGCTCCCCGGCCTGGGTCCCGGCACTTACGTGATCATGGGCATTGTCTCGGCCCTGCTCCTCTTCGCCTGCGTCCTGATCCACGAGATATCGCATTCATACACGGCTAACAGGCTGGCCCTGGACATACGGGAGATAACACTTTTCATATTCGGCGGTGTCGCGCAGCTCACAAAAGAGCCGGAGGACGCGAAGACCGAACTGAAGATCGCCATAGCAGGGCCGGCGGCAAGCCTGGTGCTCGCGATATTCTTCTGGATAAGCTCCCGCGCGGTAAGCGGCGAAACCTACCCGGTCCTCAACTCCATACTGGGCTATCTCGCCCTCATAAACCTGGTCCTTCTGATATTCAACATGATACCCGGTTTCCCGCTAGACGGCGGCAGGGTCTTCAGGGCCCTCTGGTGGCTCAAGACCGGCGACCTGAACAGGGCCACTAGGGTGGCGAGCGACATAGGAAAGGGGTTCGCCCTATTCCTAATAGTCGCGGGCTTCATGCAGATATTCGTGGGGAACTTCATAGGAGGGCTCTGGTTCGTGCTCATCGGCGTTTTCGTCAGGCAGGCCGCGGAAAGCGGCTACCAGCAGGTCGTGATAAAGAGGGCGCTCGAAGGGCTTAAGGTCAAGGACCTCATGTCCTCGCCCGTCATTACCGTGAGCGAGGACAAGACCGTCTCGGAAGCGGTGGAGAACTATTTTTTCAGGCACCACCACGCGAGCTATCCCGTCACCTCGAACGGCCATATAGCCGGGCTTCTGACCCTGAATAACGTAAGGTCGGTCGAGAAGGCGAAATGGAGCGGTACAAGGGTGGGCGAGGTCATGGAGAAGCTCGGCCCCGAGGACTCGCTCAGCCCCGAAGACAACGCCCTTGACGCCCTCACAAGGATGATGGGCAATAACCATATAGGGCGCTTTCCGGTCATCAAAAAAAACGGCGAGCTCGTGGGCATAATATCGAGGCGCGACATAATGAAGATGCTCGAGTTCAAGGCCGGCCTGGAAAAATAGCTCCTATTTGAGGAGCACCACTCCCCCCACCACGAGGGCTATCCCGGCAAGCTTCTGCAATGTAAACGCCTCGCCCAGGAAAAGGACCGAGACGAAGAGGGCCACTAGCGGATAGGTCGCGGCGACCGGCACCACGACCGACGCCTCACCGGCCTTCAAGGCGGAGTAGAACGCGAACTGGCCCAAAAGGCCCGCAAGCACGCCGCCTGCCGCCAGGAAAAGCGCGCTCCTCAAGTCGACATTCGCTACCTCGCCCATCCTCCCCATGAAAAAGACCCCGGCGACGACTATGGCCGCTATAGGTATCGTCCTTATGAATACGCCCAGGAACGGGTCTATGGGCCCCTTGAGGCCGATCTTCTCAAATGCCGGCGCGAGGCCCCATACCAGGGCCGCGAGCACGGCGAAGATAAACGATTTGTCCATTCGAAAATCCTCCTCAAAAGCCTGTATATCGTCATATTCTACCGCATCGCGCCGCCCGTTATAAAGTCCGAAATAAAAAAGCCCCTGCCGTTGAGGCGGCAGGGGTGGACCGGCGAAATACGGTTACGGCATCCTCTTAAAATTAGAGATTTTCCACGCAATCAAGGAGGGCCGGGAATAAAAAGCGGAGCATATATGACAATATGTGAGCATTTTTATTCCCGGCCTGACAAAGAGTCCGGGGAAAAGATCAATTTTTAGAGGTTGCCAGCTACTGACTTACCTTCAGGACCCTCTCGTTCAGGGGCTGCACGGGCCTGTTGTTCTTGCTCATTATGTCACTTATCTCTTTTATCTGGGCAGCCGACATCTGTATGGGTTTCTTGAGCACTATCCACTTGACGCTCTCGCTGCAGGGAGGGGTGGTAAGCGACCCGGAGTAGGTGAAATATCCGCTCTCCGAAGGGATAAGCTCGCCGGCGTTTATGCTCGCCTCGACCGACTTCTTCTCTCCGGCCTTTGCCGGGAGGTTGGACCATATCGCGCTGTAGGCCGGGTTCTCCGACCCTTCCTCTATAAGGACGCCGACGACCGCGAGCTGGCCCTTGCCGTTTTTGTGCACGAGGTGTATCTCGTTCCCGTATGATTTCCCGTCGACCGTGTGCTCGCTCGGCGTATGGAAATGGAACTGCACAAGGCCGTACTCGGAGCCGTCCACGGCTATCGAGCTGCCCCCGTCATAGTTAACCTGAACGGTGTGGCCGTTGTTCACGATATTGAGCTTGGAGGAGCCGTACTTGAACTCTATTTTAGAGAGCGCCTCGGGCGCTGCGTTCGAGAGGTCTATGGGGGACTGCGTCTTCCCCTCGGAACAGGCCTGGAACTCCTTTGACATATGCCCCCAATGCTCGGGGCCGTGCTCCCCCTCGTAGGACCAGTGCGGGCCGTGCTTGTCCGCCGCCATGAGGCCGGCGGACGGAAGGCTCAACCCGAGCGCGACGATTGCGGCAAAGATGACCTTTCTACCTGAAATCATGTTCGGAGCTCCTTTCAAATGTGTTTTGACCCTCTATCCATAAGCGCGGATTATATATCCAGCCTCTCGTTAACGCAACCCTCACGTGGAGCGCGCCCTACCTGTCGGCCTTCCTGAAGAGCAGGTCATGGAGAGTGTATATTTCGGTCACCTCGTATTCCTTCCTGCCCGAAGGCAGGCTCACCACCACCTCGTCCCCGACGCCCTTGTTCAAGAGGGCCTTGCCGATTGGAGAGCTCACGGATATCTTCCCGTTCCTCGGGTCCACCTCCTCGGGCGTGACGAGCTCGAATATGGCCTCCTCGCCGGTTGCGAGGTCCTCGAGGTGTATCCTCGAGCCGAAGCCTGCGGAGCCCCTGGGTATGTCGTCGAGCTTAAGCGAGCTAAGCGTATTTATTCTGGCGGAAAGGTGCGCGGCGCGTGCCTGCAGGAACGACTGCCTGTGCTTGGCTGCTTCATATTCCGCGTTCTCGCGCAGATCGCCGTGCGCGGCGGCCTTCTGGAGCTCCTTGGGCACATCGACCCTGAGCTCTCTCTCCACCTTCTGAAGCTCCTCCTTGAGCTGTTTTATTATCGGAAGCTCGTGCATTGTCTTCTCCCGTTTCGATGTTGAAAAAAAACTTATTCAGCCAGCCTTAAGACCATGATGCTCTCTACATGATATGTCCGGGGGAACATGTCGATCAGAACGGCCCTGGATACCATGTATCCGAGTCCCGCCAAAAAGGATAGGTCCCTCGCGAGGGTGGGCGGGCTGCATGAGATATAAAGGATGCTCCCGGGCCTTGCCCCTGAAAGGGACCGCGCTATTTGAGGCTCTCCGCCTCTCGGAGGGTCCAATACTAACACAGGGTCCCTCCCCCTTTCAAGGATATTCAGGTTACGTTTAAGCCAGAGGATAGAGTCCTCGGCATGGAAGCGCGCGTTTTCTATCGAATTTCGGGCGGCATTGCCGCTCCCTTCCCTCGCGGCCTCCCGGTCCGCTTCGACCCCGATGGCCTCTTTTGCCTTCAGCGCAAGCGGCAATGTCAAGTTCCCCGAGCCGGAGAAGAGGTCGATGACCGTCTCCTTTCCGGAAAGTGCCGCGAACTCGAGCGCCTTCGCTACAAGGTTCCTGTTCTGGAGCCTGTTGACCTGCGAGAAAATCCCGGCACAGGCGGAAAAATCGACCCCGCCTGCCGTGTAGGATACGGTGATATCGTCTTCGATCGCTACCCTCTTTCCCTTCCTTCCCCTGTCCGTTATGGCCCTGACCTCATATCCCTTAAGATGCCTTACCCCGGCAAGGGCCCTTGCCCAGGGAATGGGCCTGGCCTCATGCGCGTTGAAGATGGCGACCGTCTTCGAGTCCCGCTCGCTTAAAACAAGCTCGAAAGAGGAGATGCCCGGCGCATCAACTGACTTGAGCACATCCTTTATATCGATAAAACTCTCGTTTATTAGAGGGTCAAGGAGCGGGCAGGCATCCATGTCCACGACCCTGTGCGAGCCTGCCGCGAAAAAGCCCGCGCACTTGCCGTTAATATGGAATCTCGCCCGCGACCTGTAGTTGAACTCCCTTGGAGAGGCTATGGGCTCCTCGAACCGCACGGCCTCCGGCCCGGCTGGAACGTCATCACCGTTGAGGCTCTTGACCTCAAGCTTCCCGACTCTCCGGAGCGTCTCTTCGAGTATCCTCTGCTTCCATTCGAGCTCTGCTGCATAACTCATATGCTGGAGGTTGCAGCCCCCGCATTCGCCGTAAAGGGGGCACACTGGTTTGACGCGCACAGGCGAAGGCCTCTCTATCCGAGTTATCTCGCCTTCCGAATAGCCCTTCTTCGCGGACACGACCTCCACCTCGGCGAGGTCGCCAGGCGCTGTATACGGCACGAAGACGACCTTGCCGTCAATGCGCCCCACGCCCTTGCCGCCGTAAGCCAGGGAGGTTATCTCGACTGTTTCAGCCATTTGTCCAAAATAAAAGCGGGCCCGGGTTGCCGGGCCCGCTTTTGATTATACAAGGTCAGGCGTGAGTGCCTACCAGCCTCTTTATCTTCTCTATCGCCCCGAGCGCGTCTCCGCCGTACTCGTCGGCCCCGATCTTGTCGGAGAACTCTTTAGTGACGACCGCGCCGCCGACTATGGTAAGGGCCTTTATGCCCTTTGCCTTGAGCCTCTTTATGACATTGTCCATTTCAAGCACCGTCGTGGTCATGAGGGCGGATAGGCCGACTATGTCCACCTTGTTCCTCTCGGCCTCCTCGACGATCCTGTCGGCGCTCACGTTCTTCCCGAGGTCTATGACCTCGAAGCCGTGGTTCTCCAGGAGTGTCGCCACGATATTTTTCCCGATGTCGTGGATGTCGCCCTCAACGGTCGCAAGGAGCACCTTGCCGAGAGAGGGTCCCTTCCTCCCATGCATCTCTTTCTTTAATCTGGCGAAGGCCTTCTTCATGGTGTCGGCGGAGAGCATGACCTGCGGGAGGTAATACCTGTTCGAGGCAAAAAGCTTTCCCACCTCTTCGAGCCCCGGCACAAGCGCCTCGTTCGATATCCTTATGGGCTCCCAGCCCTCCTTTAGCGCCTCTTCGACGAGCGCGGTTATGTTCTCCTCGTCGCCTTCGATGATGGCGCGCTTGAGCCTGCCGCCTATGGACAGGGCCGCCGCGTCAGGGGCGGCTGCCGGAACGCCCTCCGTCTTTACATCCTGGTCCTCGGTAAGCGCCTGGTGCCTCCTTATGTACCTCTCGGCCCGGACGTCCTTGTTCATGAGGACGAGCGAGGCGTGGAAGGCGTCCATCATGGCCTTGTTATTCGGGTTTATGATGGCCGCGTCAAGGCCCGCCGCAAGGGCCATGGTGAGGAAGTTCGCGTTTATGACCTCCCTTGCCGGGAGGCCGAAGGATATATTGCTTACGCCCAATACCGTCGAGAGGCCGAGCCGCTCCTTTACAAGCCTTATGGCCCTCAAGGTCTCCTTTGCGCTCTCGGGAGCCGCGCTAACGGTCATGGCCAGGCAGTCTATGACGAGGTCCTCTTTTCTCATGCCCGCCTTTATTACCCTGTCGAGCATCCTCTCTGCTACCCTGAGCCTGCCCTCTGCCGTATCGGGTATGCCATCGTCATCGAGGGCAAGGCCCAGGAGGGCTGCCCCGTACTCCCTGGCAAGGGGGAGTATGGATGATAGTTTCTTCTCCTCGCCGCTAATGGAGTTTATAAGGGGCTTCCCGTCAACGGCCTTAAGCCCGGCTAGCACAGCCGCAGGGTCGGAAGAGTCGATGATTATCGGAAGCCTCGAATTTTCGTTCACCGCATAGACGGCCCTTGCCATTGCCGATGGCTCGTCAATGCCCGGCACTCCTACGTTTACGTCAAGCGCG
The DNA here is from genome assembly GCA_019912665.1 of Deltaproteobacteria bacterium. Lineage (NCBI taxonomy): Bacteria > Pseudomonadati > Myxococcota > Myxococcia > Deltaproteobacteria bacterium. The sequence goes on from JAIOIE010000021.1 coordinate 81,416, forward strand.
TCGGCCCCGGCCGATTCCTGCCCCCTGGCCTCGTTCCGTATCCCGGCCGTCTTCCCCTCTTTTATCTCCGCTGCAAGGAGTTTCCTGCCCGTAGGGTTTATCCTCTCGCCTATGATTATTGGCTGGAAGGCGCCTCCGAACGATATGAACGAGGTCCGGGATGAAAGCGCGGTGAAACCGGCTTCCCTGGCGGGCGCTGGTTTCGAGCTCCGGAATGCGTCGCCCATCTTCCGTATGTGCTCGGGTGTGGTGCCGCAGCAGCCGCCGAGGACTCTCACCCCGGCCCCAGCGAGCCTGGGTACGAAGGCCGCCATCTCCTCGGGAGAGGCCGGGAAGACTGTCTCGGTCCCCTTCAGGACCGGGATGCCCGCGTTGGCCTGGGCTATCAGGGGAATGGATACCACCTTTGACATGGCGAGTATCGCCTTATATATGCCTTCTATGCCGAGTGAGCAGTTCGCGCCCACGCAGTCCGCCCCGAGAGAGGCGGCGGCGATGGCGAAGGACTCCGGGGGAGTGCCGAGGACCGTCCTCATGGTCTCGTCAAAGGTCATTGTGGCGACGACCGGAAGCCCGGCTGCTTTCGCGCCCTTTATCGCGGCCTTCATCTCGCGGAGGTCCATCATGGTCTCGATTATGACGAGGTCCGCGCCGCCCTCCTTGAGGGCCATCGCCTGCTCCATGAATATTTCCTCTGCCTCGTCAAAAGGCAAGTCTCCGACGGGCTCGATAAACTTTCCGGTTGGGCCGAGCCCTCCGGCCACGAACCTGTCCGGGCCGGCGGACTCCCTGGCGCACTTGGCCGCCGCGACGTTTATCTCCCTTAGCTTCGGGGCGAGGCCGTATTCGTCGAGCTTCACCCTGTTAGCGCCGAACGTGTTCGTGGTCACGATATCGGAGCCGGCTTCGATATATAACGAATGCACCTTCTTTACGAGCCCCGGCTCCTTCAGGCAAAGCTCGTCCGGGCAGCCGCCGGGCTTGAGCCCCAGCCTCTGGAGCATTGTCCCCGTGGCGCCGTCGAAGACGAGCGGCCTTTTGGTAAGTTCTGAAATGAAATCCCGCATTTATACTCTCCCGAAAGGAATCAGATCAGGCAAATTGTAACCGTTTATATTGCTACCCGCAAGGCTTTATCCCGAAAACGCACGATAAAAATCCTAAAGCAAAGGGCCTGTCCGTCCGAAAAGCAAACTGTAGGCATCCAGGTCTTTCGAAGCGGGTGGAGAGCATGCGCATCTTACAGCATTACCTCAATAGCCTGCACGTCTTCTGCAGGATGCGTTCCCTCGGGATGAGCAAGGCCAGGGCCCTCATGCTATCCCGGTTATGGGAGAGGCTGATACATCCCTATATCTACAGGCGAGGCTGAAGAGTCAGCCGACCCGTATCTCCATCGCCTCGAGCTCCTTAATCCTGTCCCTCAATTCCGCCGCCTTCTCGAAATCCATCTTCCTCGCCGCCCTGTCCATCTCCTTCCTGAGCGACTTTATGAGGCGCGGCAACTCGTGCGGCGGCACGTACTCCCCGGCCTTTTCCGCGGCAACGGGGACCGTATAGTAGTCGCTTTCGTAGATGGAGCTCAGGACGTCCTTTATCCTGCTCTTTATGGTCTCGGGGGTGATGTTGTTCGCCCTGTTGAACTCGGATTGCTTCTCTCGCCTCCTTGCGGTCTCGTCTATCGCTGCCTTCATTGATCTCGTAATGGAGTCCGCGTAGAGTATGACCTTGCCGTTTACGTTCCGCGCGGCCCTGCCCGAGGTCTGTATCAGCGACCTCTCGGAGCGGAGAAACCCTTCCTTGTCCGCGTCGAATACGGCAACGAGCGAGACCTCGGGTATGTCGAGCCCCTCTCTCAAAAGGTTTATCCCGATGAGCACGTCGAATTTCCCCATCCGGAGGTCCCGGATTATCTCCACCCTCTCAAGCGTCTCGATGTCCGAGTGCAGGTACTTGACCTTTATGCCGAGCTCCGAATAATACTGCGTCAGGTCCTCCGCCATCCTCTTGGTGAGGGTAGTAACGAGCACCCGCTCGCCCGCCTTTACCCTCTTCCTTATCTCGGATAGGAGGTCGTCCACCTGGGTAGCCGCGCTCCTGACCTCTATTTCCGGGTCCATGAGGCCGGTCGGCCTTATTATCTGCTCGACTACGCTCCCCCCGGCCATCCGGTACTCGTACTCGCCGGGCGTGGCAGACACATATACCGCCTGGCTTATTTTCCTTCCGAACTCCTCGAACCTGAGCGGCCTGTTGTCCAGGGCCGAAGGGAGCCTGAACCCGTACTCTACGAGCGTTTCCTTCCTCGAGCGGTCGCCGTGGTACATGCCGTTAAGCTGCGGCACCGTTATGTGGCTCTCATCGAGGAATAATATGTAGTCCTCCGGGAAATAATCGATCAGCGTATAGGGCGGCTCGCCCGGAAGCCTCCCAGAGATATGTCTCGAATAGTTCTCTATGCCCGGGCAGTAGCCCATCTCCTGGAGCATCTCTATATCGAAAAGCGTCCTCTGCTCTATTCTCTGCGCTTCCAGGAGCTTCCCTGCGGCCTTAAGCTCCTTAAGCCTTTCGCGTAGCTCCACCCTTATGCCCTCGATGGCCCTCGTCAGGTTGTCTCGCGTCGTAACGAAGTGGCTCGCAGGGTGTATGAGCGCCTTTTCGGCCTTTCTCAATGGCTTTCCCCGGAGCGGGTCTATTTCTGTTATGGATTCGATCGTATCGCCGAAGAACTCGAACCGGAGTGCGGTCTCAGCCTCGTATGCCGGGAATACGTCCACCACGTCTCCCCTGACCCTGAACGCGCCCCTGTGGAAATCCACGTCGTTCCTCGTATACTGCATTTCCACGAGCTTTTTAAGGAACGCCGACCTGTCGGTCTCCATGCCCCGCTCCGCGTAGACGTGCATGGAGCCGTAGTCGTCAGGCGAGCCTATTCCATAGATGCAGGAGACCGAGGCGACTATGATGACGTCCCTCCTTGTCAGGAGGGAGTGGGTCGCCGAGTGCCTTAATTTGTCTATCTCGTCGTTTATGGAGGCGTCCTTCTCGATGAAGGTGTCGGTCGTCGGAACGTAAGCCTCTGGCTGGTAATAGTCGTAGTAGGAGACGAAGTACTCTACCGAGTTCTCCGGGAAGAGGTCCCTGAACTCTGCATAGAGCTGGGCCGCAAGGGTCTTATTCGGGGCGATGACGAGCGCCGGCCTGCCGAGCTCCTCTATGACCTTGGCAGAGGTAAAGGTCTTGCCAGAGCCGGTGACGCCCAGAAGCACCTGATGCTTTTCGCCGCCCCTAAGCCCCTCGACAAGGACCTCTATGGCCTGTGGCTGGTCCCCTTTTGGCGTAAAATCGGATTTTATCCTGAATGGCGATTCTTTTTTTCTCATCTAACGCCTTATAATTACTTGTATTTCCTAAAAAAGTTTACCTTCTAAGATATCATGAAAGCCGCATGGAGTAAACAGGAGCCACGGACTACGGCTTAGAGCTTGCCGAGGATCCGTTCGGCGGAGACCAGGCCAAAAAATATTTTTATTTCCCGGCTCCTTGTGCTATTTTTAATATTTCTGGCAAAAACGCGGAAATGACAGGAGCAATATCAAATGGATTATAAGGAGACCCTTAACCTCCCCAAGACCGACTTCCAGATGCGGGCCGAGCTCCCCAAAAAGGAGCCTGAGACGCTTAAGGATTGGGAGGACTCGGGCCTTTACAGGAAGATAATGAAGGCCGGGAAGGAAAGGCCGAAATACACCCTGCATGACGGCCCGCCATACGCGAACGGCAGGATACACATAGGCCACGCCCTTAATAAGATATTAAAGGATTTCGTCGTAAAGAGCAGGTTTATGGCCGGCTTTTCGACCGACTATGTCCCTGGCTGGGACTGCCACGGCCTCCCCATAGAGCTCCAGGTCGAGAAGGAGCTGGGCAAGGAAAAACACAGCGTATCCAAGCTGGAACTGAGAAAGAGGTGCAGGGCCTACGCGGAAAAGTTCGTGGAGGTCCAGCGCGAGGACTTCAAGCGCCTCGGCGTATTCGGCGAGTGGGACAGGCCATATCTGACAATGGACTACGGCTACCAGGCCTCGATACTCCGGGAGCTCAAGAGGTTCGCCGAGAACGGCATCGTTTACAAGGGCAAGAAGCCGGTCCACTGGTGCCCTTCCTGCATGACCGCCCTTGCAGAGGCGGAGGTCGAGTACGCTGACAAGACCTCCCCTTCTATATATGTAAGGTTCGAAATCGATAAGACGGAACTTTCAAAGAGACTCGGCGTAGCCATACCCGGCGAGAAGGCGTATGTCATCATCTGGACGACCACGCCCTGGACCCTTCCGGCGAACCTTGCTATAGCGCTTCACCCGGAGCTCGATTACGCGCTCGTATCCGCCGGGGGCGCATCGTACATAATCGCTGACGGCCTTTTTGAGGAGGTCTCCAAGAAGCTCGGCTGGGCCTCCCCTGAGGTATTGAAGAAGTTCCGCGCCTCTCAAATAGAAGGCATGAAGGCCCGCCATCCTTTCATAGACAGGGACTCCGTCATCCTCCCCGGCGAGCATGTCACGCTCGAAGCGGGCACGGGCGCAGTGCACATAGCGCCGGGACACGGCCAGGACGACTACGAACTCGGCCTTAAGTACGGCCTCGACATATACAACCCCGTGGACGACGCCGGAAAGTTCATGCAGGTCGTGCCGGAGTTCGCGGGGCAGCATGTCTTCAAGGCCAACGACGCAATAGTCGAGCTTCTCAGGAATAACGGCTCCCTCCTCTTGAAGGAAGACATCAGGCACTCATACCCGCACTGTTGGCGTTGCAAGTCCCCCATCATATTCAGGGCCACGGAGCAGTGGTTCGCTTCGATGGAGGCAGGGGAGGCAGGCGGCCTGAGGAAAAAATCCCTGGAGGCCATCGCCGGGAAGGTCAGGTGGATACCCTCCTGGGGCAAAGACCGCATCTACAATATGGTCCAGAACAGGCCGGACTGGTGCCTTTCAAGGCAGCGGGCATGGGGGGTGCCCATACCGGCCCTCAAGTGCGTTAACTGCGGTAAATCCGTCCTCGACCCGGATCTCATGGAGAGGCTCGCCTCTGTAGTCGAGAAGGAAGGCGCTGACGCATGGTTCGGAAGGGACTTGAACGAATTCGCGCCAGACGGCATCTCCTGCCCGGATTGCGGCGGCAGGGAATTCAAAAAGGAAGAGGACATCCTCGACGTCTGGTTCGACTCGGGCGTGAGCTTCGCGGCGGTCCTCGAGAAGAGGGAGAACCTCAAGTTCCCGGCGGACCTCTACCTCGAAGGCAGCGACCAGCACAGGGGCTGGTTCCACTCCTCGCTCCTTGCCTCCGAGGCGACCCGCTCGGTCCCGCCTTACTCGGCGGTCTTGACGCACGGCTTCGTGGTCGACGGCTCCGGAAGGAAAATGAGCAAGTCCACGGGGAACGTAGTAGCCCCGCAGGAGGTCATCAATAAGTACGGGGCAGAGGTCCTCCGCCTCTGGGTGGCCGGCGAGGACTACCGGGAGGACGTCCGCATCTCCGAGGAGATACTTAAGAGGCTTTCCGAGGCCTACAGGAGGATACGGAACACCTTCAGGTTCATACTCGGGAACCTCTACGACTTCGACCCTGAAAAGGATCAAATCCGCTACGAGGAGCTGGAGGAGCTGGACAGGCTTACGCTACACAAGCTCACGAGGCTTACCGAGCGGATACGGGCCGCGTATGATGATTTCGAGTTCCACGTCGTCTACCACTCCGTGCACAACTTCTGCACGGTCGACCTCTCGGCCTTCTATCTCGATGTCGTGAAGGACCGGCTCTATACCGCCAGGGCCGACTCAAGGGGCAGGCGGGCGGCCCAGACCACCATCTACCACGTCCTGGACCATCTGCTCCGCCTTACGGCGCCTGTGCTGGTATTCACCACCGACGAGGCGTGGGCCTTCATACCGGGGAAAAAGGAGGGTAGCGTGCATCTTGCGTCCCTGCCCGAGCCTCAAAAAGGGTGGCTCGACCCGTCGCTCGAGGAGAAATGGGAGAGTCTCATGGAGTATAAGGGCGAGATATCGAAGGCGCTGGAGATGGCGCGGCAGCAGGCAAAGATAATAGGCCATCCGCTCGATGCGCAGGCCGTCGTATACCCGCCTGAAAAAGACCTGGACCTCCTCCGGAGCGAGGAGAAGGCGCTGGAAGAGGTGCTCATCATATCGAGGCTCATCATCTCCGACCAGCCGCTCGTGGATACCGCGGTGAAGGACGGGAAGTCCGTAAAGTTTACGTCCGAGGAGATACCCGGGCTCCATGTGGTAATAGGCAGGGCGGACGGAGGCAAGTGCGAGAGGTGCTGGCATTACAGCACCTATGTCGGCAAGGACCAGGAGCACCCGGCCGTCTGCGAAAGATGCGTGGAGGCGCTGAGATAAGGACCAATCACAAAATATTCGCGGCGGTCTCGGCGGGGATAGCCGTCCTCGACCAGCTGACAAAGCTCGTCATCACCCGGAGCCTCTATCCTTACGAGGCCGTGGAGGTGGTGCCGGGCTTTTTCAATATCGTCCATTATCTCAACAAGGGCGCGGCTTTCGGCATCCTCAACCAGGGAGGCGCCCTTGGGAAGCTCTTCCTCATAGGCGTATCCCTTGCCGCGCTCGTGCTCCTTGCGGTTCTCGCAAGACAGTCGAGCGACAGGCTCTCCGTTCTGGCCTTCTCGCTAATCGCCGGGGGCGCGCTCGGGAACCTCGTCGACAGGATACGGTTCGGCTCGGTCGTGGATTTTCTGGACTTCCATATCGCCACATGGCACTGGCCTGCGTTCAATGTGGCTGACTCCGCCATAACCGTCGGGGTGGGGATAGCGATTTTCAGCTATTTCTTTTCCAAGGATCCGCACGAATAATTCAACGCATTAAAGACTTATCTTGTCCGATTTCCGCTTGAAACCCTGCCTGAAAAGTGGCAAAATCAGCACTCTTTAAAAAAATTATAATCAGGCCGACAGGTCCAGATATAAAAACTCCCAGGGCCGCTCGGTCGCGCTTACTTTGCCCGGGTGAACTATTGAAAAACGATTGGATAATCCGGAGTCGGAGCTCAAGCGGGCGCCGGAGCATCTGTATGGCCGACTTGTAACTGTCTAAAACGCCTGTCCTTGATTGAACCAGGTCAGGTTAGGGCTATACTTTCTAAAAGAGTGAAATAACGAGCTCAGACCTGCCTGCGGAATTGGTCCGGGGATGATAATCAGCCATTAATCAGGATTCGCGTGGTCGTTTTTCCATTCGTTAATACGCACCGGAGGTTGAGATGAGTAACTCGAACGAAAAGATGCTGGGCTGGGGAGACCTGCTGGATCTCAAGCGCATGGATATACGGGTGCTCCATAAGACCTGGTTCGCCTTCTTTCTTACCTTCTTCGTCTGGTTCAACATGGCCCCGCTCGTGACGGTCATAGCCGAGGACACCGGCCTCACGATGCAGCAGATGAAGCTCCTGGCCATCTGCAACGTGGCGCTTACAATGCCTGGCAGGGTTATCATCGGCATGCTCTCGGACAAGTTCGGGCCGAGAAAAACGTTCACGGGGATAATGCTGGTGCTGGCCCTCCCCTGCTTCGCGTTCGCCTTCGGCAGCTCCTACACCCAGATGCTCGTATCGAGGCTCCTCCTTTCGGTGGTCGGCACCGGGTTCGTGGTCGGCATCCACATGACCTCGCTCTGGTTCAAGCCAAGGGACATAGGTTTCGCCCAGGGCGTGGAAGCGGGGCTCGGAAACTGGGGTTCCTCCATAGCGGCCATAACCCTCCCAATCCTGGCCATCAATATCTTTCACGGCGCATGGGGCTGGCGCTACTCGATAGCCGCAAGCGGCGTGGTGATGATGGCCTTCGGCCTCTACTATTATTTTTCCACCACCGACGGCCCGCCCGGCACGACCCGCCACAAGACAAGGAAGGCCGCGGCCATCGAGGTCAGCACCTGGGGCAACATGATAAACGCCATAGTCTGGACCGTGCCCATAATAGGCATCCTGGCCCTTCTCGCCTGGCGCATCTACGACATGGGCTTCATGAGCATGAGGGCGCTTGTCGTATCGCTCATTGTGATAGGGGCCGTCGTTCTCTACCAGACGATCCAGATAGTCAGGGTCAATCTGCCCATCCTCAAAAGGGGGGTCCCGGCGGACGACAAATACAGGTTCACTGACGTCGCGTGCCTCTGTACCTGCTACATGGCTTCCTTCGGCGCGGAGCTCGGGGTGATATCGATGCTCCCCACCTTCTTCCAGAACACCTTCGGCCTTACGCCCCAGTACGCGGGCCTCATTGGCTCGCTCTTCGCGTTCATGAACTTCTTCTCGAGGTCGCTCGGCGGGTATATCTCTGACAGGTCTTCCACGCGGCGAGGCGTGATGCTCGTGTACCTTGCCGGGATCACGATAACCTTCGGCCTCATGGGCCTCATAAGCGCTTCATGGCCGCTCTGGACGGCCGTGCTAGTAACCATACTCTGCGCCATCTTCGTGACCGGCGGCTGCGGCACCACCTACGCACTCGTGCCCCTTATAAAGAGGCGCATAACCGGGCAGGTGACCGGTTATGTGGGCGCTTACGGGAGCGTAGGGGCGACACTCTACCTCACCGCATACACCTTCATGAGCGACAGCGCCTTCTTCTTCTTCATAGGCGGGACGGCCCTGGCTACCTTCGTCTTCTGCCTCTTCTTCCTCAAGGAGCCCCACGGCGCTTTCGCTCACGAGTACCAGCTTTCCTCGGTCGACAGGGAGCTTATGAAATCAGGAAAGTTCTGATTGTCCTCCCGGAATTAATGAAAGGCAGCCTATGAACCTCTCCCCGGCTGAAGGCCGGGGTTTCTGACCGTTTCTCCAAAATTAGAGATTTTTCCCGCAATCAAGGAAGGCCGGGAATAAAAAGCGGAGCATATATGACAATATGTGAGCATTTTTATTACCGGCCTGACACAGAGTCGGGGAAAAGATCAATTTTTAGAGGCTGCTTGGGCCGGGTCAGTCTTTCTCCAACCCGAGCCTTTCCGACTCCCCGGATATGAACTCCCTGAGGATGGCCAGGTCCTTATCTGATATGGATGTGAACATCACGCCGTAGCCCCCGAAAAGGGTCTTGGAGGAGACGTCGGAGGTGGACCATTTCACCGTCGCCCTGGCCTCTAGCACCCCCGGGGAGCCCGGTACCGAGAACCTGAGCTTCAAGACCGCCCCGGCCAGAAGCTCGGTCCTGGTATTGAGGAAAGCGCCTGTTTCGCTCAGGTTCAAAAGATATCCGGTCTTCACTATTTCGCCTACCGAAAAGTCCGCGGGGATAGAGACCGGGACCCTGAGCCTCGGCCTCCCCACGGATACCTTGTCCGGGAAAAGCAGCCTGTTGACCCTGAAGATTATCTGCTCAGGCGTAAGCCCCTTTGTCATGAGCCCGTCCGCGCCCAGGCTTTTGAGCTTCTCCATCACCTCCCCGGGCTCATACGCGCCGGTTATGACGAGCACCGGGAACCTGCCCTTCAAGCCGTTCCGGCTTAGCCAGTCGAGGACGCTGAAGCCGTCCATGTCAGGCATCTGGAGGTCCAGCATCAGGAGGTCTATGCCGGCTGAGTCTATCTTGAGCTCCCCTATGAGCTCCCTTCCGTCCTTAACGAGCCTCACCTTGTGCCCGGCCTCGACGAGTATGTCGCTCAGCTTGGTCCTGAAAAAGACGGAGTCGTCCGCCACGAGGACGGTCCTGGAGTCCTTGGTTATCATCCCTCTCCTTCCTTTCTTTAAGAGGCCGGCAGGGGCCGCGGGAGACCCGGGCTATAGCATGCGTTTTTAAAAGCGGAGTGCCTTCTTGGTGAGAAACTGGATGGAGTTGGCTTCCTGGGGAAACTATCCGGCCTTTCAGGAAATTATACCTGAAAGGCCGGCCATAGGTCAATCCGGGGTCAATCCGGCTTGGGAAGCTCCCATGTGGCATAGGTGCATGAGGGGTATTTCGAGCAGCTGAAAAAGACCCTGCCCCTTTTGGTCCTCCTCTCGACCAGCATGCCGCCGTCCTGGTTGGGGCAGGGTATGCCTGTCGAAACCGACATCGTGGTCTTGCAGCTCGGGTAATCCGGGCAGGCCAGGAACCTTCCGAAGCGGCCGCTTTTGACGACCATGTTCTTTCCGCAGGTCGGGCAGGGCGTGTCGGTCGCCTCGGCGGTCTTCTCGACCGGCTTCACCTTGCCGTCCTCGCCTATGGTGAAGTCTTTGGTGTTCTTGCATTCGGGATATGCGGAGCAGGCCAGGAACTTGCCCTTGCGCCCCCATTTTATGACCATCATGCTCCCGCATTTCTCGCAGGATATGTCGGTCGGTACCTCCTCGGCCTTTATGTTTTTCATCTCCTTCTTGGCGCGATCGAGGCTTTCCCTGAAGGGGCCGTAGAACTCCTTCATGGTCTCGCGCCACTCGGCGCGGCCTTCCTCGATCATGTCGAGCTCCTCCTCCATGTGGGCCGTGAACTCGATATCGAGGATGCCGGGAAAGCTCTGCACGAGCATGTCCGTGACCGTGAAGCCCAGCTCCGTGGGCTTGAGCTGCTTGTTGTCCTTTACGACGTATTCCCTGTCCTGGATGGTCGAAAGTATGGCGGCGTAGGTCGAGGGCCGGCCTATGCCCTTCTCTTCGAGCTCCTTTACGAGCGAGGCCTCTGTGAACCTCGGGGGCGGCTGGGTGAAGTGCTGCGCCGGATCGAGCCCGAGGAGCTTCAGGTCCTCCCCCTTCTTGAGGGCCGGGAGCCTCTCCTCCTTCTCCTCCTCCACGTCCTGGCCCTCTATGTAGACGGCCATGAACCCGGGAAACTTTACAGTCGAGCCCGAGGCGGAGAAGATATAGCCCTTCGCCTCTATCTGGGCCCTGGTCTGGTCCATCACCGCGTGCGTCATCTGGCAGGCGATGAACCTGTTCCATATGAGCTGGTATAGCCTCCACTGGTCCCTTGAGAGGTGCGCCTTCACGGCCTCGGGCGGGTACTGGAAATAGGTCGGCCTTATGGCCTCGTGCGCGTCCTGGGACTTCTTCTTGGACTTGTATACGTTCGGGGACTTCGGGAGGTAATCGGCCCCGTATTTTTCCTGGATGAAAGCGCGCGCTGCCGCGACCGCCTCTGCCGATATCCTGGTCGAGTCGGTCCTCATATAGGAGATAAGCCCGACGGGTCCCTCGCTTCCGAGCTCCACGCCCTCATAGAGCTGCTGCGCGAGCATCATGGTCTTCTTTGCGGTGTAGCCGAGCTTCCGCGCGGCCTCCTGCTGGAGCTTACTTGTGGTAAACGGGGCTGCCGGGTTCCTTTTCGTCTCCCTGGCCTCTACCTCTGACACCCTGTACGAGGCCCCGTCGAGATCCGCGAGCGCGTCTTTTGTCTCGGATTCGTTATTTAATTCGAGTTTCTGGCCGTCCTTTTTTGCGAGCTTCGCCGTGAACGCGGCCCCTCCGAGGGTTTCGAGCCTCGCGGATACCGACCAATACTCCCTGGGCACGAATGCCTGTATCTCGCGCTCCCTGTCGCAGATTATGCGGACCGCGACGGACTGGACCCTTCCGGCGGAAAGGCCCCTGCGGACCTTGTCCCAGAGTATTGGGCTCACCTGGTAGCCCACGAGCCTGTCGAGGACGCGCCTGGCCTGCTGAGCCTCGTATTTGTGCTGGTCGAGGCTCGTCGGGTGGCCTATGGCCTCCTTTACGGCCTTTTCCGTTATCTCGTTAAAGAGGACCCTGAAGGTCTTCTCCTTCTTCTTGTCTATCTCCTCGGCTATGTGCCATGCTATTGCCTCGCCCTCCCTGTCGGGGTCGGGTGCGAGGAATATCCTCTCGGCGGACTTTCCGGCCTTCTTGAGCTCGCGGACGGTCGCGGTCTTGCCCTTTATAAGCTCATAATGGGGCTCGAAGCCGTTGTCCACCTCGATGCCGAGCTTGCTCTTGGGGAGGTCCTTTATGTGGCCCACGGAGGCGAGCACGTTGAAGTCCTTGCCGAGGAACTTGTTTATGGTCTTGGCCTTTGCCGGCGATTCTACTATGACAAGCGATTTTCCCATCTCTCTATTCTTTCCTTAGATTCCCTTCTCAAGGTTTCACGACACAGCCCTTCCGGCTGCATGTCTTTCAAAAAATAATCCTTTCAGGGGAAGTGTGACGCGGTCTGCCCTGGCTTCGTGCCTGCGGGTTTCAAGCGGCCTGAAGGCCGAGTTTATTATAACATAATTCAGGGCCGATGCATGGGCAATCGCAAAAACCCGGTTATACCCTCCGGAGAAAGCACTTCCCCGGCTTCTGCTCGATAAAGCCCTTGAGCTCCATCTGGAGTAGAAGGGTGGAGGCCCTTGCAGCCGTAAGCCCGGTAGCATGGAGGATGCTGTCTATGTGCTCCGGCCCCTCTTTGAGAGCCTTTAATATCAGCATCTCTTCCCCTTCGAGCTGGACCGGCTTCTCCCCCGATTTCTCTTCAACTCTCGCGGGGCTTATGGAAAGCGCCCCTGCTATATCGGCGGCGCTCTCCACGAGCCCGGCGCCGTCCTTTATGAGCTTGTTTGTGCCGCTGCTCCTTAAGGAAGTCACCTGGCCGGGGACGGCGAAGACCTCCCTCCCGTACTCGAGCGCAAGCCTCGCGGTCATGAGGGAGCCGCTCCTTACTGGCGCCTCCACCACGACCAGCCCCCTTGAAAGCCCGCTGATAATCCTGTTCCGCCTCGGGAAGTTCTGCTTAAGGGGCGGGGTGGACATGGGGTACTCGGATATGAGGGTCCCCTTTTCGGCTATCTCATCGTAAAGCTTCCTCGACTCCCCCGGATATACCAGGTCCACGCCCGTGCCCAGGACCGCCGCGGTGAACCCGCCCGCCGAGATTGCTCCCTTGTGCGCGGCCGAATCGCAGCCCCTTGCCATTCCGCTGACTATCAATGCTCCCATGTTCGCGAGCCCCGAGGCGAGCGCCTCGGCCATCCTCAGCCCGTAGTGAGTCGGGCGCCTCGTGCCTACTATGCCCACGGCCGGGAGGTCGTCCCTCCACTCAAGGCCCTTCATATAAAGAAGGCAGGGCGGGTCGTACATGCTCGCAAGCGCCGACGGGTAGCCAGGAGAGCCGTATGGCACTACCCTTCCGCCGTGCTTCGAAGCCAGCAGAAGCTCCATCTCGGCCCGGTCCCAGGAACCGAAATCCCTTATTGCCCGGGCGAGCCCAGGAGAATATGATTCAAGAGAGCTCCTTTCGGATGAGAAGACACCCTCCGGACTGCCGAATCTTTCAAGTAAATCGGCTATATTGAACCGCTCTATGCCCTTAAGAAGGCTCAGGGCAAGCCAGTATACGAGCCTATCTTTACCCAACCATTACCCCTGAGGCGTATCCGATGCCCGGCTTGTGAAGGGAGCTTGTGACCGGGGCGGCGGATGCCGCCCCGCTTGAAAACTTACTGGTTACTGGTGGAGACCTTGTCTCCCCATACTATGGGTCTCTTGCTCTTCAGGACGACACCGGTGGAAGTGGCCTGGCCTGCCTCCAGGATGACGAGGGTGCCGAGTTCAAGCGGCGGAAGGCTGACCTTTTTTTTCTTTTTGGCCATGGGGTCTTGCGCCTCCGGGACCGGCCTGAAGATGCGCATGATGTTTCCGGTCTTTACGCCGTCAGCCGAGCCCTTGTCTATGTAGGCTATGTCTCCCTCGGAGAGGTTCTCCCTTGATTCGAGCGCGGTCACTATGATGCCGCTCACTTCTGATTCAGCCTCGGTGAGCGCCACTTCGAGAACGGGCGGGCTGTAAGGCCTGAGCCTGGCCCCTGTCGGGACCTCCTTGAAAGATTTCTCTATCACTCCCTCGGCCGGGGCCTCGGCCCTGGTTATCCTGAGGCTGCCTATGACCTCGACTTCGCTCCCCATCTTTTTCCTGGTCTCGGGGTGCCGTATCTTCTTTCCTTCTACGAATACCGTGAAGCGGTCGCCGGCCTTTACGTCCCGGGCATCCCCGAATGAGATATACACCTTGTCGCCCTGGCTCATGAAGAGCTTGCCTTCTTCCTGCTTCACGATGGCGCCGCTCCCCTTGAGCTCGGCTTCGGAGATAAAGCCGCTCCTGGCCATTGCGTGGTCCTTGACCCTGGGCCCCTGGTCCACGGCCTTCTGAGCCACATCGGCCTCTTCTGTCCGGGCTTCCGGTTCTTGATTCTCTTCCGGCTCGAGCACGACGACCGGTTCCCCATCGCTCAGTTCGACCTTGTAGAGGCCCTCTGCCTTTTCATCGGGCTTAAGAACCTCGATGCCCTCGGGGGTAATTCTCACGATATTGCCGGGGTATATGAGATGCGGGTTCTTGATATAGGGATTGTTCTTCCAAAGGCCGGGCCATTTGAAAGGATCTTCGAGGTATTTCCCGGAGATGTCCCAGAGAGTGTCCCTCGGGACGATCTTGTGATGAACCGGCTCTTCAGTGCCTTCCGCCTTTCCCGCCTCTCCGGCGAGGAGCCCGCCGCCGTACAAAAGCGAGACTGAAAAGGCGAGGACCGAACAACCGAGCTTGATCGCGAACCTTTTGGAGTACATACCGTACCTACCTTTCGCCTTTCAGGCCTCCAAGGGCCTTCGCGGCAATCGAGGCCGCATGGGAGCCTGGGTATTTCTTCACGAGCCTTTCAAGGGCCGCCCTTGCCTCGATATCGCGCTTCATCTCCTGGTAAGAGAAACCGATCTTGAGGAGCGCGTCAGGGGCCTTGTTCTCTTCCGGGTACTTATCGACTACTTCCGAGAATTTCTCAAGGGCTTTTTCGAAGTCCCTTGCCGAGTAATAGGACTCGCCTATCCAGTAAAGCGCGTTGTCCGAGAGGGTATGCCTGGGGTATGAACCAAGAAAAGACGAAAAGACCTTCCTTGCGTCCTCGTGTCGCCCGGCCATGAAAAGGTCCTGTCCCTCGTTGTATAAAGCCGAAGCATCGCGGAGAACGTCTCCCTTGTCCCAGCCGTGTCCCTTTTCCTTGACGGCCGGGACGTGCTTTCCGCCTTCTTCCGAGAGCGGGACCACCTTGAGGCCCTGTGGAGGCAAGACCGGGACCGTGCCGAGGTTCTCGACCTCGGCCCTGGTCTCCTCTATCTTCTCCTGCAGGAGCACTATCCTGTTCCCGAGGTCGTCTATCCTGGAGTTTGCCTCTGACACGGAAGTCCTGAGCTCGGCAACCTGCTTTGAAAGCTCGTCTATCGACTTCTGCTGGCCGAACCCGGCGCACCCGGCGAGCGGGAAAGCTGCAAGGACTAATATAAGCGTACTCAGTCTCATTCCGGAAAAGTAATCCCCTTGGCCCGGGTTGTCAAGCAAAAAACGTCCCTCCCCGTCTAAAGCCATTTTTTAAACGACAAAAAAGCCGTGATTTTTAAGAGGCCGGGGCCTGATGGCAAAAGGCCTTTGTTCGAGTAAATATCTTTACGCCTAAGCGCCCCGGGCGTCAGTGACCCGAATCACCTTCGAGCATTTCCCCGATCTTTCTTCCCAGGAGCGCCCTGCCATCCCCTGTAACGGCCGAGAATAGGACCGGGCCGGTTACGGACGATTCCTTTTTCAATTTTGCAGCCCTCGATGAAAGCTGGTTTGCGGAGAGCTTGTCGGTCTTGGTAAAGACCACCTTGCAGCCTATGCCGTGTCCGTTCAGCCACTCGAGCACGTTTGCCTCCTCCTCGCCCATGTCCCGCCTCGGGTCGAGTATGAGGAGCGCGCCCTTTATGCTTTCGCGCCTTCTGAAATATTCCTCGGTCATGCCCTCCCAGCGCTTCCTTTCCTCCCGGGATACCTTCGCGTACCCGAAACCCGGGAGGTCCACGATGTAGAACCGCCCGTTTATGAGATAGAAATTGATTGTGCGGGTCTTCCCTGGCTGGGAGCTTGTCTTTGCAAGGCCCTTTCTCCCCGTGAACGAGTTTATTAGCGAGGACTTGCCGACGTTGCTCCTGCCGATTAGGACTATCTCAGGGAGGCCTGTCTTCGGGCACTGCTCTATCTTCACCGCGCTCGCTATATACTCGGCGCTCATCACTTTCATGAGGTCACCGAGACGATTTCCTCGTATGTGGTCCCGCCCTGGAGCATCTTCCGCACCGCCGACTCCCTCAGGGTGGACATGCCGTCCTCCCTGGCGGCCTTGAAGACCGCGTTGGTGTCGCTCGTTTTGGCCACCACTGATTTCACCCTCTCGGTAAACTCGAGCACCTCGAAGATGCCGGTCCTGCCCTTATAGCCTGTGCCCCTGCACTCGGGGCAGCCCTCGCCGTACCAGACCCTGTATTCGCGGTCGTTCTTGAGCCTCAAGTTCTGGACCTCTTCGGGTTCGAGCGCCCGTTCCTTCCGGCAGTGTACGCATATCTTCCTTACGAGCCTCTGGGCGATTATCCCGGCAACCGTCGAGTTTATGAGGAAGTTCGGCACTCCCAGGTCCGCAAGCCTCGTAACTGTCGAGGGCGCGTCGTTCGTGTGGAGAGTGGAAAAAACAAGATGCCCGGTGAGCGCGGCCTGGACCGCGTTATCGGCTGTTTCCCTGTCCCGTATCTCGCCGACCATGATGATGTCAGGGTCCTGGCGGAGAATGGTGCGGATGCTCCCGGCAAAATCCACCCCGATCTGCTGCTGCACGCCCACCTGGTTGAACTCCTCGACTATCATCTCTATGGGGTCCTCTATGGTGACGATATTCACCTCCGGAGAGGATAGCGACTTCAAGGCCGAATAGAGGGTCGTGGTCTTGCCGCTGCCCGTCGGGCCGGTCACGAGCACTATGCCGTTCGTCTTCTTGAGAAAGGAGTTGAAGGTCTCAAGCTCCCTGGCCGTAAAGCCCAGCGACGATATGTCCTGGAAAAGGAGCTCCGGGTCGAATATCCTTATGACCACCTTCTCGCCGAAAGCCGTGGGGAGGGTGGAGACACGGAGCTCTATCTCCCGGTCCTTGAACTCGGTCTTGATCCTCCCGTCCTGCGGCCTCCTCTTCTCGGCTATGTCCATCCTCGATAGCATCTTTATCCTTGATATGATGGACGGGTGGACGGCCTTGGGCACTGTGTGGATGTAATGAAGGACGCCGTCGATCCTGAGCCTCACGACCGACCTGTCCCTCTTGGGCTCGATGTGTATATCGCTCGCCTTCTGCTCGTAGGCGTAGTGGAGAAGGTACTCGACCGCGTTCACTATGTGCTGGTCGGTAGCCTCGAGCTCGACCGAGCCCTTGAGCCTCACGTACTGCTCGAGGTTCCCCAGGTCCCCTATGGTCGAAGACTCCTTCTCGGCGGCCCCGACCGAGTACCTGAAACCGTAGAACTCCCTCACGATCTTGAGGATATCGCTCTTTGAGCTCAGGACGAGCTCTATCCTCATCTTCCTGGTGGCCTTGAGGCTCTCGACCGCCTCCAGGTTGAAGGGGTCCGCGACGGCGAGCGTAACCACGCCTCCCTTTTCCTCTACCGGCACAACGAGATAGCGCTGGGCAAAAGGCCTAGGTATGTGGGATGTGACAATATCGAGGTTGAGCTTCAGGGGGTCTATTTTGAGATACGGCATCCCCACCTCGGCGGCTATGGCCTCGGTTATGGTGTCCTCGGTCAGGTATTTTTCGGTGCCAGGTATCCGGAGCTCGAAAGAGGCTATGACCTCGGCGGGGGAGACTGTCTCGGATATGGTCTGGAGGCGCCTTGAGGAGTAGAAGGAATCGTGCGCCTTCCTCAGCCGCGCCCTCTGTGCCTCGCCCTTTATGGCGACCTCCCTCTCCTCGACAGGGCTAAGAAGCTTCCTTTTTACGAGAAGCTCCGTTACGAAATCCAATGTAAGCGCCTTTTTATCGCTCATCCTGACCATTCCGGCTTTGATTTGAGGAGAGAGGCAAACGGTCCTTTGAGGGCCGGTCTAGGGCCCTTCGCTCTTTTCGGCGGGCCCCGGCTTTTCTTTATCCCTGAGTGCCGTAATGAGCTCTCCAAGGAGCCGGTTCGTCTTCTCCTGCTCCTCTACCATGTTCCTTACGAGCCCCTTTAAGCCGAATACGGAAAACGGCATGGCTATCCAGAGGATAAGGAGGACGCCAATTGATACGGCTATGAATATCAGGGCGGCGATAAAGAACGTGAACGCCCCGTCAGTGAACGGCAGGTCCATCATTTTCTATTCCCCTCCGGAGATTACCCCGGCAGCCATGCCCCACTCTATACTGGCCTGCTCGGCCTTCAACATGTCCTTTATCGTGAGGGTCCCGGTCTTGAGCTCGTTTTCGCCGAGTATGACCACGTAGTCGGCGGAGAGCCTGTCGGCCTTCTTCATCCTGCTCTTGAGAGCGCCTGTCGAGAAGTCCTCGACGACCCTTATCCCGGCCTCCCTCCAGGCGGCTACAAGCTCCACGCCCTTCCGGACCGCCTCGTCGCCGAGGGCGATGAAAACGGTAAGGGGCTTTCCGGGCGCGGCGCCCTTCATTATGAGCGCGAGCCTCTCTATCCCTACCGCGAACCCGAAGCACGGGGTCTGGGGGCCGCCGAGCTCGGATACGAGGTTATCGTACCTGCCGCCCGCAGCCACCGCGTTCTGTGACCCGAGCCCGGTATCCGCGGTTATCTCGAAAGTCGTCCGGGTGTAGTAATCGAGCCCCCTTACCATCCTCGGGTTCAGGACCGGGGAGATACCCGAGAGCGCGAGAAAACGCCTTACGTCATTAAAGTGCCCGGCGCAGGGCTCGCACAGGGATTCGAGTATGGAAGGGGCGTTCTTCGTAGCCTCTATGCAGCCGGGTACCTTGCAGTCGAGCGCCCTCAGAGGATTCGCGTCTATCCTCTTAAGGCAGTTCTCACAGAGGTCCCCTGTCCTCTCCTTCAGGTAATTATACAGCTTTTCCTTGTAGGCGGGCCTGCAGTTCCGGTCTCCCAGAGAGTTTATCTGAAGCGCGGCCCCCTCGACCCCGAGCTTCCCGAAATACCTCATGAGCATGGAAATTGTCTCGGCGTCCGCCCTCGGGCTCTCCTCCCCGAAGACCTCCGCCCCCAGCTGATAGAACTGGCGGTACCTGCCCTTCTGCGGCCGCTCGTAGCGGAACATGGGGCCGGTATAGTATAGCCTCGTTACAGGCGCTGTATATAGCTTCCTTTCGATATAGGCCCTGACAGCCGGGGCAGTGCCCTCAGGTCTCAAGGTGATGGAGTCGCCGTGGCGGTCGGTGAAGGTGTACATCTCCTTTTCGACTATGTCGGTCGTCTCCCCTATGGAGCGGAGGAAGAGCTCGGTTTTTTCCACTATCGGGAGCTTTATTTCCGAGAAGCCGTAGGCGCTGAAGACCGACCAGGCGGTCTCCTCTATGTGCCTCCAGAGCTCTGTCTCATTCGGCAGTATGTCGTTAAAACCCCTTACTGAGGTTATGCTCATTAACTAAAAGCCTTTCAGGCCCGCTGGCCCAAGCCGGACCGGTTTCATGACATTATCCGAAATTCTTAACATATCCTATGTTTTTATGCAAGGCGGGGTAACCGGCCCTCCTTGACACCCCGCCCCTCTTAAGTTATCTTCTTCAAGGCAGAAACCGGCCGAACCCTTCGGAGGTGCAGCGATGCAGAACGACAGGTCCCTTGAAGTGCTCCTTCGCGAAAAAAGGCTCTTCCCGCCGCCCCCCGAGATAATGGGATCGGCCCATATCAAGGGCCCCGAAGAGTACGATAGGCTCTACAGGGAGTCCATCGAGGACCCTGACGGCTTCTGGGGCCGCATGGCCGGCATACTCGACTGGACGAGGAAGTGGGACAAGGTCTCCGAATGGGACTTCAAAAAACCCTCTGTCAAATGGTACCTGAACGGCAAACTCAACGCCTCCTGTAACTGCCTCGACCGCCACCTGAAGGGCCCTCGGAGAACTAAGGCCGCACTCATATGGGAGGGCGACGACGGCTCCTACCGGACCTTCACTTACCAGCAGCTCTCCTTTGAGGTCAACCGCTTCGCGAACGTCCTCAGGGCCAACGGAGTAAAAAAAGGCGACCGGGTCACCATATATCTCCCGATGATACCGGAGCTCGCCATTGCGGTACTCGCCTCCACGAGGATAGGCGCGATCCACAGCGTCGTCTTCGGCGGCTTCAGCGCCGCGTCTTTGCGGGACAGGATACTCGATTCCGACTCCAGGCTCCTTGTAACTTCCGACGAGGGCATAAGGGGCGGGCGGGCAATACCCATGAAGGAGAGCGCAGATGCAGCCCTTGCTGAATGCCCCAATGTCCGGAGGGTGATAGTCGCGAAAAGGACCGGCGCTCCCGTGCCGATGAAGACAGGGCGGGATGTCTGGTGGCACGAGGAGGTCTCGGCCCCGGGCATAACGGGCGTTTGCGAGCCCGAGGAGATGGACTCCGAGGACCCGCTCTTCATCCTCTACACGAGCGGCTCTACAGGCAAGCCCAAGGGTGTCCTCCATACGACCGGCGGCTACCTGGTATTTTCCGCCCTCACCTTCAAATGGATATTCGACTACAGGGAAGAGGACATATATTTCTGCACCGCGGACATCGGCTGGGTGACGGGCCACAGCTATATACTATACGGCCCGCTCGCCTGCGGCGCGACCTCCCTCATGTTCGAGGGCATCCCGACCTGGCCCCACCCCGGCAGGTTCTGGGAGATAGTCGAGAAGCACAGGGTCAACATATTCTACACCGCCCCGACCGCCATACGGGCGCTAATGAGAAGCGGGCCGGAATGGGTCGATAAGCACGACCTTTCAAGCCTCCGCGTCCTCGGCTCGGTCGGGGAGCCTATAAACCCGGAGGCATGGATGTGGTACCACCTCCATGTGGGAAAGAGCAGGCTCCCCATAGTCGACACCTGGTGGCAGACCGAGACAGGCGGGATTCTCATCTCGCCTCTGCCGGGCGCGACGACGCTCAAGCCCGGCTCGGCGACGAGGCCCTTTTTCGGGATAGCGCCCAGGGTGCTACGCGAAGACGGAACCCCGGCCGGGGTGAACGAGGGCGGCTACCTCGTCATTGAAAAACCCTGGCCCGGCATGCTCAGGGGCACTTACGGCGACCCCGAGAACAAGCGGATAAAAGAAGTCTACTTCAGCCGCTTCCCCGGCTATTACACGAGCGGGGACGGAGCAAGGGTGGACGAGGACGGGGATTTCTGGCTCATGGGCAGGATCGACGACGTCCTGAACGTATCCGGGCACAGGCTGGGAACCGCCGAGATAGAGAGCGCCTTAGTCTCCGACGAGGCCGTGGCAGAGGCGGCCGTAGTCGGCTTTCCCCATGCCGTGAAGGGAGAGGGTATATACGCTTTCGTGGTCCTGAAAGAGGGCATAAGCCCCTCGCCCGAGCTTTCAAGGCATGTCGAAGACCACGTAAAACAGGAGATAAGCCCCATTGCCAAACCAGACCGCATACTATTCGCAACTGGCCTTCCCAAGACCAGGAGCGGGAAAATAATGCGGCGCATATTAAGGAGAATAGCCCAGGGCTCGACCGACCTGGGTGACACATCGACCCTTGCCGATCCTACGGTTGTGGAAGCGCTTCTCAAGGAAAGCTCCAAGGGGCTGGAAGGCAAGGGGGAATGACAACCCTGGACGAAAAGTCCAGCGTATCCGGAGAACTGATTGGCCGCCCAAGGCAACCTCTAAAAATTGGAGATTTTTCCCGCAATCAAGGAAGCCGGGAATAAAAAGCGGAGCAAATATGTTAATATGTGAGCATTTTGATTCCCCGTAACTACCCAGAGTCCGGGGAAAAGATCGATTTTTGGAGGTTGCCAGACAAAAAAAACGGCCCCGGTAAGCCGGGGCCGTTCCAAGTTTCCGAGAGGGGGCTTAAGCCGCTTACTCCTGGACCCTTCTGGCGCTCTTTTTCGACGCCTTGGCGCGGCGTTTTGCCGCTTCCTGGCGCTTTCTCTTCTTCTTGACGCTCGGCTTCTCGTAGAACCTTCTCTTCTTTATTTCCTTGAAGGTCCCGTCCTGAGCGAGCTTGCGCTTGAGGATCTTGAGCGCCTTCTCAAGCTGGTCGTCAAATACCTTGACCTCTGACAAAAGTTAACACCCCCTCCACACTGGAAATTAATTCAGGTTTTGGGCTTCCATGAACAAGGCCCTTTTGAAAAAAGACACAAAATTATACCAAAACGCCCAGCCAAGTCAAATACTTTAACCCGCCCGGCCAAGGCTAACCTACTCATTATAGCAGAAAAGACCGCGCCAGCATGTGCAATTCTCTTCAAAGCCGGCCTTTCGTCTGGTATAATCAAACCCGGAAAACGGACGGCCGCAGAACGCGCATCGTGAAAAAGCCATGAAAAAAAGCAATGCTATCAAAATGTTCCTGCTTATCGCCTCGGCTGCGCTCCTTGCGGGCTGCGTATCGAAATCGGCGTACGAAGGCAGGGTGGCCATCCTCCTTGAGCAGCTCCACAGGGAGCGGATGGAAAAGAACGCGGAGATACAGCTTCTTGAGACCAAGGTACGCGAGCGCGGAAGGACCCTTTCCGGGCTTACGGAGATGTACATGAAGATAAAGGAGCAGAACGACTCGGCCCAGGGAAAGCTCGGCAGGCTCGAAGGCGACCTCGAGTCCCTTCAAAGGGACCTCTCTGAGCTGAAGCTCGTAATATATTCCAACCTGAAGGGCGCGCACGCTAACGAGATGATACTCAAGCTGAACGAAATGCAGCGGCGTGTCCAAGGCATCCTTGAAAAGAGCGCCGAGCCCGAGACGGAGGTCCCTCTCGGAAGCGCCGCCGAGAGCTGGCCGGAGCCGGCCTCCCTGGAATAGGGCTTAAGCTCAGCTCACTTCCCTGCTCCTTCCTAGTCCCGACCAATCGAGCCTTTCCCTTAAGAGCCCTGCCTTTCTTTCCAGCTCGTCATATTTGGACCGGGCAAAGGAGATGTGCCGCCCGAGGGTTTCGAGGTCTGCCGAGAACTTCTCGAACTCGCCCTTCAGGCCCGAGAGGTGGGCCAGCATCTCCCCTGCCCTCGCCTCTATCTCCATGCCCCTGAGTCCCATCGCTATTGTCTGAAGGTACGCGTAGAAGCTGTTCGGGGAGACCGGCACGACCTTCTTCGAGACGGCGTACTCGGAAAGGGCCGCCCCGGCCTCGTCACTGCCGGTAATAAGCTCGTAATAGACGCTCTCTGAAGGGACGTACATGAGGGCGAAATCCAGCGTGCCCTCCGAGGGGCGTATATAGGCCGAGGCAATGGAATCGATATGCCTCCTGCAGTCCGAGGAGAACTTCCTGGAAGCTATACGCCTTTCCTCGTCGGTCCCGGCCTCGACGATGCGCCTGAAGTTTTCGAGCGGAAATTTGGAGTCTATGGGCACCAGCCCTTCCCTGAGCCTTACGACCGCGTCCACCCTGGCGCCGTCCCTGAACCCGTACTGGAGCTCGAAGCGCTTCGAGGGCAGGCACTCGGAAAGGAGCTCGGAGAGAAAAAGCTCGCCGAGGCAGCCCCTTGCCTTCGGGGCGGAGAGGACCTTCTCAAGCCCTGATATGCTCTTTCCGACCTCGTAGACCTGCTCGGTCGCCTTCGAGAGCTCTCCAAGGGCCTGCCGTATCTCGCTTACCGTCCTGTGCGAGTTGTCCATCCGGGAATTCATCTGGCCGGAAGACGCGCTCATCTGGGCCGTAACGGCAGAGAGCTCCTCTGCCACCTGTCCGGAAAGCATTGCAAGCTGGCTGTTTATATGCCTTACGCTCTGGGATATGGATTCCTGGACTTCTGATCGGAGGGAAGAAATCTCGGCTGAAAAGGCATCGCGCCTTGCCCGTGAAGCGGATACTATCGCGAACGCAGCCGCAAGCGCGACGAGGAGCCCGAGGGCCGCAAGGATAAGGACCGATAACTGGCCCTCGGGCATAAGCTCAAACCCTTCCGGCCGCCTGGGCCCTTGGGGAGCGCCTCTCCTTGAACTCCCTTGCCTGATGGACGAAGGCCTCCATCCTGGTCATCGAGTTCGTGTCCTCCGAGCCCTCGTAGACCATATGGAGGTAGGGTATGTTATCGTTGTTCTCGCGTAGCCTCTTCAAGATGGCGTTCACGACCGTGCCCGGCATGCAGGTGAAGGGCATGGCGTTCACTATGCCGTGCGCGCCGCGGCCTATGTAGTCGATGGTCTTCCCTATCGAAAGCACGGCCTCTCCCTCGAAGGAATCGTCGAGGTACGGGGCCGCGTTACGGAGGAGGTTCTTTGTCGGGACCTCGTGTCCGCTCCGGAGGTCCCCGTTAAGGATGTTCTCCATCCTCTTCTCGTCTCTCTTCTGGAAGAACTCGCTCGCTATGGTCCGGAGGTAGTCCCCCATCTGCCCCCTCTGCCAGGTCTTACGCTTGTTGCAGAAATTTGTGTAGTATATCCACTCGCCTATGGTGGGCATCCGCACCTCGGCGCCGAGGGCCTCGAGCTTCTTTATGAGGTTCTCGTTCGAGAACCTGTTGCTCCGTACGTATATCTCGCCGACGATGCCTATGACTGGCTTGCTGCCGGGCTCGTGGACGGGTACCCTCTTGAAGGCCGCTTTTGCCTCCTTCAATTCCCTTTCAGGGAACCTCTTCTCTCTTATCGCGTCGCAGACCTTCCGCACGCACTCCCAGTAGACGCGCTCGGATTCTCCCTTGTTCTTCTCGTAGGGCCTGGTCTCGAAGAGCACCTTCTCAAGGAGGTCCACGGAGGCTATCCCCCACCAGCCGAGCCTTGGGAAGTTGCCGCCGACCATGTTAAGTTCCTTATAGAAGTTCCCGTCCTGGTCCGGCGCGTAGACCGGGACGTCCTTGAAGCCGAGCTCGTCGAGTATCATCCTGTGATAGCGGTTGTACTGGCCGAACCTGCACGGGCCGTTACCCGACGGCATGAAAAAGGCGCTCCGCTCGGGAGAGAAGTCCTCCTTCCTCACGATCTTCACCATATCGCCGGTCGTAAGTATGCAGGGGTAGCACTCCCTCCCCGAGGTATAGCGCCTCCCCCACTTGAGCGACTCCTCATCCGGCTCGGGCATGACCTCGGCCTCCAGCCCGCACGCCTCGAAAGCCGCGGCAAGCGCGTGCGCGCCGTCCGACATGTTCGGGAGGTATATCTTCTTCTTGATGTTAGTTCTCTTCAGGACGTGCTTCTCCTTCGACTCTATCTTGAGCTTACCCCTGGTGTTCCTTATGCTGTCGAGGAAGGCCTCGCACCTCGTGATGGCCCCCGCGTCCGCCGAGTGCTCGTCTATCTCGAGCTGGAGGAAGGGCTTGCCCGCCGAGGCTTCCTTATAGAAGTGCGATATCATCGAGTCCGGGCCGCAGCCGAAGTTCGTGATGTATATCGAGAAGAGCCTGGGGTCGTCCTTTATGAGCTGGGCGCCCGCGAGTATCCTCTGGCCGCTCCTCCAGTACATGTCCTCGGCGAGCGCGCCGTCCGTGATGCTGTCCACATCCAGCATGTCGAAGGGTATGGCCATGGTGCCCATTTCGCGTAGCTTCTGCGGAAGCTCCAGGTTTATGCCGGAGTCCATGGTATTATAGGCCCTCCCCACTATGACGAGGGCGGTGTCGTCGGGCTTAAGAGCCGCTATGGCCTCTTTCCCGCGCTCGAGGAGCCTCCTCTTGAACTCTCCCTGCGCTGCCCAGGCCGCTTGCAGGGCCTTCTCCACCGTCGCCCTGTCCTTGCCGAGCGATTTCCCGAACTCGGCGAACTCCTTTTTTATGTCCGAGTCCTTGGCGTTAAAGTGGAAGACCGGGGCAAGGACCTCTACCCCCTTGTCCTTGAAATCATAAGCGGATTTGCAGAGGTACGGTATGGTCTGCACGTACGGGCATAGTGCCGTGAAGAGCTGCCCTTCCTTCGCTGGCTTCAAGTTTATTATCGAGGGTATGAAAATCCTCTTCACGCCCTTTTCCATGAGCTCGTTCACGTGTCCGTGGGCTACCTTGATCGGAAAACAGGTCTCTGTGACTATCTGCTCTATGCCGTTCCGTATTATTTCCCTGTTCGTGGGGGAAGAGAGCTGAATTCTAAAGCCCAGCACGTCGAAGAAGGCCTTCCAGAACGGGTACATCTCGTACATGAAGAGCATCCTCGGGATGCCTATGACAGGCGCGTCCTTTCCTGAGGCCTTGCCCGCGTAAGCCGAATAGAGGAGCTTCTCCCTCTCCTTGAAGAGGTCAGGGATGTGGCTGTTCGATTTCGTGTCCCTCTTGACGTCGTATTTCTCGCATCGGCCGCCGTAGTAGAGCGGGGCCTCGCCTTCCATGACGACCTTCCGGACCTCGCAGATGTTCGAGCAGTCCCTGCACTCGAAGGACTCTATCCCGAACTTCTTTTTGCTCAAATCCCAGCCCTTGAACTTGGTCCTGGCGCCCGGCGCCATCTCTTTGGACGCGAGTATGGCAGCTCCTATAGCGCCCGTTACGTCGTGGTGCTCGGGCACGGTTATCTTTTTACCGGTTACCTTCTCGAACGCCGCGACAACCCCCAGGTTTGCGGCCGTGCCGCCCTGGAAAAATATCCTATTTCCTATGCGCCTGTCGCCCACGACCCTGTTGAGGTAATTAAGCACGATGGAATACGAGAGCCCGGCCACAAGGCCGTCCTTCTCGACCCCCCTCTGCTGGTAGTGGACCATATCGGACTCGATGAAGACCGTGCACCGCTCGCCCATGGGCGGGGGCGCGCCGCAGCCGAGGGCGAGTTCGCTAAACTCGCCCTTTATGCTTATGCCGAGCCTTTCCGCCTGCTCCTCCAGGAACGAGCCGGTACCGGCCGCGCATACCTTGTTCATCTCGAAGTCCACGACCACCCCGTCCTTCATGGCTATGTATTTCGAGTCCTGGCCGCCTATCTCGAATATGGTGTCCACCTCAGGGTCTATTGCGGCTGCCGCGGTTGCCTGGGCCGTTATCTCGTTCCTTATTATGTCCGCGCCGAGGAAGTCGCCTGAGAGATACCTTCCCGAGCCGGTCGTGCCGACCCCGACGACGTCCACGTATTCGGCACACTCCTCGGCTACCGAGGTGATGCCCTTCTTTATCGCGTCCAGCGGCCGGCCCGCGGTCGCGAGATACCTCTTGGTTACGAGCTTTAAATCCCTGTCTATGAGGATGACGTTCGTGCTGGTCGAGCCGACGTCGATTCCGAGATAGGCGGCGACCTTCTTCCCCTTCTCAAGGGGGTAGCCCGTAGCGCTCCTCCTCTCGGAGGGGTGCCCCTCGGGCTTCGTGAGCTTCTCAAGGGACCTCTCCCTCGTCCTGCCGGATGAGAGGAAACTCTTAAGCTCCTCGACCCCCTTGAACCCGTCCAGGGCCTTCCCCATATCGAGGCAGGTGTATACGGCCCCGAGCGCTCCCATGGAGCAGAAGTGGGCTGGTATTATGTAGTCCTTGTCGTCGAGCTCGAGGACGTCCTTGAAGGCCTTTCTGACGCCAAGGTTGGCGGCGACACCGCCCTGGAAGGCCACCGGCGTGACGAACTCCTTGCCCTTCCCTATGGTGGCCTTGAAGTTCCTGGCGACGGCGTAGCAGAGGCCTGCCACGATGTCGTAGTCGGGTGTGGCTATCTGCTGGAGGTGTATCATGTCGCTCTTGGCGAAGACCGAGCACCTTCCCGCGACCCTCGGCGGGTTCTTGCTCTTTAATGCGAGGCTTCCGAATTCCTCTATGGTGAGCCCGAGCCTGTAGGCCTGCTGGTCGAGGAAAGAGCCCGTGCCGGCCGCGCAGACCGAGTTCATCTGAAAGTCCGCTATGCGGAGCTTCCCGTCCTCTCCCTCGGGCGCGAGAAAGATGAGCTTGGCGTCCTGGCCGCCCATCTCGATGACGGTCCTTGCCTCGGGGTGGAAGGCCTCGGTGGCCCTGGCCTGGGCTATGACCTCGTTCGTGAACCCGGCCCCTATGAGGGGGGCTATGAGCTTTCCGCCCGAGCCGGTCGTGGCCACCAGCCGTATGTGTGATTTTCCGTATTTTTCGATTAGTTCGGCAAGGATTGCGAGGGCTGTTTCGAGCGGTTCGCCTTTTGTCCTTGTATAGTGCTCTTCGAGTATGTTCCTGTTTTCATCTAGGACTACCGTGTTGGCGCTTACCGAGCCGATGTCGATGCCTACGTATACAGACTTTGACCCAGACAACTCACACCTCCGAGGTTTGCATGTTCAGCAGAAGAATAGTCCAGTAATCCGGTTCAGCTACGAGCCGCGGCTTGCTTGAATAAGTCTGTATTAAGTTTTGGAAAAGAAAAAAACCCGAGGAATAATGGGTTTTCATTGGGAAAACCCGATTTTTTATTATCTGCGATTTCCAAACCGATGTCAATACGAGCTTTGCCCTGAATGGAAGTGAAGCGATGATCGGCCGCAGGACCTTTGATTGAGCGAAGGCCGGTTTCCAAGTGTTCTAATTGAAACCGGCAGGGGCGGTTCAGGCGCAAACCGGGAGAGTTTTCCTGAACTGACTGGCCAGGGCTTTTACGGCCGTGCGGCGCTGACAGATTGCTGTTTTAAGATCGGTTTCCCGGAAAAAGAAAGGGCCCGGAGACCGGGCCCTTTCAAGCGTTTCTTGGGTAAATCTTACTTCGCGGCCAGCCCCTTCAGATGTTCCACGACGGCCTTTACCTCGTCATCGGAGAGCTTCTGCTTGGGCATGCCCATTGCGAAATTCTTGTAAGCTTTGGCAGCGCCTTCGCGACCGTTGGTGATGACGGTGGCGATGTCCGCGTCAGCGGTGGACTTTACCCACTCGCTGCCCTTGAAGCCGGGCGCCATCGCGGTGCCCTGGCCGTCCGCGCCGTGGCAGGCCACGCACTTCGCCTTGTAGATTGCCGCGCCGTCTGCAGCGATCGCAGGCACGGTGAAAGCGGCCATGCCGAGAGCGAGCACGCCTATACCGAATAACTTACGCATGTTGGATCCTCCTTGGATAAAGAATTTGGAAAAAGAGAATACCGTCAGAGCACTTTATTGTCAAGAACTTTGTCGGGCCGCTCGTCCGCTGAAAAACGGGGCTGCGGGCCGATTCTGGCCTGATTATCACATGTTCATCACGGCCATGTCAACGACAACCGACGTAAAGAGCGCGCCCAGATAGACCATGGAGGCCCGAAAATTGCTCTTGGCGACCTCCTTGTCCGGGCTCATGAGGAGCCTGATGTTCCAGTAGATGAAATAGGCCCCGAGGACCAGGGCCGCCATGAGGTACACCGGGCCGCTGTGGCCGAGGAACCATAGGGCCAGCGAGGAAATTACAAGGAAAACCGTGTTTATCAATATGTAAACGGCCGTCCTGGAGTTTCCTACTCTCACGGGCATCATGGGCACCCCCGCCTTTTCGTATTCCTCGCGGTGGCAGATCGCGAAGCTCCAGAAGTGGGAGGGCGTCCAGAAGAACATCACGACCGCAAGGAGCATGGGCGGCGCGCAGAACTCGGGGCTGGCCGACGCGCCGCCCGCAAGGACGGCGAAGCTCCCCGCAAGCCCGCCTATTATTATATTCAAGCTGCTCTTTCTTTTGAGCCACACCGTGTAGACCACCGCGTAGACGAACGCGCCGAGGGCAAGGTGCAGGGCGACCATGTAGTTGAGCGCGGCGAAGGAGACCGCTATTGAAAGGAGGAAGAGCCCGGCTGCGACGACGAGCACGCCCTTTGACCCCGCTACATCGCCGGAAGGGAAGGGCCTCTCCTTCGTCCTTTTCATAATGGAATCTATGTCGCTGTCGAAATAATGGTTGAAGACGCTGGCTGCGGCGGCGGCGAGCATCGTTGCGGCTACGAGGAAAAGGGCCGTGCCCAGGGTCGCGCCAGGCGATGAAGCGGCTACGAGCCCCACGATGGCGCTGAAGGTTATGAGGCTGCATATCCTGAGCTTAAAAAGCTCAAGGTACCTCCCTATTCCCATATAGAAGCCCTCCTTAATGGATAACGGCCTTGATCAAATTGAATCCATTCAGCCCATAAGCCCGGAAACCTCTTCAAGGCGCCGGCATAATACCGGGCGCGGGAGAACGGGCAGCTTTCCTGCCAAAAAGAGAGAAGAGCGCGTTAAGGACGAATGTGACTCCCCCGGCTATGGCGACGAGCCCTCCCAGGCCCATGATGGACATGCCGATGAGCTTCCCTATCGTATTAAGGTTCTGCTCTCCGCCATAGGTCTTCCTTGCCACCCCGTGCGAGCCGGCCAGGAAGAGCCCGAGGGCGAAGAGCACGATTCCGGCGCTGTAAAGCCAGGGCTGCGCCGTTGCCATCCTTTTGCTCCACACGGATTTTCTGAAATCCGGCAGCACCTCGTAGAAAAGGCCCATGAACGCTATTGTCACGGCCCCGATAACGCAGTGGTAATGGGCCGGGATGATGGTGTTGACTCCGTCAATGCTCAATCCTATGAACCCGCCAAGGAGGAAGATGGATATGGAAAGGACCAGGGATGAAAAGGCCGGGTCCTTCCAGGGCCTCGGGCTTGTCCTGGCGATCGCCGCTATCGAGGCCAGGATAAATACGGCTATGAGGGGGCCGATGCCCCATCGCATGAGCCAGGTGAAGCTCTCCTTGTGGGCCTGGCTCGATATGTCATTGAGGAAGTATATGGCCGGCGCGGGCAGCACGGAGATGATGAAAAGGGCATACAGGGCCTTTGCCGTCCTCCGGCCGAGGGCTTCCTTCCCCAATACGCGCTTTACAAGAAGAAGCCAGACCGCGGACATTGCCATGGTGTTAGCGAACTGAAGTATGTGGCCGCCGCCCCAGAAGAGCCGCTCGAAATCCAGGTGCATCTTCCCTCCGGCGTGCTGGAACCAGCCGGAAAGTGCGAAGCAGGCAAAGGCTATGATTACAGCCGCTCCGGCTGCGAGCATGCCGAAGGCGAAGGTATCCGGCTTTTCCTTCCATGAAAGGACCGTAAGAAAAAAATTGAGGAGCGAAAGGAGCACCCCGGCCCCGAATGACAAAAGCCCAGCGTAAAAAACCGGCGTAAGGAGGACCGGCACATAGTTCGCGAGCTCGGCCTGTCCGAGCCCGAATACCGCGGCTATGACTACAAGGGCCATGCCGAGGGCCGAGAGCGCGAGGGAAACCCTTCCCAGGGCAGGGGAGAATATCGCGGATGGGAGCGAGTAGACCCAGAGAAAGCCCTTGAAGGCAAGAAACCAGATGACAACCGCAAGCACAACGTGCCCGACCAGGGCCACATAGATATAATCCCTGCCGAGCGGGAGCATCTCCTCTACGACAGGTGTCCTCGCAAGCGCCACAAGGAGCGCAAAGACTCCGGCAAACACAAGGGAAAATACCGCCAGTATGAGCCAGCCATGCGCAAGCGCGCGGTTTTCAGCTTTGATCGTCCGGGCAATGTATGGCGTCTCTTTTCTCATCTGCTTCACACGTTCCCGTGTATAAACTCCGGCTCTCAAGTCGTAAACCCAATGGGACCAATACAAAAGTACCAGAACACGGCCCTCAATTCAAGCCGGGCAACCGGAATGGGCCGCCTGAACGAATAAAAGGGCGCCCCCCAACATGACGGAAATCATTTATTATGGCTTGAAAGGTCGGTATACTCTAAGCTATAATATATTGTTCGAATAACCACTTACGGAGGAATATATTATGATCAGGGAACGGGTCGAAGAGGCTCTTAACGGCATCAGGCCGGCCCTTCAGGCTGACGGCGGCAACGTGGAGCTTGTGGACGTGGACGAGGCCCAGGGCATAGTGCGTGTACAGCTCCAGGGCGCCTGCTCCGGCTGCCCGAGCGCTCAGATAACGCTCGCAATGGGCATCGAAAGGGCCATAAAGGAGCGTGTGCCGGAGATAAAGCAGGTCCTTTCGGTCTAATCAAAGAAGGCCCTGCAAGCTGAATGATTTGGGGCGGCACGGCGATTCCCGCCGAATGCACAGGTGCGCGGATTTTCCCGGAAAAGAAATCGCCATAACATCCAGCGGTTTCCTGCGAGGGCCGATGTCCTACCTTATTCTCGAAGAATGCATCGCCTGTGGCGCTTGCCTGCCAGAGTGTCCTGAGGGCGCGATATCCGAAGGGACCCCTTACAAGATAGACCCAAGGCTCTGCACCGAGTGCGGCGCGTGCGCGGAAGTGTGCCCGGTAGACGCGTGCCGGCCCGCCGCTCCTGTGACAGAAAAGGATAATTCAAAACAAGGCAATCTCTAAAAACCAGAGATCTTTCCCGTAATCAAAAAAGGTCGGGAATAAAAAGCGGAGCATATATTACAAATATGTGGGCATTTTTTTCCCGTTAACTACGCAGAGCCGGGGAAAAGATCAATTTTTAAAACATAAATCAGCCGGAGGGATTTGATGAGCAGCGTAACAGTCTGGTTCATAAGATTCGCCATAATATATTTCCTGTTATCTATTTTACTGGGACTCCATATGAGCGCGGCAGGCCCGGTCTATCCGTGGATGCCGATACACGTCCACTTCAACCTCCTCGGCTGGATGTCCATGATGATATACGGGGTGGCCTATCACATACTGCCCCGTTTCAGCGGCCGCCCGCTTTATTCCGACCGACTGGCATATGCTCAGCTCTGGCTTGCGAACATAGGGCTCGTCGGGATGGCCGCGGGCTGGATAGTCCAGAGCGAAATCGGCGGCAACACGGTCCTCATAACCTTCTCGCTCATCGAGGCGGTCTCGATAGTCTTTTTCGCCGTGAACATGCTCATGACGATCAAGCCGGCCCCGGCGCCGCCTCCGGCGGCCGTAAAGAAGTGAAATGGCAGGCCCGGTGATAACAAAGGACATGATAATCGGCGAGGTCATTGAAAAGTACCCCGGCACCGCCGAGGTCTTCAGGAAATACTTCGGCAAGGGGTGTTTCGACTGCCCGGGCTCGGGTTACGAGGACATAGACTTCGGTTCCGGGATGCACAGCGCCGATATCGACGCGCTCCTGAAGGAGCTTAACGAGGCGGCAAAAGGAAAGGGGAAAGGATAAGGGGATGAACGGGATAAATGAGAAGATGGTCGTAAACGACTGCATAAAACTATACCCGAAGACTATCGGGGTCTTCACGCGTTTCCAGATAGACTCGTGCTGCGGCGGGGCGGTCTCGATTGAAGAGGCGGCAAAAAGGGACGGCGCGCCGCTAGAAGAGCTTATGACGGCGCTTAAAGAGGCTGCCTCGGCGTAATCACAGGAATGGAGGTGTAAATTGGCCATAAACAACATCACAGAGGCCGTTGTGCTCGACGCCCTCCGGAGCGTCATGGACCCGGAGCTCGGCAAGGACCTCGTAACCCTCAATATGATACGGGACGTGAAGGTCGAGGGCGGGAAAGTGAGCTTCACGCTCATGCTCACGACAATGGCGTGCCCATTGAAAAAAGAGCTCGAGGCCAACTCGGTGAACGCCGTAAAGGCAATACCCGGCGTTACCGAAGTGTCGGTCACGACCGGCGCCGAGGTGCCGAAATCGAAAGAGGTATCGGGCAAGGCGCCGATACCGGGCGTGAAGAACACTATAGCCGTGGCGAGCGGAAAGGGCGGGGTCGGGAAATCCACAGTCGCCGTAAACCTGGCCGTGGCGCTTGCGCAGTCCGGGGCGAAAGTGGGCCTCCTCGATACCGACCTCTACGGCCCGAGCCTGCCGCTCATGATGGGCATACACGAGCCGTTGCAGGCGACTCCGGAGGAGAGGCTCGTTCCTCTTGAGAAGTACGGTATGAAACTCGTCTCAGTGGGATTCATGCTAGACGAGGAGACGCCCCTCATATGGCGCGGGCCGCTTGTCATGCAGCTTATAAAGCAGTTCCTCGTCGGGGTCGAATGGGGAGAGCTCGATTATCTCGTAATAGACCTGCCGCCGGGCACCGGGGATACGCAGCTTACGCTCGTGCAGACCATACCCCTTACCGGCGCTGTCATAGTGACCACGCCGCAGGACGTGGCCCTTATAGACGCGAGGCGGGCCATAAGGATGTTCAAGGAAGTGAAAGTCCCGGTCCTCGGCATAATAGAGAACATGAGCCAGTTCGTCTGCCCGCACTGCGGCGGCGCAACCGAGATATTCAGCAAGGGCGGCGGCGAGAAGACGAGCGAAAGGTATCAGGTGCCGCTCCTCGGGAAGATCCCCATAGACATAGCCATAAGGGAGGGCGGCGACACGGGCATGCCCATAACGCACGCGGACCCGAATTCTGCCCACTCCAAGGCCTTTGTAGAGATAGCACAGTCGGTCGCGGCGAAGGTGAGCGTACTGGATCTCGAGTAGCCGGACGGATATGGAAAAAAGAAAAACCGGGAAGGCGCGTGCCTTCCCGGTTTTTCTTTTTGATACATTCGCTGCAGCTCAATCGCAGACTATCGGGCCAGCAATTCGTCCTCATACCGCTCTTCCCTGCGCATAAAGCAAGTTAAAGAGCTTAAGCCTCGAAAGCCGATTTAAAAAAAACCATTCAGCGCATACGAGCTGCCACAAGGCACTAAAAAAAACGGCCGGCAGGACTGCCGGCCGTTTTTGTGGAGCCGCTCTTATTTCCTGAGTTTCGCCATCGCGAGCTTGTAATCCTTCTTGACCACCTTCATGAGGGCGTCCGCCCTCTTCTGGACCTTTTTCGCGAGCTTTTCGTATCCGCCCTTCTTCCAGACCTTGAGCTGCTCCGCGGCCTTGAGCTTCTTCTTCGCTATCTTCTCCGCCTTGGCGAGGTCCTTTTTGAATTTTTTCCCGATCGCGTCCATATCCTTGTCGAGCCTGCACCTGAGCTTTGACAGCTTATGATACATCTCGGAGGTGATACTGGACCTTTTAAGGACCTTCTCTATCGGGTTCTTCATGCGTCCTCCTTCAACCTATTTTGGATAAATTAACCTTTAGAGGGGGAAAATTCAACCCTAAAGAGATTGGAGGGGGATATGGGCTTCTGAAACCTGCCGTCGGGGACTGGCTCAGGCGATCCTTAATGAGCCTATGAGGTCCTGAATGGTAATCGCGTTCCTGGAGAGGTACTCTTCTATGCCTTCGGCCACCTTTACGGCGGCGTCCGGCTCGATGAAGCTCGCAGTGCCGACCTGGACGGCAGTCGCACCGGCTATTATGAATTCGAGCGCGTCCCTTGCCGTCATTATCCCGCCCATGCCGATTACCGGGACGCTCGCGGCCTGGGCCGCCTGCCAGACCATGCGGACGGCTATGGGCCTTATGGCCGGGCCGGAAAGCCCGCCGGTCGCGGTCGCAAGGACCGGCCTTCTCCTGTCGACGTCTATTACCATGCCTGTGATGGTGTTGATGAGCGAGACCGCGTCCGAGCCGCCGTCCTCCGCGGCCTTCACCATCAACTTTATGTCGGTGACGTTAGGCGAGAGCTTCGTTATAACGGGGAGCCTCGTGGATTTGCGCACAGCGGAAACTACCTTGAACGCCTCCTGGGGGTCGGTTCCGAAGACTATGCCGCCTTTCTTCACGTTGGGGCAGGATATGTTCACCTCTACCGCCGAGACCCCTTCCGCCCCGTCGAGCCTCCTTGCGACTTCCATATAGTCCTCGACCGTTTCGCCGAAGATGTTCGCGATTATATGAGTGCCGGCGGTACGGATTAGCGGGAGCTTCTTCTCGATGAATTCATCCACTCCCACGTTCTGCAGGCCTATGGCGTTGAGCATCCCGCAGGGTGTTTCGGCTATCCTCGGCCCGGGGTTCCCCTGCCTCGGGTAGAGGGAAAGCCCTTTTACGACGATGCCTCCGAGCCTGCCGAGGTCCATGTAGGGGGCGAACTCGACCCCGTACCCGAACGTACCTGAAGCGGTCATCACCGGGTTTTTGAACTTGAGGCCCGCGATCGTCACCTCGGCCCCGGCCTTTGTCTTCTTCACAACAGGTCCCAATCTATCTCCTCGCTCGGGAAGACCGGCCCGTCCGAGCAGACCATCTTGTAAAACCGGTTCTCCTTCTCTTCTTTGTGCGCCTTTGCCCGAACTGCGCACCCAAGGCACACCCCTATGCCGCAGGCCATCGAGCGCTCAAGGGATACAAGGCAGCGCGCCCCGGCCTTCCCCGAAATGGCCGCCGCGGCCTTTAGCATGCCCACGGGGCCGCATGCGTAAACGATAGATTCCGGCGTTAGCTCGTCTTCAAGGAGGCCGGTCACAAGCCCCTTTACACCCGCGCTCCCGTCCTCGGTCGCGGTCTTTATCTTGAGGCCGAGTCCCCTGAAATCCTTAAGGAGAGCCGTCTCCGCTTTTGAGCGAGCCCCGAAAAGGAGCGTCCCCCCTCCGAGTCTCTTTGCCAGGAGGTAAAGGGGGGCTATCCCCATGCCGCCCGCGACGAGCACCATGTTACTGCCCTCAGCCGGGTCCGGGAAGCCGTTCCCGAGCGGGCCCAGCACCCCGAGCGTCTCGCCGGGCCTTCTTTCGGAAAGTATCGCCGTGCCCTTTCCGACAACCCTGTAGAGTATCTCTATCCCCTTCCTCTTCGAGGGCGAGCTCCCTGTCCCGATTGTCCGCCCTATCGTCCGCCCGAGCATCCGATAGATGCCGAAAGGCCTCCGGAGGAGCGGGTCGAGTCCGTCGGAGACCCGGAGCATAACGAACTGGCCAGGCTTCACCTCTGGGATTGCGCACGCAAGCCCGAGCTTGAAGTATCCCCTGGCCATCCTGTCGTTATACATTATCTCTGCTTTTATTTCCAAACCGGCCGGTTCCGTTTCCGTTCACAGGTCGAGGACCATGACTATCGCGTCCTCGTCCCCGTAGTAATTTTTCCTGACGAATGCTTCCCTGAACCCGAACTTCTTATAAAGGCTCCTGGCCGCCTCGTTCGACACCCTGACCTCGAGGAAGACCTCGTAGACCATGTTCCTCTTCATGAGCTGGAGCATGAGAGCGAGGAGCTTGGAGGCGACCCCCCTGCCCCTCAGGGCCGGCGCGACCGCGATATTCAGTATGTGGGCCTCTCCGTGGACTATCCAGAAAACGATATAGGCGGCGAGCTCCTCTTTCCGTTCAGGGCGCACCCGCAGGGTGTACGCGAACGAGACCGGGTTCTTCAGTTCTCCTTCGAACATTGCCCTGGTCCAGGGCTTGGAGAAAGAGGCCTTCTCTATCCTGAGGATGTCGTCGAGGTCCCCGGAGGACATCGGCTGGATCGAATGGCCGGATAGGATATTGTCCTTGGAACGCAAATGCCCCCTGGGCTATTTCTCGTTCGTCGCGAAGAGAATGTGCCAGAAGTCCAGTTTCTTGAGCATGTATTTCTGCCTGACGTTCAGTCCCGAGCGGTTTATGAACTCGTTAAGACAGAGGTCCGACCTCCACCCTATCTTCTTGCAGACCGGGTTTATGAGCTTCTCGACGACCTCCACCACCTTGTTGCTCGACTTGAAGTGGTTCACTATTACAACCTGCCCGCCCTTCTTGCAGACCCGCCTGACCTCGGACATGAGCTTGTAGGGGTCGGGCACGACGCTCACCACGTGCGAGATGAATACCTTGTCGAAGCTGTCGTCCTTGAAACCTATGCTCATGGCGTCCATGCTCATGACGTTTATGTGGCCGAGCCCGTGCTTGCGTATCTTGTCCTTGGCCTTCCTGAGCATGGCCGTGGAGAGGTCTATCCCCACCACCTTGCAGCAGCCCGGGAACTCCGAAAGGGAGAGCCCTGTTCCGACCCCTACGTCGAGCACCCTGTCTCCGGGCTCGATGTCCATATAGTTGATGGCGTGCTTTATCCTCGGGTAGAATATCCCCTTGAAAAGGACATCATAGACGTTCGAGTAACCGGCGTAGATCTTCTTTATGCTTTCCAGCTCCAATTCAGGCGTCCCCGTTTGTTTTTTGTAGGCGCTTCGTATAGAAGACGATGTCGTCTCCGGGCTTGTAGAACTCCCTTATCCGGGCCTCTTCGCGGAAGCCGTTCCTTAGATAAAACCTTCTCGCGGCCTCATAGGCCTTGAGGCCCGACGTCTCGGCAACCAGCATCCGGGCCCCCTCTTTCCTGAGCATTTTTTCAAGCTCCTCGATGAGCCTCGACCCTATGCCCCCGCGCCGCATGCGGCTATTCACCACGATCCAGTAGAGGTCATATACGGCATCCGTTAGCGGCCTTTTCCCGTAGCAGGCGTAACCCGCGGGAGAGGAGGAGGGGTCTACCGCCGTAAGAAAGAAGTAATCGGTCTCAAGCGGGTTTTTAAAGTATATATCAAGGAGTTCCGCCGCGCAATCCATCTCCTCCCTGCTCAGGTTCTCGGAGTTTTCTATGATGGCAACGAGGGCGGGCCTGTCCCCGGGAAGCGTCTTTCTGACCGTTATCCCGCCTCCGCTCACGGTCATGTCTTTACCTGGATCGCCCCGGCCTGCTGAACGTACCTCGATACGGCCGCATCCACTATCGCGCATATGAGGTCCGGATAATCGAGGCCCGCGGCCTTTGCGGCCCTCGCGAACCCGGCGTCAGAGGATATGTCCGGGTTCGGGTTGACCTCCAGGACCTTGGCCTTTCCGTCCTTCCCGACCCTCATATCCACCCTGGCGTAGTCCCTGCACCCCATCATGCCGTAGGCCTTGAGCGCCACGGCCTGGAGCTGGTCTTTAAGCTTCTCGGGTATTTCCGCCGGGCAGCAGGGCACGGTTTTACGGTAAAAAGGGCTATCTTCGACCCATTTCGCCTCGTAACAGCATATCTTGGGCTTGCCCTCAGGAAAGTCTACGAAGAGTATCTCGGAAGGGGGCAGGGCACGCCTGCTGTTTCCGTTCCCCATTACCGCGATATTGAACTCCCTGCCGTCCACGTACTCCTCGACCATCGCGGGCTGGGCGTAAGTTGAGAGTATATGCCCTACCCTTTCCTTCAATTCCGAGGGGTTCTCGACGACGGCCCCGGAATCTATTCCGATGCTCGCGTCCTCGCGTAGAGGCTTGACGATAAGCGGGTACTCGAGATCCACCGTTTTCCCGGACGCCTCGGTCATGACAGCATATCCGGGGGTCGGCACACCCTTCCTCGAGAGTATGTCTTTTGTAAGTCCCTTGTCCAGCGCGAGCCCTAGCGTCAGCGGCCCGCTCCCCGTGAACCTCGCGCCGTGGAGCTCAAGGAGGGCGGCCACGTGCATCTCGAGCGAGCTCCTGTTGAATGCGCCCTCGCAGAGGTTGAAGATGACCGCCTCCGGATCCCTTATCTCCTTCGTAAACCGTTCGAGGTCTTCGCGCCTCCTCAAGGGCACCCTTACGGTCTCGTACCCTTTCGAGCGGAGCGCGCCCTCGACGTCGCTTACGGTCGTAAGTATGTTATCCAGGTCTACTGTTTTCTCGCCAAGGGTGTAAGTATCGCTCCCGTCATCATTGAAGATTATCTTTACGCTCGCGGGGCTCATACCCCGTACCTCTCGCGCGCCGCGTCGAGGACCCCGTTCACCAGGGCGCTGAAGTCCATGCCCGCGGCCCTGGCGGCCTTGGGAAAGCAGGAATTGCACTTGGGGTCCATTAATATTCCGGGCAGCGGGTTGAGCTCTATCACGTGCGGAAGGCCGGAGGAATCGAGCCTCACGTCAATCCTGCACCAGTCCTTCACGTCAAGGGCCGTGAACGCGTCCTTTGAGACGGCCTCAATAGCG
The DNA here is from genome assembly GCA_019912665.1 of Deltaproteobacteria bacterium. Lineage (NCBI taxonomy): Bacteria > Pseudomonadati > Myxococcota > Myxococcia > Deltaproteobacteria bacterium. Next base: position 120,950 of record JAIOIE010000021.1, read on the forward strand.
GTCTTGAGCCTTTCGGGTATGTCTGCCGGGCAGTTGAATATTTCGAGCGGTGAATCGGGCGTATCAAGCACCCATTTGGCCTCGTAGGAATAGATGTGGTTTACACCGGCGGGCAGGGCCGAGTAGTTTATCTCGACTATGGGGAGGACCCTTAAGCCGCTCCCGTTCCCCATGAGGGCCACAGTGAACTCGCGCCCGGGAAGATATTCCTCAACCAGGGCCGGCTGGGAGTATTCCTCGAGCACGGAAGCTACCTTCCTTTCGAGCTCCCCGGGTCCCGCGACTATCGAATCGTTCTTTATGCCCTTGCTCGACCCCTCGAAAAGGGGCTTCACTATCATGGGAAATGAGAGGAGCTTGTGTATCTCGAGATCGTTCTTCCGCGCTACCACGAACCTGGCCGTAGGTATGCCGTAGTAGGCCAGGACCTCCTTTGCGCGCGCCTTGTTGAGGCAGAGGCCGAGCGTAAGCGGGTTTGAGCCGGTATACGGGATCCGGAGCATCTCGAGGATGGCGGGTATCTGGGACTCCCTGCTCTCTCCCCATAGCCCCTCGGCCATATTGAAGACGATGTCCGGCCTCTCGCGCCTGAGCTTCCCGAATGCGTCCTCGTCCGCCTCGACCATGAGGACATCCCCATGGCGTCCGGCCAAAGCGTCCCGGACGGCGAAGACCGTCTCGGGCTCGTCACATTCGGCGTAGAAGTCCTTGGGGAGGCATTGCGCTTCCCCGAGCTCTTTCTTGAGATTATAGGTAAGTGCGACTTTCATGATACCGGGTTCAGGCTCAGCATCAACTCAGGTTTCCGCAAAGAAGGCGCGGGCGGAAAAAAACATCGCTTGCTCCATCCGCCAGGCATGGGCAGGCTGCCGCAACCGGCTACCTGCGCCTCTGTCGTCCCATGCACCGAAATGCGCCGGATAGCCCGGCGCGCCAAAGCCGGGCTTAAGGAATGAGGACGGCCGCGGCCACGACGGTGGTGAACTTCCCGTCGCTCTTTACGATCGCCGATTGTGTTATGTTGGACGTCTTTACGATCTTGTCGCTTATCCTGTATATCTCTTTCTTCTCGTCCCAGCCGAGGTTCTCGTCCAGCTCTATGCCGAGAGTGGACGCGAGCATCGCGGCCGCAAGGTCCTCGGCGTAGTCGCCTGCGGCGGTGTCCGTCTCTCCGTAGGCGTGGTGCTCGCTCAAATAGCCGTAGAGCTTCCGGTCCATCGGGATCGCGCAGCCGACGGAGGCCGCGAGAAGCCTCCGGGGCTCGTTGCTCGAAAGCCTGCTCATGACGCAGAAGACTATCTGGCCGGGGGAGAGCTTCTTAAGCCCGACGGTCTTGGGAACTATCTTGGCGGCAGGCGGAAAAATACTCGAGACCTGCACCAGGTTGAACTTCTCTATCCCCGCGTCCCTCAACGCAAGCTCGAAGGACGTGAGCTCTTCCTTGTGTATCCCTACGCCTTTTGTAAAAAACACCCTTTTCGGAACGAACATTTTTCTATACCCCCGGAATAGCGGATTATGTGTTTGAGGCCGGTTTTGCGGCCGTGGAGCACGTCTTAGGGCAGGCGCTGCCTCTTCCTGCCGCGGTTCATGTAACCCATTATCTTGTATACGAGTTTTGCGGCCAGGAAGTCCGGCGCTATGTTGCCCGGAAGCGGGCAGAGCTCGACGACATCGAACCCTACCACCTTCTTCCTTGAGACTGCCTCCCTGACTACGTCCAGGACGTTATACCACCCGAGCCCACCGGGCTCGGGTGTGCCTGTGGCCGGCATGATCGAAGGGTCGAAAACGTCCAGGTCGATGGTGATGCAGACCTCATTGGTCAGGCTTGAGGCTATCTTCTGCGGGCTTACGCCCTTCAGCACGTCAAGTGCGGTGAATGTCTTTATACGGGTCCGGGCCTTTCTGCCCGCCTTCCTTTCACCTTCGAGGAAAGCGGCCTCCTCCGCCGAAAGGCTCCTTATCCCCACCTGGACGATGGGGCAGAGCTCGGATATCCTCTTGGCAACGCAGGCGTGGTTGAAGGGGGTGTCCTGGTAGGCTTCCCGCATATCGGCGTGAGCGTCGAGCTGCAGGACCGACATCCCGGGGTATCTTTCCAGGAGGGCCTGCACGAGCCCGAGCGTTATGGAATGCTCCCCGCCGAGCATTACAGGCACCTTGCCTTCGTCCAGGATGGACGCGACCGACTCCCTGACCCTTCGTATCATCTCCTCGGGTCCTAGCGCCGTAGACTCAAGCTGGGGCAGGGTCTCTATCCCGGCCTCGTACGGCTCGCACCCGAGCTCCTCGTCGTATAGTTCCATGTGGGTGGAGGCGTCGATTATGGCCCTGGGGCCGCCCCTCATCCCGCTTATGTACGAGGCCGTAAGGTCATATGGGACCGGCAGCACCGAATAACGGGGTTTTTTCCCCTCGAACACCTCGCTTGAAACCCCGCCGAAATTGAACATCGCCTCAGCCGGGCTGGCCTTCTTTTTAACCGCGTTCATTAAACTGCCTTTCCAAGACTCCTGCCCGGCAAGCGGCGCCCCTGGCCTTAGCCCCGTAAGGGGACGATACCTGAACGGGTCCCGCAGCTTTCATCATTCGTCTTTCAGATGCTGTCTTAATTGTATTCGGCCCTTTCCAGAAACCTGCTATAGTTCTCAAATACCCTCTCGGCATACAAGGCGGCCGGCTCGCTCCCGTCCTTCATCCACGCGTCCACCTTGCCGGGGCCCGCGTTGTAGGCCGCAAGCGAAAGCCCGACGTCCTTATACCGGCGCTTGAGCCTGGAGAAATAATGCACGCCCATCTTTATATTGGTATAGGGGTCGAGGAGCGTTTCCTCTCCCTTCCATTCAAGCCTGAGCTGGCGCGCTATTTCCTCTCCAGTCGACGGCATGATCTGCATGAGGCCGACCGCGCCCCTCAACGACCTCGACCAGTTATAGAAGGTGGACTCGGTCTCAATGAGGGCGAGGATGAAGAGCGGGTCGAGCTTGTGCTCAACGCTCTCCATTATTATGACCTCGGCCAGTTTAAGCTCCTCGAGCGCCCCGAGCCCGGTCCTGTTCTCCCGTAGCACGTCCAGCACATAGTGCCTGGACGCGTTAAGCGACCTGTCGCCCTCCGGGAAAGCCCCGGTCACGAACTTGCCGCTCGTGAGCGACGGCGCAAAAACGGCCTCGAGGACGAGGGCGAAGACGAAGGCGGCCAGCCCTTTCCGGAGTATCATTTTATGTGATTTTCCGAGATGCATCAAGAGGATATCTCCTAACAAGCTGCTTAAAACTCAAAATCTCATTCAGGCTGCTCAAAAACTAAAGATGCACGGAGTCGAAAAATGAGGGAGGCGTACTTTCCTTGTACGCCGGAGTGTCCAATTTTGAAGACGACGCCTTGAAGCGGGCTTTTTCAGCAGCCTGCCTAAAAAGAAGCAACTTGAAAATATATTTTGTTTCCTGTTTCATGTCAAGGGATTTACAAACCCCCGCTTGACGTCCTTTATGCGGAGCCTCAAGCTCGTATTGCCCTGCCATTCGTCCATGTAAGGCGAAAAAGCTATGCCATAGCCCTTGCCTTCCACCGGGTGGAGGCCGGCGAGCCCGAACCCTATGCCGCGCTGGAAGCGCCCGTTATGACTCACCTTGAATTTCAGGTGCCTTGCTCCCACGACTTCGGTTTCCACTATGTGCGTGTCAGGCAGGCAAAGCAGCGGCTCGTGGTTGGAGGCGCCGAACGGGGCGAGGCTCTCTATCTCGGAGACGAGCCTTCTCCCGACTTCCTCGAGGGAGACGACCGCGTCGAGCGTCATTTCGGATACGAGGTCCTCATCCGTAAGGGAGCTGTTTACCTGCCTGATGAACTCTTTCCTGAAGCCCTCGACCATTTCGCCGGAGACTGTCAGGCCCGCGGCGGCCTTGTGCCCTCCGAACCTTTCGAGGAATGCGGAGCAGCCCTTGAGCCCCTCGAGGATGTTGAAGGAGCGTATGCTTCGGGCCGAGCCCTTGCCCACACCGTTCTCAAGCGCTATCAGGACGGCAGGCCTGGAGAACCTGTCCACGAGCCGGGACGCGACTATGCCTATGACGCCCGGATGCCAGCGCTCGGAGCAGAGGACTATGCCCCTGTCCCTGTGCCCTTCGAGCATTGAGAGGGCCTCTTCGAGAGTCTCGGCCTCTATCCTCTGGCGCGAGGAGTTCTCTTTTTCGAGGGCAGCAGCGAGGGACGAGGCCTCTTCCTGGCTTTCGGTCGTAAGGAGCTTAAGCGCCGTGTCCGCGGTCGATATCCTCCCCGCGGCATTGAGCCTCGGCGCCATCTGGAAGGCGATGTGGCTTGCGGAGAGCCTGCCCTTGAGGCCGGCCGCTTCCATGAGGGCGTTCAATCCCGGCCTTTTCATGGCCTCGAGCTCCTTAAGCCCGTAGTGCACGAAGACGCGGTTCTCGTCCATGAGGGGCACGAGGTCAGCGACCGTCCCCAGGGCCACGAGGTCGAGGTATCTCTTCAGGTTCGGCTCCCCTCCCCTGAACCACCCCGTCTCGCGTAGATGCGCACGGAGCGCAAGCGCGAGGTTAAAGGCGACTCCCACCCCCGCAAGTCTCTTGAAAGGGAAACGGCACCCCTCCTGGCCCGGATTGAGGACCGCGAGCGCGGGAGGCGCGTCCTTCGGCATCTCATGGTGGTCGGTTACGATGACGTCAATGCCGAGCGAGTTTGCCAACTCCACCTCGGCCCTGTTCGAGGAGCCGCAGTCCACGGTTATAATAAGGCGGCAGCCCGAGGCGGAAAGCCTCCTTACGGCCTCTGAGTTCAGGCCGTAGCCCTCGGCGAGCCTTCCGGGTATGTAGGTTGCTACGTCCGCCCCTATTTCGCCGAGAAAAAGGGAAAGAAGGGCCGTCGAGGTCGTGCCGTCGACGTCGTAGTCGCCGTAGACGGTTATCTTTTCCCTTTCGCGGAGGGCGCGGGCTATACGCTCAACGGCCTTTTCCATGCCCTTCATGAGCATGGGGTCGTGGAGCGAGGCGAGGTCCGGCTTCAGAAAAGAAAAGGCCTTGTCCGCGTCGACAAGGCCCCTGTTCACGAGAAGCTGTGCCGTAAGGGGCAGTATGTTCAGTTTCCTGCCCAGCCGCTCCTGCAGTTCCCTGTTAGCCGGGCTGATTTTCCAGCGTCTTCCGAGCATCGATCAATCACACACCCTGTCCGGAAAATAAGTAAACGGGTCGGTCAAGCCATTTTACGTTTTAAAGGAGCAAAGGTCAAGGAGAGGAATGCTGCCCGACCGTCAGATAAGAGGCGGCCTCCCTGGAGCCGCGCTCGGCCGCGGCCTTGAAATAGAAGGCAGCGCCGTCCTTGTCTCCGGCCCTCATATAGGCGAGCCCGATATTAAAAAGCGCGGAAAGATTGTCCGGCCTGAGATCTATCACCTTCTTGAAATCGCTTATCGCCCGCCCGTACTCCGCACGCGAGGCATAAGCCACCCCCCTTGCGAGGTAGGCCTCCTCGTATGACGGGTTCAGCCCTATCGCAACCGTGAGGTCGGCAATGGACTCCTGGTCCCTTCCAATGAGGCTCAAGGCCCTGGCCCTGTTGTAATAGGCTTTCGGCTCTTCAGGATTGAGCCGCACGGCATTGCTGAAATCCGTTAGCGCGTCATCGTATCTGCCGAGTTCCCCGTTCGCTATCCCCCTGTTTATATGGGCTATCGCGACCCCTGGATAATGCTTCAGCTCATGAGACCAGAGCGTAAGGGAGCCCTTCCAGACCGCAGCCTGGAGAACCGTGGCATAAGCCATGACGGCCCCCGCAGAGACCATTACGGCGGCCACGGCCGGGATGGCCAGCCTGCTCTTCCTTGATAAGGAGGATACTGCCCCGCCGGCAAGCACAAAGAGCGCGACTGTAGGCAGGTATGCGTACCTGTCTGCCGCGGCCTGCTCGCCGAACTTTATCATGCCCGATACCGGCAGCAGGGCGGCGATATAGAAGAGCCAGGCCGCAAGCGGGCCGCGGCTCCACTTCAAGAGATACAAGGCCAAAAGCGTCAACGCTGTAACAGCCGCCCCGTATAAGATGAGAGTGCTGATACCGGTATCAAAATCGACCGGATAATAAGGCGCGAGCCCGGCGGGCGCGATGGTCTTATAAACGTAGAAGACCACGGCGCGGAATGCAGTAGCCGCCTGAGGCACGAATAGAGCGCCGCCGTCTACTGCCCCCGCCTCTTTCTGCGCCCAGAGCGTTACAAATGAAATACCGGCGCTCATGGCGAAGAACGGAAGCTTCTCGATGATAAGGCCGGGCAGCGACCCCAGACCCCGGATGCGCTCCAGAGGAAAAAAATCAAGGACAAGAAAGAGGAGCGGAACGGTAACAGCCATGGGCTTGCTCATGAGGGCAAGCGCAAAGGACGCCAGGATAGCGCTATACCATAGCCTCTTTAGCCGCCCCTCTGCATAAAGGAAGTACAGCACGAGCGAGAGCAGCACAAAAAAAGACGAAAGCACGTCCTTTCTCTCCGATATCCACGCGACCGACTCCACGTGGAGCGGGTGAAGGCCGAAGAGCATGGCCGGGACTGAGACGAAAACAAGGCAGGTCCTCGCGTCAAGCTTCCCCCCGTATACTGAGAGCGCCACCCTGTACGAAAGCGCGCCGACAAGGAATGTATTGAAAGAATGGATGACCGAATTGGTAAGGTGAAACCCGAAAGGGTCAAGGCCCCATATGAGATGGTCGAGATCGAAGGAAAGGAGGGTCAAAGGGTGCCAGTTTCCGACTACCCTTGCCGTAAAGATCCAAACCAGATCGAACCCTCCGAGCCGCGGGTTCTTATAGACATACGACGGATCGTCCCAGTTCACGAACCCGTTCCAGAGGGAAGGGATGTAGACGAGGAAAGCGCTAATACCTAACAGGGCCGCGCCGCAGAGGGCGGCCCTTCTATTTCTTTCCATGCAAAAAGGCATTCCTGAGTATGGGATATCCGCAGCCCGGGAACCATGCCGCCGAGGCCAACTGTCCTTGCGGCTCGGACGAGCTAAAGCTCCAGCCCGAAATGGACGGATTCGCCGCCGGGCTTCAGTTACCCGGCAGCATGGCCTATGCCCCCGGGAAGCCTTCGAGTATCCTGTTAAGCGATACGGTGTCCAGCTCTTCCTGGAGGAGCGGCACTATGGTGGGGTTATCCGCCTCCCTCCTTACCTCCTTCCTGATGACCGATATGAAGGGGTGGATGACCTCAGGGTCGAACTGCCTGTTCCAGTTGTCCCTGACCTCGCATATGGCCTCCTTGAAGGAGAGCTTCGGCCTGTAGGGCCTGTCGGTCGTCATGGCGTCGAAGGCGTCGACCAGCGCCATTATCCGGGCTCCGATGGGTATCTCTGATTTCCTGAGCCTGTCCGGGTACCCTGTGCCGTCCACCTTTTCGTGGTGGTTCCTTGTCATCATGGGTATGCCCTTCCAGGGGAACTTTATCTTGGAGAGTATCTCGTAACCTATGACCGGGTGCGAGTTGAGTTCCCTGCACTCGTAGCTCGTAAGGGGGCTGGCCTTGTTTATTATCGTCTTGTCCACGGTTATTTTCCCGATGTCGTGGAGGAGCCCGGCTATCCTTATGCCCTCGACCTCCTCGTTAGACCAGCCCATCTCGCGCGCGAGCGCGGCGCTGTAGGCCGAGACCCTGTGGGAATGGCCCCTCGTGTACGAGTCCTTGGCGTCGATTGCCGCGGCGAAAGCGTGTATGGTGTCGTAGTATATGCGCCTCAGGTTCTCATAAAGGCCCTTGTTCTCCGTGTACTTGTGCATGAGCTTCATTAGGAGCGAGTGGCTGTGGAGCGAGAACGATATGTGCTGGGACATGACCGAAAGGAGCTGGTAGTCGTATAGCGTGAATGGCTCCCCCGAAAACTTTCCGTTTATGGCTATAAGGCCCAATAGCTCGTCTTTTACCGTCAGGCAGGCCAGGACCTTCGCGTCGATCTTTTCGAGCGTTTCCCTTGCGGTGCCGAGGAAACCGGCGTCCTTGCCGCCCCCGAGCTCGACCGGCTCCCTGCGTTTAAGTAGCTCAGAGACGGCCTCCGCGCCGAGCTTGAGCCTCAGCCCCCCGATGTCGCCCAGGCCCTTCGACGCGATGGGGAAGTAAGAGCCGTTCCCGTTCTCGTGCTGGAATATGGCCCCCTTGGACGACGAGAAGGTGCCCATGACCATGTAGAGCGAGGACTTGACCACGCGCGTGAAATCCTTGGGAGAGGTTATCTCTTCGCCGAGCTCGGCAAGGGTATTAAGGTTGAAGAGGAGCCTTTCAAGGCTCAGTTCGGTCTCAGACATCCGTACCTCCGGAAGCTATTTTATCCGCAACTATCACAGGACCGCCTGGCCCGCCGTCTTCGGACCAATGCCGAGGGCATCCTCTTCGGTCTCGAATATCCTGATGTGCTTGGTGAGTCCCACTATACTGAATATGTCATAATTCACGCGCTTGAGACCGGAGAAGTAGATGTTCGCGTTCCGTTCCCTGACCTTTTCTATCACGCCGATCAATATTGACACTCCGATAGAGTTGACGAGCTCGGTTTCCGAGAAGTCCACCACTATCTTGCTGAAGCCCCGGTCGAGATAGCTTCCGCAGAGGTCTTCGAGCTTCTCTCCCTCTATGTCGTTTATGTAATCGTCGGGGTAAAGGACGACCGTATCGCCAAGCTCCTTGAAATTCCTATATCTCCTGACCATTCCCGCCGTCTCCTTTTCTAACAAGGTATTTCACCAGGACGACCTTGGCCCCGCCTCGGACCTTTTCGACTCTTACTTCGTCCATGAGCCCCTTCATGAGCTCGAATCCCCAGCCCCGTTTCCTGGGGAGCTTCCCCGCCTCGGCAGGGGCCGATGCGGCTTCGGAGAGGCTGTCGAAGTCCACCCCGCCGTTCTGGACGTGGATGGTGAGCCTTTCCGCCGAGGCCACGAACTTCAAGAACACCTTCGCCGTCTTGACCCTGCTGTGCTCGAAGGCGTTTATGCACGCCTCGACGAGCGCGGCCTTTATCTGCCCTATAGCGGTATCATCGAAGCCCATCTCGGTGCCTATCTCCTCGACCGCCCGCGCAGCCACGAGCTCGGCCTTTGAAGCTGAAGGCAGGACGACCTCGAATTCCTTTACCGGCGCGACCCCGTTTATTTCCCGGGCCTCGGCGTCTTTGCCCCTGCTCTCGAAGTTTTCCTTTATTATCTTAAGCTGGACGGAATCGGAAGACAGGACGCCCTCTGTATCGGCCCGCTTAAGCGCCTCCGCCGTAAAGCCCTCCCTGGAGACGATCCACCGGACGGCCCTGGCGGCCCTGAAGTTCTCCCTGAGTATCTGGGACCTCCGGAGGAAGTTCTCGATGTCCCCGATGTTCACCGGAGATGCCGAGTCCTTTACGGCGGCCATCCAGACGACCTCGTTCCCGGAATCATACCTGCCGTTCTGGAAGCCGTGGGCCACGATTACCGGAGGGCCGGCTTCATTGGCCTCAAGCCGTTCGGAATCGAAGCAGCCCACGACCTGCGGGAAGGCAAGCTCTCCTTCATCCCCTGCCCCGGCCTTCTGCGCCCCCTTCTGGAACCGGGCGGCAAAGGCCTGGTTGCTGAAGAGGACCTTCCGGGCCTTCTGGTTATTGAATGACTTCAGGACCTGTGCGACCTCGTCCTTTAAATTCAGCGATATTTTCGAGCTCCTGAATTTGAAGCCCTCCTTCAAGACCTCCCGGGCGAGATAGGTCCTCACCTCGTCGGCGGACCTGCCCTTTACCCTGGTCTCGTATACGAAATAGACGAAGTCCCTCACGGCCGCGTCCCCGGTCCATTTAAGCGAGCCGAGGCTTGCCTCCAGGAGGCCTCCGGCCGAGAGTGTCCCGATAATGGAATCGAGCTCAGCCTCGCCCTGCCTGAACCTCTCGGAGAGTTCATCGGACGTAAGCGGCTTTTTGGCGACGGAACAGGCATGTAGCACACGGAGTGCATTGATGCCCCGTAGATTCAGCGCGGACTTGAGCGCGAAACCGGTATTGCCCTCGAAAAGCTCCTGCGTATAGAGGTCGGCGAAATCCTTCAACGTGGAAAGGCCGGTGCCGGCCTTTCCCGCGGCCCAGACGAGATTCCTCATGTACATGGGGTTGCCGTCGAGCCTGTGGGCCCCGAGCCTCACTATCTCGGGGTCGAACCTCACCCCGTAAATGCGGCATAGGTCCATCATCATGGAAGAGGCGGTCTCCTCGTCGAGGCCTTCGAGCTCGAGGACCTCGGCCGAGCCGTTGAAGACGCCCCCGTCCAGGAGACGCCTGGCTGACGCAGAGGCTACGAATGAAGACTGCCCGAGCGAGTCCAGGAGCTCCCTCGCTACCAGGGCCTCATTCTGACCTGCGCCCGAGACCGCGCGGTCCAGGTCGTCGAGGATGAGATAGACGGGAATCCCTGAGCGGGCCGATACGGCCGTCGGCGCCTGGAGGGCATTTCTCAAGGCCGCGGTCTCGTCACCTGCTTTTCTGGCTTCCCTGTGCACGGCAGCGAGGTCGGCGAGTTCGTAAAGGTCGTTATCGACGAGGAGGCTTTCTATCTTGTCGAGCGTGAGCTCGTTCTTTACGAGCCTGGAATCCCGGAGCCTGAAGGCAAGGTACTGTTTCAGGACTTCCTTAAGGTAGTCCTCGGCGAACCCCTCCCCGGGCCGCCCGCCCTTGAACTGGTAATACAGGGGCACGACCCTGGCCTGCCCCCAGAAGAGATTCCTGAAGACCCTCCGGAGGACCTCGGTCTTACCGGTCCAGCGCCTTCCGAAGAGGAATATGGCGGGAGAGGGCAAGGCGTCCCCGGCCCTTCTGCAGATGTAGTCTATCTCGGAGGCCCTGCCGAAGAACTCGCCGTCGGGGCAGGTGCTGAAGAGCGTCCTATCTTTCATAAACGACAACCTTGTTCTTTCCCATCCTCTTTGCGAGATACATGGCCTTGTCGGCCTTGTTTATCAAGTCGTCTATGTGGCTGGCGTCCACCGGGAACTCGGCCACCCCCAGGCTTATGGTCGGCCATATGTCGTGGTCCGCGTTCGGCGACCTGTAGTCCTGCACGCCTTTCCTGATCCTCTCGGCGATGACGTACGCGTCCTTCTTGTTCGTGTGGGGGAGTATGACCGCGAACTCCTCGCCCCCGTAGCGGGCGACCACGTCCATGGACCTGACCGCGTCCCTTATGGCCCTCGCGACACCTTTCAGGACCTCGTCCCCCGCGAGGTGGCCGTACCTGTCATTGAAGCTCTTGAAGTTGTCTATGTCTATGACGAAAGAGGTGAAGCACTCGTTGTGCCTCTTTACCCTCTCGACCTCCTCAAAGAGCCTTTCCCTGAAATACCTCCTGTTGAATAGGCCGGTGAGCGGGTCGGTCATCGAGAGCATCTTCAATTCCTCGCTCATGCTGTAGTACGCCCCCCGCTCTAGCGCTATCGAGGCGTAATTGGCGAACGAGGTAAGGAGGTAAAGGTCCTCCTCCGAGAATACCCCGCCTGAGCTCTTGTCCGATACGTTCAGGACGCCAATCACCTTCCGCTCCAGCATGAGCGGGATGGATATGAAGGACTTTGTCTTGTATCTCGGCCTGTTCTTCCAGGCCGGCACCTCGCTCTCGATGTCCTTTACGCAGACCGGCAGGCCCTTTGCCGCTATCGCTCCAGAGATCCCCTCCCCGACCTTGATCTTCACGTTCTCGACCGCCTTCCTGTCAATGCCTTTGGCGGCCTTGACCGAAAGGACGTTGTTTTTCTTGTCAAGTATCATGAGCGAGCCCCTGTCGGCCCCGACCAGCTCGGAGGACTTCGCGAGTATAGTCTCGTAGAGCTCCTCCCTGTCCAGGACAGGCGCGAGCGACTTGTATACCTCCTCAAGCGCCTTGAAGCCCTTTAGCCCCCCGGGGCCGGGCTCCCCCGGGCAGGAGCCCGCTGACGAAACGACGCACTTCAGGAACGGCGCCGCCATGCCGTTCACAATGGCCGGGACCATGAATATCGAACCGGGCGGGACAGGGTTTATCTCCTGCCGAAGTCCGAATATGGCCTGCTCGTTCAGCCCGTAGCCGGCCACCCCTTCGTAGAAATCCCGTATCTCGGTCCCCTTAAGATAGGTGCGGCCCCCGATTATCACGAACGAGTGGCCGGAATCGAGCAGTACGGGGATCCCGAAGATGTACTTGTTCGCGTGGCATTTATGGATATAGACGCTCTTTTTCTCAAGCGCCTCATTGATTACGCGGACTATCATCCCGGAGCAGAGCTCTCTGCCCCGCTCGCTTTCACTTATCGACCTGCAGACGCAGGGCTCCGTCGCAGGCGGGACGAGCAAGGCGCCTCCGGAGTCATATAGCGAGAGCGGCATGCCCAGTAGGGCCGAGAGCCCGTTCTGGAATTCGCGCCAGCCGGATAGGTCCAGGGATGGCAGGACCTTCGGGATGCAGTCCTTGTTTTCCATCTGCTTGAGAATGGCTGCTCCTTTTCAAGCAAAAAAAAGACGCCGCAAATACCTTCAGGTAGAACGGCATCTTCGCCTGGCGCGGGCCCATCGTGAGCCTCTATGCGGCTTATGCAAAAAAAATCCAGCGCCTGTTGTGTTCCTTCAACTTCCGATTGATTGACCGCCGCAGCCGATACCTGTGAATAGCACAAATCCCGAAAAATTACAACCGTGATTTTTTAAGGTTTTACGCAGAGAAAGGGCCTTTAAAGGGTAGGGTATACAGGAATTCCGGGGGCATTAAGGCCGCACCGGGCCTGCCGCCTGATGCTGCCTTAATCATATGCAAGCCGGGGAGGCGGTCAGGCCTTTGCAAGTGCCGGTTTTTTCTTATTTTTCCACAAAAGAAGGAGCGGGCTCGCTACAAAGATGGAAGAGAAGGTGCCCACTATCACCCCGAGCGACAGGGCAAGGGCGAAATCGTGTATGACCTCGCCGCCTAGGAAGGTGAGCGCCAGGGCGGCAAGGAGGGTGGTGGAGGAGGTCACTATAGTCCTGCTTAAGACCTCGTTCACGGACCTGTTTAGGAGCGCGGCAAAGTCCCCCTTGGTCTTTTTCTTCATGTTCTCGCGTATCCTGTCGAAGACGACCACGGTATCGGTAAGCGAGTACCCGGCAACCGTAAGGAGCGCCGTGACAATCAGGAGGCTCATCTCCTTATCGAGGAGAAAGAATATCCCGAGGACAGCCAGGACGTCATGGAAGGTCGCGACCACTGCCGCGACCCCGAACTTCAGCTCGAACCTCCACGCGACATACAGGAGTATGCCTATGAGCGAGACCACTACCGCCCAGAGCGCGTCCTTCTGGAGCTTCTTCCCTACGGTCGGGCCTATTTCGGAGGTGGAATCGATGGTGAACGGGTTATCGGGCATGCTCTCGGTGAACGCGCTCCCGATTGAATTTGATACTGCCCTCAGGTCGCCGTCACCGCCCTTTAGCTTCACAAGGAGCTTCGTGGGCTCGGCGAACTGCTGGAGGTTGGCGTCCTTGAACCCCTTTTCCGCAATGACCGTCCTCATCTTGTCTATTTCGATAGGCTTCTCGAACCTGAACTGTACGGCTACCCCGCCCTCGAAGTCTATGCTCAGGTTGGCCTTGCCAAGGGGTATGGCGACGGCCGCAACAAGGCCGATTATCGCGAACACGACGGAGATGACGAAGGCAATCCGCCTCTTGCTCATGAAGTCTATATTCGTATTCCGTACGAAATCCATCTATCCTCCAGGGGGCCCGGGCCTTCCCGCTTAGACCCCTTTGTTTCGAAAACGGTGTTATTTACCCGTCATATGCTGAGCCTCTTTACCCTGAACCTCTCGCTCTGGATGTCGAACATGAGCTTTGTGCCGACCAGGGCCGTAAAGAGGTTAATGAGGATACCGAGGCTCAGGGTCACGGCGAAGCCCTTTATGGGGCCGCTGCCGAACTGGAAGAGCACGGCCGCAGTGATCAGCGTCGTTACGTGCGCGTCCACGATGCTCCACCACGCCCTGTCGTACCCGGCGTTTATGGCCGACCTCGGGGTGCGCCCCGCGTGGAGCTCCTCCTTTATCCTCTCGAATATGAGGACGTTCGAGTCGACTCCCATGCCTATGGTCAGCACTATCCCGGCTATGCCAGGCAGGGTGAGAGTGGAGCTCAGCCATGCCATCGCGCCAAGGAGCATTATTATGTTCAGGAACACGGCGAAATCGGCTATGACCCCGGCTGCCCTGTAATAAACGATCATGAAGAGAAGCACGAGCGCCGCGCCGAGGGCCCCGGCCTTTATGCCGGCCTCTATCGAGTCCTGGCCGAGGCTCGGTCCCACGGTTACGTTCTGCACTATATTGACAGGCGCCGGGAGCGCCCCGGCCCTCAATATTATGGCGAGGTCGGTCGCCTCCTCCGGGGTAAAACCGCCGCTTATCTGGGCCTTGCCCCCGGCTATGGGCTCCCGTATCTGCGGGGCGGAATGGAGGTTCCCGTCGAGGACTATGGCGAGCCTCTTCCCGACGTTCTGGGTCGTGAGCCTCTCGAATATGCGCGCGCCGTTCGAATCGAAGGTGAGTGAGACGTAGGGCTCGTTATACTGGGTGTCGAAGGCCATCCGGGCGTCCGCGAGAGAGTCGCCGGTGAGCGCGGCCTCCTTCTTTACGAGGAACGGCGTCTTCTGGACCATCCCGGTCTCGCTGTCATAGCCCTGCTGGTATACTATCTCGGAGCCGAAGGGGGCTCCCTGAGTCTCTGCCGTGTACGGGCTCATGGACTCGTCCACGAGCCTGAACTCGAGGACCGCGGTCTTCCCGATGAGCTGTATGGCCCTTTCAGGGTCCTTTAAGCCCGGGAGCTGCACCACGACCTCGTTCACGCCCTGCTTCTGGATTATGGGCTCGGCCACCCCGAACTTGTCTATCCTGTTCCTTATGGTCTCAAGGGCCTGGGAAAGCGACCACTCCCGTATGCGCTCGCTCTCGCCATTATCCAGGGTGAAAAGGAGCCTGCCGTTCTGGTCGGAAGGAGAGCCGAATACGCCCAGCTCGTCCTTTACGGCCTTTGATATCTCCCCCTTTGATTTCTCGTCGGGGTATGCGACGGAGACGGAATCGAGCCCCTCCCGCGTGACGCTATAGAAGGCCACTCCCTTTCTCTTGAGCGCGTCCTCTACGGAGCCCGCAAGCCTCTGGGTATGGTTCTCCACGGCCTTGTCCTGGTCAACGTCAAGCACCAGGTGCATGCCGCCCTGGAGGTCGAGGCCGAGGTTTATCTTGGGGATATTGTCAGCCCAGAACGAGGGAAGCCTCTTTGAGACCGGGGTAGAGGGCAGGAAAAGGACAAACGCCAACGCCGTAAACCCGGCGACAAGGATGGTACGCCAAAAGATACTTCTCATTACATCTCCGAATGAAGCCGCTTCAAGCGGCCCGGAATAGCCGCCGCACGCCCTTTTGGGGCCATTTGCAGCGGACTCTCTTCAAGAAAAACCGCCGCGCATCTCTTAGGGCCGGGGCGGCGGTCTCCGTTATTTTCTTTAAAATCCTGGCAGTCTCTAAAAATTAGAGATACTTCACGCTTTTCCGTAACTACCCGGAGTCCGGGGAAAAGATCGATTTTTGGAGGTTGCCTACTATGACTGGGGCTTCCTGACAGTGACTGCCTCCTTCGAAACCTTTATTCTTACGCCCTCGGAGACCTCTACGGTCACGGTGTCCTCGTTCACGGCGGTTATCCTGCCGTGTATGCCGCCGGAGGTGATTACGCTATCGCCCTTCTGGAGGGCCGATATCATCTGCTTGTGCTCCTTGGCCCTCTTCTGCTGCGGCCTTATGAGGAGGAAGTAGAAAATGACGAACAGGATTATGAGCGGGGCTATGCTCATGATGCCGGAAAGCGGCGAAGCCGCCGGCGCGTCCTGGGCATAAGCGGTTGCAACGGGGAAAAACAGCACTATAATATCCTCCTTTTTTTGGCCGCCTCCGGAATCCGGAGCAACAGCCTTTTAATGCTTCTTACATGCGGCTACAGGGCCGCTATAGGCTCGGGTTCCGACCTGTCGGCGTGGAACCTCTTCCTGAACTCCTCGAACCTCCCCTGCCCTATGGCCTCCCTCATCTCCTGCATGAGCCTTGTGTAATAGAAGAGGTTGTGCATGGTATTGAGCCTGGGTGCGAGCATCTCGCCGGCCATGAAGAGGTGCCTTAGGTATGCCCGCGAGAAGTTCATGCAGGTGTAGCAGCCGCAGTCCTCCTCTATGGGCCTGGGGTCTTTCTCGTATTGAGCATTCTTTATAACCAATTTTCCACGCCTTGTAAAGAGGGTTCCGTTCCGGGCGTTCCGGGTCGGCATGACGCAGTCGAACATGTCTATCCCGGCCCCGACCCCGAATACGAGGTCCTCGGGCGTGCCCACACCCATCAAATACCTGGGCTTGTCAGAAGGGAGGTGCTGGAGGGCGGCCGCGGCCATCTCCTTCATGAGCCCTTTTTCCTCGCCGACGCTCAAGCCCCCTATGGCGTAGCCGTCAAAGCCCATGTCCACAAGGGCCTTCGCGCTCTCTTTCCTCAAGTCCGGGTACATCCCGCCCTGCACTATGCCGAAGAGGGCCTGCCCGTTCCGGACCTTGGCCTCCTTGCACCTCCTGGCCCACCTGTGCGTGAGGTTCATGGACTCAACCGTGTACTCCCTGTCGGCCGGATAGGGCGTGCATTCGTCGAGAGGCATTATTATGTCCGCGCCGAGCGCCTCCTGTATGGCGACCGCGCTCTCGGGGGTGAGCGTGTAGCGGGTTCCGTCTATGTGCGAGCTGAACTGCACGCCTTCCTCTGTTATCTTCCTCAATTTGCAGAGGCTGAAGACCTGGAAGCCGCCGCTATCCGTAAGCACCGGGCCGCCCCAGCCCATGAACCCGTGCAGGCCTCCCAGGTCCCTTACAAGCTCGTGCCCCGGCCTCAAGTAAAGGTGATAGGTGTTTGCGAGTATCACCTCGACCCCTATCGACTTAAGCTCCGACGGGGTTATGCCCTTTACCGAGGCCTTCGTGCCCACGGGCATGAAGACCGGGGTCGTGAACGCGCCGTGCGGGGTTGTTATGCGTCCGAGCCTTGCTGATGAATCGGTCCTCTTAAGCTCGAATCCGAATCCCTTCACTATCCAGAATCCCTCTCTTCAGATGCTCACAATTCGTATATAGAACCAGAAAACCGATGCGGAATATTATAGCAGACTTTTCTAACTGAGAAACATGGCGTCGCCGTAGCTGAAGAACCTGTACTCGTTACGCACGGCCTCCGTGTACGACCTGAGTATTAATTCCTTCCCCGCGAAAGCCGACACCAGCATTATCAATGTCGAGCCCGGCAGATGAAAATTCGTAAGGAGCGCGTCCACCACCCTGAACTCGTACCCGGGGTATATGAAAAGCCCGGTAGAGCCGGAAAGATCCGGGCTTTCCAGCCCGTTCCTTGCGCTCGACTCAAGCGCCCTCGTGGTGGTCGTGCCGACGGCGACGACTCTCCGGCCCTCCTTCTTAGCGCTTACGACCTCGTCGAAGACCTCCCCTTTGATAAAATACCGCTCCTTCATCATCCTGTGCTCTTCTATCCTCTCCGAGCGTACCGGCATGAAAGTCCCGGGGCCGGTATGGAGCGTTATGCTCCTTACGAGCACACCCTTTTTTCGTATCTCGTCCAGAAGTCCTGTCGTAAAGTGGAGCCCGGCGGTCGGGGCGGCTATGGCACCGTCCTCTCCGGCGAATACGGTCTGGTACCTCGTCCTGTCAGATTCGTCGGCCTCCCTCCTTATATACGGGGGGAGCGGGACATTTCCAACCCTCTCAAGGTCGACAGGACTATTGAACCTCACTTTAAAGAGCCCTTCCTCATCCCTGCCGGTTATCTCGCCCTCGGTCCCGTCAAGGATAACGGTAGAACCCGGCCTCAACCCCTTGCCGGGTCTCGCCATGCACATCCATTCCTCGCTTCCGGAAGAGGATATCCTTTCGACCAATAGCAGCTCAAGCTTCCCGCCCCCTGCCCTCTTTCCAAAGACCCTTGTGGGGATGACCCTTGTATCGTTAAGGATAAGAAGGTCGCCGGACCTGAGATACCCGGGGAAGTCCCTGAAAGACCTGTGCTCCATGCTCCCGGTCTTTCTCGAGACGGCCATGAGCCTTGAGGCGTCGCGATCGGGAAGCGGGCGCTGGGCGATGAGATGCTCGGGCAGATCGAACAGGAAATCCTTAAGCTCCATACACAAGCCGTCCCTTATATTCTAAACAAAAGGAGAGTAGGATAAAATCTTTATTTTACGGCTAGTTACGAAAAGAGAGGCCCCGTTGGAGATCGGTGCCCGGATAGAAGTGCCGGAGTATGTCCCGGTAGGAATACCCGTTCTCGGCCATGCCCTTTGCCCCCCATTGCGAAAGGCCTACCCCATGGCCAGACCCCCTCCCCCTGAATATGAAAACATCGCCTTCCTTCGCCACCTCGAAAATCGCTGACCTCAAGCTCGAATAGCCCAGGACCTTCCTCAATTCCTCCCCTGAAAGCCAGGCGTCCCTGCCTTCGCGGTCGCGGACGCTCAATGTCCGTATCCTCGCGGCAGAGGTGGTCTCGATGATCGTAAGCTCTTGGGGCGTGCCTATCTGATGGCCTGCCCTGGAGAGCGCCTCGCCAAGCGACTCGGCCGGGACCGCGAATTCCCAGAGATACTTCGGGGCCGCCTCGTCGAAGGGGCTTTCAACCGGCACGAGATACGGATAGCCCTTGAGCCAGACCTCGCTCGCCGCTTCGGTCATTCCTCCGGCGTTTGAATGGTATACCGTAAGGGCCGGCTCGCCGTCGAAGACGAGTATCTCTCCCCTGGTATCCATGACCGCCCGTATCGAGGCGCTGTCCTCGCTCGATGCCCCGCCGTAGACCTGCCCCATGACCGAGCTTTCGACGTGGTACGGGAGGTTCGACCTCTTCCTCATATTGTATACGGCATAGGTCCGGGCAATGATCGCCTGGGCTTTAAGCACCTCTTCAGGCCACCTGGAGGATATCTCGTTATTGATTATCCCGGCCACATAGGCTTCAAGTCCTATTTCGTTTATTACAAGCGCCTGCCCGTTACTGGCCGCGACATCGAGAACGCCTCTGTAAGGCTTCCCGTTTACGGAGATGAACCTGCCTTTGGGAAAAATCCTTACCGGGAGCGTAGCCCTGGAACCGTTTAAGAGTATTGTGCCGTTGTTACCGGCCCGCACAAGCAAGTCGCCCCTGTCCGTGCCCTTCAGCTCGATCTGGCCGCCTGATTTGAGTATAA
This sequence comes from Deltaproteobacteria bacterium, assembly GCA_019912665.1. Taxonomy (NCBI): domain Bacteria; kingdom Pseudomonadati; phylum Myxococcota; class Myxococcia; species Deltaproteobacteria bacterium. The sequence goes on from JAIOIE010000021.1 coordinate 140,245, forward strand.
GGACCCTTACCTTCTCATCGCCGCCCGCCTGCCCTGGCGCCGCATGGAGGCAGCCTCCGATAAAAAGCGCAAGGACCCATATGAGCCTGAGCGGGCTTATCTTGAGGAATTCAGTCATTTTCCGGGATTTGTACCAGGGACGGCGATACGGCAAAAGGTCTCACGGTATTCCGCATACTTACATCCGTGCGCTCAACGCCAGATGTCCTTGATGGCGAAAAGAAGGGTTATGCCTACCGCCATTATGATGAAGCCGAAGAGCCTCATCCTCTTCTCGGGGAGCCTGTGAAGGAACCCCGCCCATTCCTTTACCGCCCCGGGGAAACCGAAATACGGGATGCCCTCTATTACGAGGACCGCCCCGAGTATCATGAGGATGAAGCCGAATTTTTCAGAAACCATTTCCAGTCTCTTTGGTTCAAGGCAGCTATTGGAGCCGCCTAAGCTTACTTGAAGGGTTTACCTTGCCTTGCAGTTGCAGAGCTTCCTGAGATAGTCCTTTAATTCGAGTATCTCGTTCTTTGAAAACGTTTTTCCGTACGGCGGCATGAGACTAGACTTGCTTGTCGCCTGCCCGCCGTCTGTTATGGCGTTTACTATGTCCTCGTCCGTAAGCTTCCCCATCTCGAGCGCGCTCGTGTGGTCTCTCGGGCTTACGGGCATCTCCCTCGTTGCGTTTATGCCGTTCCCTTTTCCCTCAAGGCCGTGGCACTGGGCGCAGTGGAACCTGTAGTTCTCCTCCGCGGTGGCGGCGTAAGATAAAGAGGCGGCCCCGAATGCAAGGAAAAGAGGCAAAGCGTAGAATTTCTTCATCTAAGGCTCCCAACGTAAGAGGCAAGCCCCTTCATCTCCGCGTCGTTGATTATCCCGGCATAGACCGGCATCATCTTGACTGGCTTGAATACGGCGGGCTTTGAAAGATACGCATATATCCAGTCGGGGTTGAGCCTCTCGGAGGCCAGAGCGAGCGAAGGCCCCGAGAACCCGCCGACGATATTCCCCCTCGTCCTCACCTGGTGGCAGCCGTAGCAGGAATATCTCCTTACGAAGGCGACCCTGCCTTTGGGGTTATCCACGGCGCGAATGCCGAGGGGCTTCGCATCGGCTGACTTGAGGCTCATGAGATAGGCCGCAACGTCCGTTGCTTCCCGCCCGGAAAGCCGCGGGTGGTCGCCCCTGTTCCTCTCGGTAATGGAGTTATATGCCATGGGCCTTATGGGCTTCGGGTCAGCCAGCCACCTTTCGAGAAAACCGGCATTGAACTTGCTTCCTGAATACCACAATTCAGGGCCTTTTTTTGCGAGCTGGTCCTTTATTGTCTTTTCAGCGGCCGGGCCCGAGACCTGGTGGCATGTGGCGCATTTTCTGGCCTCGAACGCCTTTTTACCCTCAGGCACCCCGGCATGGGCGCCGGTCGATATGAACAGGGCTGCGGCAAGGACTGGAATGGCGGCTAAGTGAACGGCTCTACGCATCTTTACTCCGGATAATGATGTGCAGACTCATGGTAACGGGCCGGGGTTCTTTTGTCAAGGGTTTTGAGGCTGAAAAGCCCTTTCAAAACACGGGCTTCTGGATAGGTCAGATGATTTCGTACCTCTCCTGGTGAAACCTCTCGACCGGCTTTATCAGGACCTTTTTCCCGAACTTACGCTCAAGGTCCTGCATGGGGGCAGGGTCCTCCTTTAGGCGCTCGGATATGGACGGGCTCACGTAGATGGTCGCCTTTTTCTTCCTCAAGGGAAGCTCCCTTGCAAGCTCCCTGTAAATGTCCATTATTATGGTGTCCTTGGCCTTTATCTGGGCGTTACCGTCGCAATACGGACAGGGCTCACAGAGCGACTGCGAGAGGCTCTCCCTCACCCTTTTCCTCGTCATCTCGACTATACCAAGCTCGGAGATCTTCAATATGTTGGTGCGGGCCTTGTCGGCCTTCAAGGCCTCCTTCAAGGTGTTATATACCTTCTCCCTGTCGGATTGCCTTGCCATGTCTATGAAGTCTATTACAATAATGCCGCCTATGTTACGGAGCCGGAGCTGGTAGACTATCTCCTTTACGGCCTCGAGGTTCGTCTTGACGATAGTGTCCTCGGAGCTCCTTTTTCCGACGTACTTTCCTGTATTGACGTCAACGGCCGTAAGGGCCTCCATCTGGTCTATCACGATGTGCCCGCCCGAGCGGAGCCATACCTTCCTTTCGAGCGCGTCCGTAAGCTCTATCTCCACGCCGCGGGCGTCGAAGATGTCCTCCTTGCCCTCGTAGAGCTCCAGCCTTCCGGCGAGGTGCGGCATGAACTCCTCGAGGAACTTCTTCGCCCTCTCGTACTCGTCCCTGGAGTCTATGACGAGCCTTTCTATGTCCTCGGAAAAGAGGTCCCTGATGGTCCTTAAGGCAAGGTCGAGCTCGGCCCAGACCAGTCCCGGGGTCCTCACCTCTTCCTTCTTCTTCAAGATGGCCTTCCAGAGCTTTATGAGGAACTCCATGTCGGCCTGCACGTCTTCCTTCTTCATGCCCTCGCAGACGGTCCGTATGATGAAGCCGTAGCCGGGCGGCCGTATGGAAGAGACTATCTCGCGGAGCCTCTTTCTCTCCTTCTCGCTCGATATCCTCCTGGAAATGGCGATCTTGTCGTAGGTGGGCATGAGGACAAGGTAGCGGCCCGGGAGAGAGGCATAGGAGGTCACGCGGGCGCCCTTTGTGCCGATGGGCTCCTTAGCGGCCTGCACCATTATCTCCTGGCCTTCCTTCACTATGTCCTGGATGCGGACGTTAGCGTGGCGCTTGTGCTCCTCCTCGTCCTCCTCGAAGCCCTCGGGCGGCTCCTTTATGTCCGAGACGTGGAGGAACGAGGTCCTCTGGATGCCTATCTCCACAAAGGCGGACTGCATGCCCGGAAGGACCCTGACAATACGGCCCTTGTAGATGTTCCCGGTTATGCCCCTGTCCTTGGCGCGCTCCACGTAAAACTCGGAGAGCCTGCCCTGTTCGATAAGCGCCACCCTCGTCTCAAAGGGGTTCGAGCTTATCACAAGTTCTGTTTTGGTTGTTTTCATACCCGCGATGGACGCTCTCCTAAGCGGGAAAGAGCGCCCTTACTGGACGGACCTGGTCTTCAAGATGGGGATTAAGGAGGCGGATTCCCTTGGCAGGCCGAGAAGGCACGCGAGCACGTCGTGAGGCCGGACAGACGCGCCCGAGGCCTTTTTGAGCGTAAGCCGGAGCGTCAGGCCGTCGATGCGGGAAAGCCCGTCAACGAGCGGCCTCAAGTCTATGTCCCTTGTCCTGCCTTCCTTTTCGATACTTACCGGAATGGAGTCCCTGCTAAGAAAATCCCTTAAAAACCCATCAATTCTTTCGGAATCTATATCCAAGCCCAAAGGGCCGTCCTTCAAAGTTATAATATACTCAGTCATGATACCAGAGGGGAGCGGAAGTTTCAAGGGCAAGGAAGAAGCTGAGAGGAATCTTATCCCCTCGGGCATCTCCCGGTTCAGACTCTCGACGAGCCCGGCCGGGTCGGTCTTTCCGGATAGCTCCATATCCATGTACTCGTCCATGGACTCGATTCCGACCGGCAGGGGCTGCCCGAACGAGAGCTTGGGCATGGGGTGGAAACCCTGCGAGTACCTTATGGGGAGGCCCGCCCTCCTTATGCCCCTTATGACCGCGGCCATGAGCTCAAGGTGGCCCAAGAGCCGGGCCCCGTCCGTTTTCGAATACCTGAGCCTCACACGGAAGGCCTCTTCCGGCGGCAGAGGCCTCCGCTCATCAGCGCCATATTCCGCCCCGCCGGAGATAGACCTGGGCCTTATGGCCTTCCAGTCGCATAGGCCGCAGTCCGAGCATTTCCCTACCTTACAGTCCGGGGTCCCCGCAAGCTCAAGGGCCCTCTCGTACTCCTTTATAAGGAACTTCTTCGTTGCGCCCGTTTCCAGGTGCTCCCAGGGGAAGACCTCGTCAAAGGGCCTTCTCCTCCGGGTGTAGAACCCGGGGTCCAGGCCTGCCTCGGCAAGGGCCTCCTTCCATTTCGCGAAGTCGAAGAGCTCGCTCCAGCCGTCGAACCTGCAGCCTTTCCTGAAGGCGAGGAGGACCGCCTTAGAAAGCCTCCTGTCGCCCCTGGAGAATACCCCCTCCATGATGCTCATGTCCGCGTCGTGCCATTTGAAGCCGAGCTTTAGCTTCGTAAGCTCCCGGCGAAGGACCGCCTGCTTCTGAACCCCCTCCTCCATCGTGATCTGCGGCTCCCACTGGAACGGAGTATGGGGCTTCGGGATGAATGAGGACGCGCTCACGTTTATCTGAGGCCATCTGCCGGACGCCTCCTTGCCGATATTCTTGACGCACCCGGCAAGCCGGACTATCTGGAGGATGTCCTCTTCGGTCTCGGTCGGGAGGCCTATCATGAAATAGAGCTTTACCGAGCTCCAGCCGAGGGTGAATATGTCGCGGGCCGCGGCATGGAGGTCCTCCTCGGTTATGCCCTTGTTTATGAGCCGGCGCAGTCTTTCGCTTCCGGCCTCGGGCGCGAGCGTAAATCCTGTCTTCCTGACCTTTCTTATCTCTGAGGCTAGGGCCGAGCTCAAGGTGCCGACCCTGAGGGAAGGGAGCGATACCGCGATCTTCTCCTCGGAAAACCTCCTCATGAGCCCTGAAAGGAGCGTTTCTATGTCCGTATAGTCGCCGGTACTGAGGGAAAGAAGCGAGACCTCGTCGTAGCCGGTATTGCTCAGGGTCTCGTCGATTATCCTCTTTATTAGCGCGGGCTCCCTTTCCCTTACCGGCCTGTATATCATCCCGGCCTGGCAGAACCTGCAGCCCCTTGTGCAGCCGCGCGCGATCTCGACGCTCACCCTGTCGTGGACGGTCTCCATGAAGGGCACTACGGGCCTCGTCGGGAGCGGAAGAGCGTTTATGTCCGGGACCGTCCTTTTAATTACTCTCTCGTACCCTTCAAGGAGCGGGACTATCCTTCTTACCGTGCCGTCATCATGATATTCCGGCTCGAAGAAGGACGGCACATAGACGCCCGGTATGCTGGCAAGCCTTTCAAGCGCCTCTTCCCTTCCCCCTCCCTTCTCCTTCCACTCGATTATCGCGTCCGCTATCTCGATTGCGGCCTCTTCGCCGTCTCCGAGAAGGAAAGCGTCGAAAAACTCGGCCACGGGCTCGGGGTTGAAGGCGACCGGCCCTCCCCCTATGACAAAGGGGTCTTCCTTCCCCCTCTCTTTCGCGAAGAGGGGGATGCGGCCCAGCTCCAGCATATTAAGTACGTTGGTATACGAGAGCTCGTACTGTAGCGAAAGGCCCAGTATGTCTAGTTCTTTCAATGGAATGCCTGATTCAAGGGTGGATAGCGGCATGCCCCGCTCCCGGAGGAGCCTTTCCATATCGGCCCAGGGAGCGAACACCCTTTCGCACGAGATATCATCGCGGCCATTGAGGATCTGATATAGTATCTGTATCCCCAGATGGCTCATGCCTATCTCGTAGGCGTCCGGGAAGCCCAGGCCAAAGGCGAGCTTCACCTTCGAAAGGTCTTTCTTTACGGAATTGACCTCGCCGCCCATGTACCTTGACGGCCTTCTTACTAGTGGGAGGAGTTTTTTAATGTCAGTTGCCATTTCAAATATAAATGCGTTTTTTATTCTGACGTGCAAACAAAAACCATTTTGTGCGTTGCCGCGCGCTTTGGTGTTGCAGGGCTCCGTTCGCTTTCACCCTCCAGCCCTATGCTCGCTCCGCCCTGCACCCGTGTATCTGGAAAACAAATAGATACGGATTCTCAGCTTAAGTTGTTTTTGATGCGGAATCAACACACCCCGCACCGCGTGCACTTTCCCACGATACACGGCGGAGTCGTCTTTCCGGCAAGCCCCTTCTGATACTCCTTCCAGAAATAGTCCTTATTGACCCCGTGGTCTATTATGTCCCAGGGTAATACTTCGTCCCTGCTTCTTGCATGGTATACCGACTCCATGATAAACCCCTCTTTCCCTTTTATCGCCCTCTTCCAGCCCTTTTGAGAAGCCGCCTCGATTATTTCTCCGGCCCTCCTGTCCGCCCTTGAAAGATAGGCCTGCACGAATGCCTCTTTTGCCGGCATGTCCCTCACGGTTATCCCAGCCTTCCCCAGGGCCTTATTCAAAGTCCGCTGTCTCCCCTCGATGACCTCAAGGGGGGCGAACGGGTGCCACTGGAAAGGGGTGCACGGCTTCGGGACAAAAGGATTGACGCTAAGGTTGACCTCCCCGCCCTTAAGCGCCTTTCTTATATTAATCGAAAGGTCGATTATGCCCTGGACGTCCTCGTCTGTCTCTCCGGGGAGGCCGAGCATGAAATAGAGCCTTACCCTCCTGAACCCGGCCTCGCTTATGAGACGGACCGCCTCCATTATGTCCGCGTCCGTGATGCCTTTATTTATTATGTCCCTCATCCGCTCGGTCCCGGCCTCGGGCGCAAGTGTCATGGTCCTGTAGCCGGCTTCCCTGAGTAGCGCAAGGAACTCTTCGTCAAGCTCATCCAGCCTGAGCGATGAAAGTGTGACGGTCGTTTCCTTCCCAATGCCCTTTTTAAGGAGTTCCTTTATCTCCGGGTACTCGGAAACCGCCGCGCCGACAAGCCCCACCTTCCCGGCCCTTTCAATGCCTTCGTCCATAGCCTTTGCCACGGCCCCGCTTTCGCGCATCCGGGGCGGGAGGTACAGGAACCCTGCGGCGCAGAACCTGCACCCCTTGCCGCAGCCGCGCTCGACCTCCAGGCAATATGTCTCCTTGAACTCGGTATCGGGCGCATAGACGAAGCTACGCGGGACAGGGAGCCCGTTAACATCAACCGCCTTGGCCGCCTTTACAACGGGCTTTGCGCCCGGCCTGGGGCTTATCCCTGCTACGGCCGCCCCGTCATAGGTGAAATCATAAAAGGAGGGCACGTAGACCCAGTCGAACGAGTCGAGTGCATCGAGCGTTTCTTCCCTGCCCCGGCCCAACTCAATTCCGTGCTTGAGCATACGAAGGACCGGCCCTAACACGCCCTCGGCCTCGCCTATCAGAAAGAAATCCACGAAGTCGGCAATCGGCTCAGGGTTTAGCGAAACCGCCACACCGCCCGCGGCTATAAGCGGCCCCTGCCCCTGCCTTTCAGCGGCCCTGGGGTTTATGCCGGCGAGCCTCAATATTCTTATGAAATTGGCGTAATCCTCTTCAAAGGGGATTGCGAAGGCTATTACGTCGAAATCCGCTAACTGTTTCTGCGACTCGTAGGAGAGTAGCGTTGTAGCGGTCCTCTCATGTTCGAGGAGGGCGTCTTTATCGGGCAGGAAGGCCCTCTCGCATACGCAGTCGTCTACATCGTTAGCTAGCATGTAGACCGACTGGAAGCCCAGGTTAGCCATGCCGACGCTGTACGTGTTCGGATAGACGAGGGCAAGCCTCAGCTTTCCTCCGTGCTCCTTGTAGGCGGTCCCGCGCTCGATTGAGAGCGCCTCCCTTATCTTTTTTTTAATGGACCAGGATATTGTGCTGCCTCCGGGCGATAATACAAAGCATCCTTGAAATTATCCCATAGCGGTGGCGGGTTTACAAGGCGGGAAGGAGGGCAGGCCGCGCCCTCTGGGAAAAGCAGGCGAGGGCGCGGCGAAAGAACCCGGAATCGATTCTGTCCTTTTCTTATTACGGCCACAGCCTCTTCCGGCGGGCAAACAGCAACTCTGAAAATTAGAGATTTTTCCCGCAATCAAGGAAGGCCGGGAATAAAAAGCGGAGCATATATTAATAATATATGAGCATTTTTATTCCCGTAACTACGCAGAGTCCGGGAAAAAGATCAATTTTTAAGGTCAGTCCGCCTGCTTCCGGAGGAACGTCGGCGTATCGTAAAGGTCCTCGTCGTCCACGTTGAAGCCGCCGAGCTTGCCGAGCCTCCTTATCTCCGTGCTCTTCAGCTCATAGCCGCCCCTGTCAAGGCCTTTCCTCAATACCGTCGGCACGTCGAGGTTGTCGTCGAGGACCATGGCAGGGGCGATCACCTCTTTTTGGCGGCCTTCCCTGCCGAAGCCGGTGGCGATAACCGTGACCCTGACCTCCTCGCCCATCGACTCGTCGATGACCGCGCCGAAAATGATGTTCGCGTCCTCGTGCGCCTCCTCGTGTATGAGGCTCGACGCCTCGTCAACGTCATGGATGGTCATGTCCGAGGAGCCGGTGATGTTTATGAGTATGCCCTTGGCGCCGCTGATGGAGATGTCCTCGAGGAGAGGCGAGGAGATGGCCTTTCTTGCGGCCTCGGCGGCCCTGTTCTCGCCCCTTGCGGAGCCGCTTCCCATGAGGGCCTGCCCCATCTCGGACATGATGGTGCGGACGTCGGCGAAATCCACGTTCACGAGCCCCGGGATGGTGATGACGTCGGATATTCCGCGTACGGCCTGCAGGAGCACCTCGTCGGCCCTCCTGAACGCGTCCTTGAGGGAGGTGTTCTTGTTCGCGACGGAAAGGAGCCTCTGGTTCGGGATGGTGATTACGGTATCGACGACTTCGCGGAGCCTTTTCAAGCCTTCCTCGGCCTGCCTCATCTTCTTCTGGCCCTCGAAGGCGAAGGGCTTGGTGACGACCGCGACCACTAGCGCGCCCGCTTCCCTCGCGGCCTCGGCGACTATGGGGCCCGCGCCGGTCCCTGTGCCCCCGCCCATTCCGGCGGTGACGAATACCATGTCCGCTCCCCGCACGGCCTCCATGAGATGGTCCTTGCTCTCAAGGGCCGCGTTCCTGCCGACCTCGGGGTTTGCGCCCGCGCCGAGGCCCTTTGTGAGGCTTCCGCCGAGCTGCACCCTTATGCTTGCGAGTGATTTTTCGAGAGCCTGGCTGTCGGTATTGGCCGTCATAAACTCGACCCCGTCAAGACCGCTCTCTATCATGGTGTTCACGGCGTTCCCGCCGCAGCCCCCGACCCCGATGACCTTGAGTTTCGCGCCGCTGTTGAAGTTCTCGTCCATTTCAATCACCATCAACCACCTCCTTGAATATCCGCCGCCGAGAGTATTTTATAAACCGTTCCGATCCGTCCGCGCCCTTAAGGATTACTGAAAAGCCTGTTGGGGGAAACTTTTTACAAAAAGGTTCCCTCAAGAGTCTTTTCAGTAAATCTCTTTAGAAGAACTCCTTCATCCAGCCTTTCATCCTCGTTGAGAGCTTGTTGAAGAGGGTGCTGTCGGAGCCCCTCATGAACTGGGTGCCGTTAAGGTGCCTGCCTCCGTAGAGGACGAGACCCACGCCCGTCGAGTACATGGGGCCCTTCACCACGTCCACGAGCCCGGTTATCCCGATGGGGAGCCCCCGCCTCACCGGGAGGTTGAAGACCTGCTCCGCGAGCTCGGTTATGCCTTCCATCGCGGCCGTACCGCCCGTGAGGACGACCCCCGAGGAGACCAGGTTCTCGTACCCGGACTTCATTATCTCGCGCTTTACGAGCTGGAATATCTCCTCTATCCTCGGCTCGATTATCTCGCAAAGCATGTACCTGGAGACGGTCTTCGAGGTGTTCCCGCCGACGCTCTGGACCTCCATGACGTCGTCCCTCGATACCATGGCGGTCATGGCGCACCCGTGCTCGCGCTTGAGCTTCTCCGCCTCGTTCGCGGTAGTGCGCAATCCAACGGAGATGTCGCCCGTGACCTGATTTCCGCCGAGTGAAATTACCGTAGTATACTTTATTGTGCCGCCGTGGTAAAGGGCAATGTCGGTCGTTCCGCCGCCTATGTCGACCAGCACGACGCCTATCTCCCTCTCATCGGGATTGAGGACCGCCTCGCTCGACGCTATCTGCTGGAGCGCGATGTCCGCGACGTCGAGCCCGGCCTTGTTCGCGCATTTTACGATGTTCTGCGCGGAGGTGACCGCGGCCGTGACTATGTGCACCTTCACCTCGAGCCGTATCCCTATCATGCCCAGCGGCTCCTGTATGCCCTCCTGGTCGTCCACTATGTATTCCTGGGGGATGACGTGTATCACCTCCCTGTCAGGGGGTATGACGACCGCCTGGGCCGCCTCTATCACGCGGTCTATGTCGGCCTGGTTTATCTCCCTGTTCTTTATCGCGATGACGCCGTGGCTGTTGAAGGCGCGTATGTGGCCGCCGGCTATGCCGCAGTAGACCCTGTTTATCTCGCACCCGGCCATGAGCTCTGCCTCTTCAACCGCCTTCCGGATGGACTCGACCGTGCTCTCGATATTCACGACCACGCCCTTACGGAGCCCCTTGGAGGGGTGGGTGCCTATCCCGATTATCTCGACCCCCTCCCGGGTCTTCTCGCCCACTATGGCGCAGATCTTGGTCGTGCCTATGTCGAGCCCGACGATTATGTTATCCCTTTTCGCCATTCGCCTCACCGCCTCTCTTTACAACGTCGGTTGCGAACCTCACCACCACCTCGCGGTGGTTGTTGAGGTCGAAAGCCTCTATGCCCCGGAGCACCCCGTCTCTTGTCCCGAGTATCCTCTCGAAGGAGAGGAGCTTCTCCTCGAACCCGTCCAGGCCTACATCGAGCCTCACACCTTCGTCGAGCGTGAATATCGAAAGCCCGTGCGCCGGGTCGACGCTTATCTCCGATACGCCTGTTATATTGAAACCGCTCCGGTTATTCAACAAAGATATGAGCTCAAGGAGACTGCCTTCTATCTCGTCTTCTTTCTCTCCAAGCCTCTCGGGAAGGAAGCCGGTCACGACCGGGAGATCAAGCCCCTCGTCCTCCGCCGAGTACCTCTTGAATATTATCCCGCGCGCGTCCATAAGGTACAAACCGTCCGTCTTTACGAATACCGCGGGCCGCCTCTCGGTTATCTCTATAACGACCTTGTCCGGGAGCTTTCTGTCGATACTCGCGGACTCTATCCAGGCGTTGGCCTTCAGGCTCGATATGACCTGGTCCTTGGAGAAAGAGAAGAGGTTCTGCCCCTCCTTGAGGCCTGAAAGCCCTATTACCTCCTCTTCCGTGACCCTCTCCGCTCCTGTTACGCTTATGCCGCTTATGCTGAAATAGCCGGAGGTCATAAGCTTCCCATGCGCCCACCATGAGCCGAAGGCGAGAAGCGGGAGGGGGAGCGCGAAGGCAAGGACCCTCAAGGTCTTCCTTACAGCGCGGTCGGCCCGAAGCCTGAAGGGCTCCTTAAGCCTTCTGTTCCTTTTTTTGATTACCCTCTTCATCAGTACTTATCCAGCCCCGCGCCCTTCAATATCTCCTCGACCAGAGCGGGGTAATCCATGCCGGCCGCCTCGGCAGCCCTCGGAAGGAGGCTCAACTCGGTCATACCCGGGACCGTGTTAACCTCCAGCACATAAGGGGTACCGTTTCCGCCGAGCATCAAATCCACCCTGGCAGCGCCCGAGCACCCGAGCGCCCGGTATGCGGCAAGCGCCTCTTTGGCCGCCCTTTTATCTACCGCCTTCGCAATCGGCGCAGGGACCAGGAAATCGGTCATACCCTTCGTGTACTTGGCCTTGTAATCGTAAAAGCCGCCCTTTCTGGGCCTTATCTCTATGGTCGGAAGGGCCGTGCCGTCCAGTATGCCTATCGTAAGCTCTCTTCCTTCTATGTACTTCTCGACGAGCACGCCGCCGCGGAAGCTTTCTGCAAGCTCCAGGGCCTTTTTAAGCCCGGACCTTCCCTTTACGATGCTTACGCCTATTGCCGAGCCCTGGCACGCGGGCTTTACGACGAGCGGAGGCCTTAGCGTAACCGCGCCCTTGCCGCTATAGACGAGAGACTTCGGGGTAGACACGCCGTGGCTCTCCATCACCTTCTTGGCGACTACCTTGTCCATCGCCATGGCAGAGGCCCTTACGCCCGAGCCGGTGTATGGTATGCCCATTACCTCGAGGAGGCCCTGCACGCAGCCGTCCTCCCCGTGGCGGCCGTGAAGCGCTATGAATGCCACATCTATCTTCCCGGCCCTGAGCTTCGCCGGGAGGTCTTTGCCCGCGTCGATTGCAACGGCCCTGTAACCCTTTTCAAGGAGCGCGCCCAGGACGGCACTGCCTGTTTTGAGGGAAATCTCCCTCTCCTCGGAGGTCCCGCCCATGAGGACGCCTATCTTCTTCTTTTTCAGTATCCCGGGCCTCAAGGCCTAATCCTCCCCTATTACCTTTATCTCGGGCTCGAGCACGATGCCCTTCGAGCTAAAGACCCTGTCCCTTATGAGCGCCATGAGCGTGAGCACGTCCTTTGCCTTTGCCCCGCCGGTATTCACTATGTAGTTTGCGTGCGCCTCGGAGACCATGGCCCCGCCCGAGCGCTCGCCCTTCAAGCCCGCCTCCTCTATGAGCTTCCCGGCTATCTTGCCCTCGGGGTTCTTGAATATGGAGCCCGCGTTCGGGGAATGGATCGCGCTCGAGGCCTTTCTCCTCTCCCTGAACTCCGCCATCCTCCCCTTTATCTCCTCGGGGTCGCTCTTCCGGAAACGCATATGGGCCCTTGTGACTATCGCCCCCTTCGGGAGCTCGGCCCTCCTGTATGAAAAATTGAGCTCGCTTTTTGGAATGAAGCCCTTCTGCCCCTTCCTGCCTATCACCTCTATGCCTTCGACCACATCGGCCATCTCGCCGCCGTATGCGCCGGCGTTCATCATTACCGCGCCGCCCACTGTCCCGGGGATGTTGACCGCGAATTCGAGCCCGGAAAAGCCCCTGTCCCTGGCCTGCGTAACGAGCTCCGGAAGCTTCACCCCGGCTCCGACGATGGCCTTGCCGTCGTCGAGCCAGCTCGTGTCCTTGAAGCCCTCGCACATATTTACTACTATGCCCCGCACGCCGCCGTCCCTCACGAGGAGGTTCGTGCCCGCGCCAAGTACGTGGAACTGGAAGCCCTTGGACTCGGCAAAGGCAACGAGGTCCTTAAGGTCTCCCTCGTCCTGCGGGAAGGCCATGACGTCAGCCGGGCCGCCTATCCTGAACGAAGTGTGCTCGCTCATGGGCACGTTGAAAAGCACCTTGCCCTTGAAGCGCTGTATGAAGAATAACGAATACTGCATGGAATTCCTGTCTTCCCCCTTGCTCCTTCCGGCCTGCACGGCTACGCGCCCGCCCTGCTCTTAAGCGTATTTACGAATGCCACCCCGGCCTTCCAGACGTCGCCGGCCCCGAGCGTTATGACCATGTCTCCGGGCTCGACTACGCCGGATAGATGCTCCGGGAGCTTCGCTATATCGGGGACGTATGATACGTCCTTGTGGCCGTAGGCCTTTACGCCCTTATAGAGCGCTTCGCCCGATGCGCCCTCGATCCTTTCCTCGCCAGCTGGATAGACCTCGGTGATAATTAGCTTCTCCGCGTCGTTGAAGGCGGAGAGGAACTCGTCAAAGAGGTCCCTGGTCCTCGTGAACCTGTGCGGCTGGAATACGGCCACGACCCTCCTCGTCCAGCCACTTCTCGCGGCCTTGAGGACCGCCTTAATCTCCTCGGGGTGGTGCCCGTAGTCGTCGACCACGGTTATACCGGCGGCCTCTCCCCTCAAGTGGAAACGCCTTTCAACGCCGGTAAATCCTTCGAGCCCGGCCTTTATCCTCTCGAAAGGTATCTCGAGCTCCCTTGCCACGGCGACCGCCGCAAGCGAGTTGTAGACGTTGTGCTCGCCCGGCATATTGAGAGTTATCTCTCCCAGGCGCGTGCCGCCGTTCCAGACCTCGAAAGAGGTCCTCATGCCGTCCGGCGTTATCTTCTTCGCGTGGAAGTCGGCCTGGGCCGTGAGCCCGTAGGACCTGAACCTCCTCGTTATCTTCGGTATGAGCCCCTGTATGACCGGATGGTCCAGGCATATGACCGCGCACCCGTAGAAGGGGACCTTGTTCATGAAATTGAGGAACGCGCCCCTGACCTCCTCCATGTCGCGGTAGTGGTCCATGTGCTCCCTGTCGATGTTCGTGACGACGGCTATGGTGGGCGAAAGCTTAAGGAAGCTCCCGTCGCTCTCGTCAGCCTCGGCCACGAGGAAGTCCCCGCCCCCGAGCTTCGCGTTCGCGCCGAGACTATTGAGCTTCCCGCCCGTGACAATGGTCGGGTCCATGTTCGCCGCCGCGAGTATCATCGATACCATCGAGGTCGTCGTGGTCTTCCCATGCGTGCCGGCTATGGCTATCCCATACTTCATCCGCATGAGCTCGGCGAGCATTTCGGCCCTGGGGATTATGGGTATCTGGCGGGATTCGGCCTCCCTTATCTCCGGGTTCTCCTTTTTCACGGCAGAGGAATAGACGACGCAGTCGGAGCCGACGACGTTTTCTTCCCTGTGGCCTATAAAAATGGTCACGCCCAGGCTTTTTAGCCTCCTCGTGGTCTCGCTCTCGGCGAGGTCCGAGCCGGTCACCTTGTACCCCATATTAACGAGGACCTCGGCGATGCCGTTCATGCCGCTCCCGCCGACCCCTATGAAATGTATCTTCTTTATCCTGCCCCTGTACACCGCTTCACCTCTGCTTGGCGCCTTTAAGCCGCCCCTTGTGGTAGTAGTCTCAAGAAGTTTTCCGCTATTTCCTGCGCGGCCCTGGGCCTGCCCATTGCCTTCGACCTTTCCCGCATGAGCCTCAATGCCTGGCGGTCGTAGTAGAGCCTTTTTATGGCCTCGGCGAGTGTGGCGCCCGTAAGCTTGTCCTGCCTTATCATCACCGCGGCCCCGGCCTTCTCAAGGCACCCGGCGTTAACGGCCTGATGGTCGTCCGACGCGAAGGGATATGGTATCAGTATGGCCGCGAGCCCCGATGCAGTTATCTCCGCAAGCGACGTCGCGCCGGCCCTGCATACCACGAGGTCAGCGGAGCTGTAGGCGGCCCCCATGTCCTCTATGAATACCGAGACCTCGGCCTTGAGGTTCTTTCTCCTGTAAGCGGCGACTACCGCATCGTAGCCTTCCTTCCCGGTCTGGTGCGCTATCCTGAGGCCGCTCCATATGTCGGCCAGGAACTCTATGGCGTCCAGGAAGGCTGCGTTGATGGCCGTAGCGCCCTGGCTCCCGCCGAAAACGAGTATCGAGAACTTGTCCGCTACCCTCCTGTCCTCGAGCTTCCTTACGATATCCCTTCGCACCGGGTTGCCGCTCAATATCGTGCGCCCGCCCGGGAAGTACCTCCTCGATTCCTCGAATGAGATGTAGACCCTGTCAACGAACCTGCCGAGGACCCTGTTCGTGAGCCCAGGGAGCGCGTTCTGCTCCAATATGGCCGTCCTTATCCCCAAGAGCCTCGCCGCGGTCACGACCGGCGCCGACGAATAGCTCCCGCTCCCTATCACCCCGTCCGGCCTCATTGAGCGGAAGTGCCGGAGCGCCTCCATCGTGGACCTCGCGGCCTTTACGACCGCCCTTATCCGCCCGAACCCCTTCCTCCTCTTCAAGCCCTCGACGTTGAAGACCTTTAGCGGGTAGCCGTATTTCGGGACGACCTTCTCCTCCAGCCCGCCCCTGCCGCCCATAAAGGTTATGTCTATGCCGGGGTCCCTGCGCCTGAACTCCTCGGCGAGTGCGATGGCTGGAAAAAGGTGGCCGCCGGTCCCGCCGCCCGCGAAGACAAGCCTTAATCCCTTTTTTTCCCTTCCTTCCCGGCGCTCCATCCCCCTCAGGCCTCGTTTTCCCTGATGTAGATATTGAGCAATATCCCGACGGCTATGAGGTTCACCATGAGCGCCGTTCCGCCGTAGCTTATAAACGGGAGCGGCAGCCCCTTCGGGGGCAGAAGCCCCATGACGACCCCCATGTTCATGGCGGCCTGGAAGACTATCATGAAAGTGAGGCCCAGGGCCAGGTACTGGCCATGGAGGTCCTTTGCCTTTAGCGCAACCTTTATCCCGCAGACGAGTATCACGACAAAAAAGGCCGCGACGCCGGCAACGCCTATGAGGCCCAGCTCTTCCCCTATGACCGAGAGTATGAAATCCGTATGCGCCTCGGGCAGGAAAAAGAGCTTCTGCCTGCCTTCGCCGAGACCCACGCCGTACAGCCCGCCGGAGCCGAAGGCGAGGAACGACTGTATCATCTGGAAGCCCTTGCCCTCAGGGTCTTTCCAGGGGTCGACGAAGATCATTATCCGGTCCATCATGTACTTGAAATTGTGCACCACGAACCAGAGGCCGAGGCCCAGGAGAGCGAGAGAGCCGAGTATGTACCTGAGCCTTACGCCCGCCGCGAATATCATAAGAAATACAATGGAAGCGAGCGCGAGCGAGGTGCCGAGGTCCGTCTCGAACATGATGAGCCCGATTATCACGCCGGGTATGAGCACGTTCGGGAGGAAACCCGGGGAAAAGGTCTTTATGAGGTCCTTCTTGGCCGCGAGCGAATACGCGAGGAAGAATATGACCGCAAGCTTCGCCGGCTCCGAAGGCTGGAAGGCGAGAGGGCCGAGCCTTACCCACCTCCGGGCTCCTCCGGCAGAGAAGCCTATGCCCGGTATGTAAATGAATACCAGGAATATGGCGGCCAGTATGAGTATGGGGTAGGCCATCTTTTTATAGACGACATAGGGCACCCTGGAGGCGGCTATCATCATGACGACCCCGGCCAGGGCGTACGTCAGATGCTTCTTCACGAAGAAGTACTCGTCGCCGAACCTCTTCATCGCCACCACGTAGCTCGTGGAATAGACCATCACCACCCCGAAGACCACGAGGAGAAGGGTCGAGATTATGAGGACCCTGTCTATGTCCTTTATCTTTATCAGAGGGCCTCCACGAGCGACCTGAACCGCTCGCCCCTTTCCTTGTAGTCCCTGAACATGTCGAAGCTCGAGCAGGCAGGGGAAAGGAGTATCGTATCGCCGGGAAGGGCGTTTTTATGCGCCGTCGCAACCGCCTCCTCGAAAGACTCCGCGAGGACCGTCCGGCTGAATCCACCGAGGGCCTTCTCTATCTTGGGCCTGGCCTCTCCGATGAGGACCATGAGCTTCACCTTTTCCTTTATGAGATCCGCGAGTACGCCGTAGTCTCCGCCCTTGTCAACACCGCCGGCTATTAGCACCACCGGGCCCTTTAACCCCTTAAGCGCCATCATGAGCGCGCCGACGTTAGTGCCCTTGGAGTCGTCTATGTAGGTGATCCCGCCGAGTTCCCTCACGACCTCCATCCTGTGGTGGAGGCCCGTAAACGAGGAGAGCGCGGCCAGAACAGCCTCCCTATTGGCGCCGGAAAGCCGCGCAGACGCTATGACCGCCATGACGTTCTCGATGTTATGGAGCCCTTTGAGCCTGATGCCGCTTATCGGGTACTCCTCCCTTGAGCCGTCATGCCGGAAGACTATATAGCCGCCGTCCAGAAAGAGCCCTTCATCCAAACTGCCTTCTATGGTGAACGGCACGGCCCTTCCGCACCCGAGGAGGCCCGCCCTTCCGGTTATTGCCGGGTCGTTCGCGTTATAGACCGCGAAGTCTCCCGCGGCCTGGTTCTCGAATAGCCTGAACTTGGTCTCCGCGTAATGGCCGAAGTCCCTGTACCTGTCGAGGTGGTCGTCGGTAATATTCAACAGCGCCCCCACGCGGGGCCTGAAATGCCTCGTCGTCTCGAGCTGGAAACTGGAGACCTCAAGCACGATAAAGTCCGCGCCTCCGCCGTTCTCGACGTACTCAATCGCGGGGGTCCCTATATTTCCGCCGACGAAAGCAGAGAAGCCCGCCTTTTTCATTACTTCCCCGAGGAGGGCGGTAGCGGTCGTCTTCCCGTTGGTCCCGGCTATGGCGAGGACAGGGGCGTCCATGAACCTCCACGCGAGCTCTATCTCGCTTATGACCTCGGCCCCGTTCTCTCTTGCCCGCTCAAGGAGCGGCAGGTCCGAAGGCACCCCCGGGCTTACGACCACGAGGTCTACCCCGTCGAGGCCTACACCGTCGTGGCCCCCTGCCCTTACATTGACCCCCATTGAAAGGAGGCTATTAACCCCCTCTATCTTTCCAGCCTCTTTCGAGTCGGTCGCGATCACGCTGGCGCCGGAGCTACGGAGAAACCTGGATACCGAAATGCCGGTTCTGCCGAGCCCGACCACGACCGCGCTTTTCCCTTCGAGGAACGCCTTCGCGGCGGCAATAGAGTCTCCTTTCATAACGGCGCTCCGTATCATCATCTTATCTTCAGGGTGCTTATCGCCACGAGGGCGAGTATTATGGAAATAATCCAGAACCGCACTATTATCTTGGGCTCGGCCCAACCTTTGAGCTCGAAGTGGTGGTGGATCGGCGCCATCGCGAATACCCTTTTTCCGGTGAGCTTGAAGGAAGCTACCTGGAAGATGACCGAGAGGGCCTCGACAACGAAGATGCCGCCGACGATCAAAAGCAGGAACTCGTTCTTGGTGATTATGGCTATGGTGCCGAGCGCGCCGCCGAGCGAAAGCGAGCCCACGTCCCCCATGAAGACCTGCGCCGGGTAAGAGTTGTACCAGAGGAACCCGAGCGAAGCGCCGACCATCGCCCCGGCAAAGACCGTAAGCTCTCCGGCCTTGGGCACGTACAAGACATGGAGGTAGTTTGCTATTTTCACGTGTCCCACGAGGTACGCGAAGAGCATGAAGGTGGCCGCTGATATTATCATGGGCCCTATGGCCAGGCCGTCGAGGCCGTCCGTCAGGTTCACCGCGTTCGAGGTGCCCACGATGACGAAGACCACGAACGGGATATAGAAGGCCTTCAGGTCAAAGGAGGCGTCCTTGAAAAAGGGTATGGACACGACCGTGTCAGCGCCGTTGTAATAGAGGAATAGCGCGGCGGCGAGCGCCACTACGACCTGCAATGCGAACTTGGACCTCGCCCTGAGCCCGCCTTTCTTCCTCACGACCTTGTCATAGTCGTCCACGAACCCTATGGTCCCCATGCCTAGCGTTACGAAAAGGAGCAGCCATACGTATTCGTTCATCATGTTGCCCCAGAGGAGCACGGATATTATGACGACGAGCAGTATGAGGGCGCCGCCCATGGTCGGGGTGCCGGCCTTGCTCTGGTGGTTCGAGGGCCCGCAGTCCCGTATGACCTCGCCGACCTTCAGGGACTTAAGCTTCCTTATGACGTACGGGCCTATGATGAAGCTCAGGACGAGCGCGGTTATGGCCGCGTAGATGGTCCTGAAGGTGATGTACTGGAATACGTTGAATATCGTATGGTACTTGGCCAGCGGGTATAGGAAATAATAGAGCATCTCTTCCTGTTTCTCTTTCTTTTATGATACTGAAAAAGTCCCTCCTTGGACTTTTTCAGCCACGACTTGCCCGAAGTGAATTCGCGCAAGCCTTTCGAAACCTGCAGGTCTTCAGCCGCAGGCCCTTCTGGTATCCATGCGCTTCAGGAATTCGACCACTTCCTCGAGCGCAACACCCCTTGAGCCCTTTACGAGGACCGTGTCGCCGTCCGATACGACGGCCCGGAGGGCTTTTAAGGCCTCTTCCTTTGAGGCGAACCCGAATGAGTTCTCGATCCCGGCTGCTCGCGCCGCCTCCGCCGTGCTCCTTGAGAACTCCCCTATGGCCACAAGTGAATCCACTCCTAGCCCGGCAGCGAGCGCGCCTATTGACGCGTGCTCTCTCTCGCTCGCGTTCCCGAGCTCGAGCATATCGCCGAGCACGGCGACTTTCCTGCCCCGCGCATCCGCGAGGGTCTTCAATGCCGCTGCCATCGATTCGGGGTTGGCATTGTAGGTGTCATCAAGCACGATTACATCTCCGGCCCTCACTACCACCATCCTCCCTTTTACGGCAAGGGGGGCCGAGAGCCCGGCTGCCATGTCTTCGAAAGGCGCCCCGAGCGCAAGAGCCGCGGCAACGGCGGCAGCGCCGTTCATGACGTTCGTAAAGCCGGGTGAGGCGAACCTGGCTTCCAACTTTTTCCCGCGGACTTCATAGACGGCAGAGGGCCCGGAGAACGGGCCTTCGGAATCCCAGCTTTCGACCTTTACGTCGGCCTTGCCCGACATTGAATAGGTGACGGTCTCGCCGGGGCCTTTTGAGGCCTTGACAACCCTCGGGTCGTCGATGTTCACAATTTTCACACCGTGCTGCGGAAGGAGCTCGAAAAGCCGTCCCTTCTCCCTTGCAACGCCTTCGATCGAGCCGAGGCTCTGGAGATGGCTCCTTCCGATATTCGTTATGAGCGCGACGTCGGGCCTGCAAATATTCGCGAGGCGCTCCATCTCGCCCTCTTCGCTTATGCCAAGCTCGAGGACAGCCGCCTCATGCGAGGGGTCGAGCCCCAGGAGCGTAAGCGGAAGGCCGATGAGGTTATTCCTGTTCCCCTCGGTCTTCAGTACCTTCCTCGATACCGAAAGTATCGATGCTATCATCTCCTTGGTAGTCGTCTTCCCGGCGCTCCCGGTGACTGCCACGACCGGGATGCGGTAGATGCTCCTCAAGTGGGCCGCAAGGGAACCTAGCGCCTTTAGCGTGTCGTCTGTTTTTATAACCGCGGCCTCAGCGGGAAGCTCCCTGAGCCCGTCGTCTTTTTCGACCACTGCAATGGACGCGCCTTTGGCAAAGATCTCCTTAAGGAAGGCGTGCCCGTCGAACCTCGGCCCCTTCAGCGCGAAGAAGGCCTCGCCCGGCCTGATATTTCGCGAATCGGTCGATACTCCGCCTGCAAGTGTTTCAAGGCTTCCCTTTATGACAGCCCCTTTGATAACAGAGGCCAGCTCCTTTGCCCTTAAAGGCCTCATAGGGCCTGCCTCGCAGCCATGCCGCCGGGGTGGATAAGGGAGCGAAGCTCCTCGTAGTCGTCAAAATGGTGCTTTACGCCCTTTATTATCTGGTAGTCCTCGTGCCCCTTGCCCGCGGCGAGTATGGTATCGCCCTTGCCCGCGATGCTCACCGCCTTCCGGAGCGCCTCCCTCCTCTCGGGGATCACCATATAGCCCTTTCCGGAGGGCCTCTCCCCTGGGGCGAACTTCCTTGTGCCCCTCATGCCCGCTTCTATCTCGCTGATTATCTCCAGCGGGTCCTCGTCCCTCGGGTTGTCGGACGTGACTATGACTATGTCCGAATGCCTGGCCGCGGCTTCGCCCATCCTGGACCTCTTTTTTCTATCGCGGTTTCCGCCGCAGCCGAATACGGTTATGAGCCTGCCGCTCGTTACGGGCCTCAATGCAAGAAGCGCCCGCTCGAGCGCGTCCTCGGTATGCGCGTAATCGACGTAGGCCCTGAATGCGTCCTCGCCGCCTGATACGAGCTTCTCAAGCCGTCCGGGCACGCGTTCGAGCCTGCCTATGCCCCTGGCCGCGATCCTAGGCTCTATGCCCATCGATACGGCAACCGCCATTGCGGAGAGTATGTTCTGCAGGTTGTATTCACCGACCAGGTGCGCATCTATCGCGGCCTCGCCCGCGGGGGTCGATATGACCGCCTCGGTCCGACCTTCGAGGAGGGAGTAGCTCTTTGGGTGGACCGATGCGCCACCGTCCCTCAGGCTAAAGGTGATTGCGCCCGGGTTGGCCTCCTTGAGTCTTCTCCCCCAGGGGTCGTCGATGTTTATGACTTGTATTCCGCCGGATGAGCGGAGCATGTCGAAGAGGATGGACTTGCACCTGAAGTACTCGTCCATCGTCTTGTGGTAGTCAAGGTGGTCGTGCGTGAGATTTGTGAAGGCCCCGGCCCTGAACCTCAGGTGCGCGGCCCGCTTCTGCTCGAGCGCGTGGGAAGAGACCTCCATGACGCAGTGCGTAACATTCGCGTCCGCCATCTCCCGGAGCATCCTATGGAGGTCCGGGGCCTGCGGGGTGGTGTGGGGGGCGCTGAAGACCTCCCCGTTATAGCGGTAGTTTACGGTGCCTATGACGCCGGGTCTCATCCCGGCCTCAAGGAGTATCGATTCGATCAGATAAGTGGTGGTCGTCTTCCCGTTCGTGCCAGTAACCCCTATTACGGCTACTTCCCTTGACGGCTCGCCGTAGAAGATGTCAGAGGCCCTTGAGATGGCCTCCCTTACGTCCGGCACTATGAGCTGGGTCGCGGATATGGAAGGGGTCTCCCTCTCGGCAAGGACGGCGAGAGCGCCGGATGAAACGGCCTGGGGTATGAAGGAGTGGCCGTCAACGTGCTCGCCGGGAATGGCGGCGAAGAGGACCCCTTCGCCCGGACGGCTGCTTCTTACGATATTTCGCGAATCAGAGGAGATGCCGGTAATCTCTATATCGACCCTTCCAAGGACCTTGCAGCCCAGGGACGGCGTTATCTGGCCAAGTTTCATGCTGCCTCTTAAAGCTTAAGGAAACCGGCGACTTACGTTCCCGAAAGCCGGGACCCGGGCGCCTGCTTCAACTCGGTATTGTCTCACAAGAGGGGCTTTCTTTTCAAACCCTTCTTTTTACCTGAAATCCACTATCACCGGCCCTTTGGACGGTATGGACGAGCCGGGCGGAGGCATCTGGCTTACGGCCCTGCCGCTACCCCTGACCTCGACATCAAAGGACCTCTCCCTTGACATCCTCATCACCATTCTCACGGACTTCCCCTTGAAGTCCGGGACGGCCATGGGCCGTATCTCGGAAGGCTCCTCGGCGGTTTCGTCAACTGGCGCCGCGTCCTCATGCATGAGGGCCCTTTCGACCCTCATCGCGCCAGGCTCTTCCCTGAAAACCCCAAGGTACGCCAATGACTCCTCGGCTATTTCCCTGAATACAGGGCCGGCCACCAGCCCGCCGTAATACTCGCCCTGAGGCTCGTCTACGGTCACAAGTATCGCAAGCCTCGGATCGTCCGCCGGCACAAAGCCCATGAAAGAGGCTATGTATGCCCCTCTCGCATAACCGCCCTTTTTGAAGTCGGGCTTCTGCGCTGTCCCGGTCTTCCCGGCAACATCAAAATCCGGAAGCGCCGCAAGCGCTCCCGTGCTTTTTTCCTTGGTGGCCTCCACCATCATCTTCGTAAGCTTTCTGGCCGTATCCTCCGAGATGATCCTTTTTACGACAACCGGATGGGTCTCGGCGACCGGCCTGCCGCCGGGCTCCTTGACGGATTTCACCACGTAAGGCTGCATGAGGAAGCCGCCGTTCGCTATGGAAGAAAGCGCCGTGATCATCTGTAGCCCCGTTACCGACACCCCCTGGCCGAAGGATATGGTATGGAGAGAGACCTTCGACCAGTTCTTCGGGTGCCTGAGGACCCCTGCGGCCTCGCCCGGCAGGTCTATGCCGTTCCTTGAGCCGAAGCCGAACGCCTTAAGATACCTGTAAATCTGCTCCCTGCCGAGCTCCTCTCCTATCTTGGCCGTCCCTATGTTGCTCGAAAACTTGAGTATCTCGGTGACGGTAAGCCAGCCGTGCTCTTTAGTATCGTGGAAGACCCTGTCTGCCACCTTGTACTTGCCGTTCTCGCAGTAGAAACGGCTTTCCGGCTTTACAATGTTCTCCTCAAGGGCGGCGGCAATGAGAAAGAGCTTGAATGTGGAACCCGGCTCGAAAGCGTCGGCTATGGCCCTGTTCCTCCAGCTTCCCGAGCCGTAGCGCCGTATGTCGTTCGGGTCAAAGGAGGGCTGGGTAGCCATCGCGAGTATCTCGCCCGTCATGGGGTCCATGACCACGGCCGTCCCGCCCTTTGCGTTATACGAGTCAACGGCCTTCTTGAGCGACTTCTCGGCTATGTACTGGATCGACTTGTCGATCGTAAGCTCGACTTCCATGCCCTGGAGCGGCACGGTCTTGTCGAGGTCCTCGTAAAGGAGGCCCCTGCCCATCGCGTCCCTCTCCCCGGTGAGCCTTGCCGAGGAGCCTTTGAGCATCGCGTCATAGTACTTCTCGACGCCTTCAAGGCCGCTTGCGTCCAGGCCGGTGAAGCCTATGAGGTTGGAGGCGAGCTGCCTGTTCGGGTAAAACCTCCTGCCCTCCTTTATAATCCCTATGCCTTCGAGGCCGCGTATCATGTCGCGGTCCTTGCCCTTCAAGTCAACCTGGCGCTTGAGCCACACGAACCTCCCCTCCCCCGAGAGCTTTTTTTCGAGCTCGAAGGAGGATACCCCGATTACCGGAGCGAGCGCCCTGGCCGTCGCCCTGGGGGATTCTATCTTGTCGGGCTGGGCGAATATCGAGTCCACCTCTATGCTCACGGCCAGCTCTTTAAGGTTCCTGTCGTATATGTCCCCCCTCTTGGACTGGAGGTTCAGGGTCTTCCTGTGCTGCCTGTCGGCCATCTTCTTAAGCTCCGGCCCCTTCACGATCTGGAGCTGGACGGCCCTGAAGATTATCATGCCGAAGGCCGCGAGGAAGAGGCCCAGGATGACAGTCAGCCTGAGCTTGAGATACGCATCTGCTTTGGCCTGCTTCTTCCTCCTCATCTGAGGACGATTATCTGCCCGCTCTTGGGATTTTCGAAGCCCATCTCCGCCGCGATGCCCTCTATCCTCTCCGGAGACTTAAGGCGCACGTATTCGAGCTTGAGCCTCTTATTCTGCTCTATGAGGGCCGCCCTGGTGCTGTTTGCCTTCGATATCCCGTAGCCGGCGTTCACCACCATGAGCCTGCTCCAGACGAAGCCGAATATGATAAGCATGGCGGCGAGCGAGGCGGCCACGGCGAAGTATATGAAGTTCAAATCCCTCGGGTCCCTTTTGGCCTTTACGTCCTGCCCGAGGAGCACCCCGGGGAACTCGAGCTTTTTGCTTACCACCTCAGCCATGATTGCCTCCTTCTGCCTTTTGCGCCTTGTATCCTGTCATCATCCGGCCCCCGGCCGGAGGTCGGATTAAAAACAATATCAGAGCTTCTCGATTGCACGGAGCTTTGCGCTCCTTGCCCTCGGGTTCCTCCCGACCTCTTCCTCCGAGGGCGCGACCGCCTTTTTCGATACGAGCCTTGCCTGCGGCGTCTTTTTACATACGCAGACCGGGAACTTCGGGGGACATATGCAGCCGGTCGCGGCCTTTCTGAACGCGTCCTTAACGATCCTGTCCTCGAGCGAGTGGAAGGATATGACGACCATCCTGCCGCCGGGCTTAAGCGACTCTATACCGGCCGCGAGGCCCTCGCCTAAACTTCCGAGCTCGTCGTTCACTGCTATCCTCAGGGCCTGGAAAACGCGCGTGGCCGGGTGTATTCTCCCGCCCCTCAACTTCGCCGGGACCGCCTCGACGACTATGCGCTGGAGCTCGCCGGTCGTCTCTATCGGCCTCGCGGCCCTCGCCTTCACGATGGCCCTGGCTATCCTCCTTGAGTGCGCCTCTTCGCCATATTCCCTGAAGATGCGGAAAAGCTCGCTTTCGTCGAGCGTATTGACAAGGTCGCGGGCCGTAAGCCCGGAGGACCTGTCCATCCTCATATCGAGCCTCGAGTCGAAGCGGAAGCTAAAGCCCCGCTCCGGACTTTCGAGCTGGTATGACGAGACCCCCAAGTCCAGGAGCATGCCGTCAACCGGACCCTCGTCGAGACGGTCGAGGACCGCGCTTACGTTCCTGAAGTTTTCCTTTACGAGGACGAACCTTCCGGCAAAGGGCGCGAGCGCCTTCCGGGCCGCTGCCAGCGCATCCGAATCCCTGTCCAGGCCTATCAGCCTGTTCTCCGGGTTCGCCCTGAGTATCTCGGAGGCGTGCCCGCCGCCGCCAACCGTACCGTCCACATAGGCCCCCGCCCGGACGCAGCCGAGAAAATCCACGACCTCGGCCGGCATCACTGGAAGGTGCGCGAACTCCGCCATTTCCTAGAGCCCCAGCCGCTCGAGGGTGTTCACAATCTCATCATCCGAAGCGGCTGCCGCAGCCTGCTCCCACAGGGGCTTGCTCCATATCTCCATATGCCTGAACGCGCCGATAAGGACGACCTCTTTTTCGAGCTTCGCATAGTCCCTGAGCGTCTGCGGGATGAGGATCCTCCCGAGCTTGTCTATCGCGCAGTCAGCCGCGCTGGAATAGAAAAAACGGAGGAACGCCTTCGTGTCCTTCTTGAACTCCGGAAGGGCGGATATCTTCTCTTCGAGTTTCTGCCATTCGGCAAGGGGGTAGGCTATGAGGCAGCCGTCGTAATTGGTCACGACGAGGCGGGAATCGTATCTCTCGTTCAGCGTCTCCCTGAACCTCGAGGGTATGCTGATCCTGCCCTTGGAATCGATTAGGTGCTCGTACCTGCCCTTGAACATCGCTTATCTTCCCCGGTCTGCATGGAATCAGCAGGTTTAGGAATGCATTTCATTCCACTTGGGGGCCTCTTATACCACTTAATACCACTTTATACCACACGCTGGTCAACTATATTCCTGATGAAATTCTTTGTCAAGGGAAATCTAAGAAGGTAAGGCTTCAGAAATTCTCGGGAAATCAGCCGCATTCAACTTATAGTAGAAGGGATCTCAAGGGATACTATTAGTGGGGTCTCAACTCGGGTGAGCGGCAAAAATCCTTCGAAAATTCAATCCAAAGGAGGTGTTGAGGCCGTAAGTGGGATTACCGTGCGGTTTCTATTATTTTCGAGTTTGTTCAGGGGGAGCGCAATCAGGAACTGACAGGCGCATTGTTTTTGAAAAGTCTCTATTTTTAGCTCATCTCTTTTCGAGATGCATTCTGCCGAGCGCCCGAAATAGGGAAGGCGAACCGGCTCATATCGGCTTAGCCCTCGCGCTGGTTCCCCCGTATTCTCTCGAACCTCTCAAGTATGACCTCGGCCCTGTACTTGTAATCGGCGGCCACCCTGTTCGAGGGATCGAGCTCCAGGACCGTATCCCATTCCTTTATGGCGAGCTCCATCTCCTCGCTCTGGAAATACGCGATGCCGTTTCTCAAGTGCTTTTCAACCGCCTTGTCCCGCTCGGAGGCGGCCTTCTCAAGGAGCTCCTTCGCGTTCATGTATGAGGGGATTATCCTCAAAGCGGCCGTAAACTCCTCGATGGCCCTGTGGTATGCGCTCGACTCGAGATAGACCTTGCCCTTAAGGTAATGGAGGTTGGCCAGGTCCTCGGGCGCGTCGTCCTTGGCGATGATCTTTTTCACCGCCGTGGCCGGGGCCGCGGCGGCTTTTTTCCCGGCCTGGAAAGCGGCGCCGGAGGATACCGCCGTCCTGGGCGGCGCCTGACCGGACCTCATCGCCTCGGTTACGAGATCGAGCTTGCGCCTGGCGAGCAGGTTATCGGGGTTGTACCGGAGAGAGTCCCTGTACTCAGCCGCTGCCTTCGACAGTATCCCGGCCCTTTCGTAATCCTCGGCCATATCCATGTGCCTCCTCGAGAGCTGCATGGATATGGAGTTTATGTCCTGGAGGAGTTTCCTCGAGGCCCTGTAGTTCGGGTCGCTTCTGGGTATCCTGCTCGCCTTCTCCCGGGCCTCGGACAGCCTGCCGTTCTCGTACAGCAGGACGGCCCTGTCGTATTCGGTGCCCTGCGCGTACCGCGTGGACATCTGCACGCATCCGGCCATGAGGGCGAAGAGCGCTATCGTCATAGACAGCCTAAATAACAAAGCCTTCCTCCCTGAGCTCCCTGCACGCGAGGCTTACGACCCCTTCCACCTCGCCTGCCCAGCGCGGCCCGAGCTCCTTTATGTTATAGAGCGTAACGGGTTTATCGAAGCCCTTCAAGTATACGCCCCGCATCTCCTCGGCGACCACGTCCGCGGCCACCCTGCTGTAGATGAACTCGCTTACGAGTATCTCCCCGCCCCTCGCCAGGTCGGTGAGCCTCGAGGCCGTGTTGACCGGGTCTCCCACCGCGGTATACTCCATCCTGACGCTTGAGCCCATGTTCCCGACGATGACCTCGCCCGCGTCGAGACCGATGCCCATCTCAAGGGCCGTCTCTCCGCGCTCCGCCCTGAGCGAGTTCATCCTCTCGACCGCGAGCTTCACGGCCATTGCCGCCTTCACGCCCTGTTCGAGGTGCGAAAGGCTCCTTATGGGCGAGCCGAAAACGCTCATGACCGCGTCGCCTATGAACTTGTCTATCGTGCCCTCGAACCTGAAAACCATGTCGGTTACGACCGTGAAATACCTGTTGAGGAGTTCGACTATCTCCTCCGGCTCCATCTTCCTCGACATGGAGGTGAAGCCCCGGATATCCGCGAAAAAGACCGTTACCTCCCTCCTGTGGCCCCCGAGCCTTACTCGCTCCGGGTCCCTGAATATCTCGTCGGCCACGTGCCGGCTGACATAGCGGTTAAGGACCCCCCTCAGTATCTCCTTTTTCTTCAGGTCCGAGGCCATCCTGTTGAACGAGGCCACCAGGTCGCCTATCTCGTCCTTTCTCACCTCCGGGATGCGGTAGTCGAAGTTCCCCAGGGCTATTTCCCTGGTGCCCTGGAAGAGCCTGAGGACCGGCCTCAAGAGCCCCGAGGCGAGCGGGATTGAAAAAAGCGTGACTGCCCCGGCCACCATGAAACCGATTATGGTCACCCTCGTTACCGCGCGCCTTACCTGCTCCCTGATAAAGCCCTTAGAGAAGGACACTACCGTGTAGCCGACGGTCGTATCCCTGAATACTATGGGGGAGGCGAATGTAATTGACTTCTCGTCACCGTGGTCTATGGTCCACGGTGCCTCCTCGCCGTGCCGGGCCATTATGAGACCGGTGTCGAATAACGCGAAATCGCCGCCAGCCTCGAGCACGTCCTTGTGCGCCTCGACCTCGAACCTGTGGTTAAGGATGTAGGCGTCCAGTATTCCGGGATACTTGAGTATGTTCTGGACGGCGAGCGTCATGCCCAGCGTGTCCTTTTGCATGAATGGCATCTTGGAGCCGTTCGCGAACTCGTGGGTTATGGTCCCGGCCATTGAGCGGAGCTGCTCCTCGAGGTCGGACTTGTGCTGCAATATGAGGATCGCGCCTATGGAAACGGTGGCCGCGAAAAGGAGGGTCGAGAGTATGACCGCCAGCTTTATCTTGATGCCTATCTTCAAGTCCGACCGTCACCGATGGAAGGAAAAGCGCCATTATGCCGGCGAGCCGCATAGCTAGACTCACCCCCGGCGCGCTAAAAAAACACAAATCGCATGTAATGCCCGTGACCGCGGTCACGGAAAAGCATTTAGGGGAAATGGGAGACTCTCGGAGAGATTAAGGCCGGTTTATTAAACCACGGGGGCGCGGCGGATTAAATCCCTTTAAGAACGGGGAAAAAGGAACTGCCGAACGGAGCTGACGCGTGCCGTACCTCTCCAGTGCGATTACATTCCGAACACCTGATTAAAAAAAGCCGGAGGCTGCCGTAAGCCGGATTCTGTTCCCGGTAAAAACCGGGCGGCGGCCATTCGTCTAGGCCTGCCGTTGCCGGCAGGCTCGAGCGGCCAACCCGTTCCGCCCTCCCGAAGGAAAAGGACGGGCAGTCCTTGATGCGGAACCTATTTGGCCTTGCACCGGGAGGGGGTTGCCAAGCCCTGCCGGTCACCCGGCAGGCTGGTGGGCTCTTACCCCGCCTTTTCACCCTTACCGCCCTTTCGGGCGGCGGTATCTTTTCTGTGGCCCTGTCCCTGGGGTCGCCCCCGGTCGCCGTTAGCGACCTCCCTGCCCTGTGGTGTCCGGACTTTCCTCCGGCCCGAAGGCCGGTGGCCGCCCGGCAGCCTCCGGCGTGTATAATATTACACTATTCGGATGAAAACTTAAAGCCCATACCAGAGCTGCTGCGAAGTACTCCGGGTCACTGCCCCCGCCGCTCTATAGCCTCGTTGGCCAGCTTGTCAGCGAGGCTGTTCTCTTCCCTGTAGACGTGGACTATCTTGGAGGTCCTGAAGCCCTTCATGAGCCGCGCCGCCTCCTCGAAAAGGGGCTTAAGCTCCTCGCTCTTGACCCTGTATGCTCCAGTCATCTGCTTTACGACAAGTTCGGAGTCGGCGAATACCTCTATGTCCCTTATGCCCATTGACCTGGCTTCTGCAAGGGCCATTACGAGGGCCTTGTACTCCGCCATGTTATTGGTAGTTACGCCGAGATACTTCCTGAGCTCCCTTACGACCTTCCCCTGCGGGTCCTTTATGACGGCGCCGGCGCCGGCCTCGCCGGGGTTGCCGCGCGACGCGCCGTCCACACGCAACTCGTAAGGCCCGGAAAGCGGGGGCGCAAAAAGGGGCTCCTGGACCGGCTCTCCGGCGAGGCCCTTCAATATGGCCCTCGCCTCGTCCTCGGTAATTCCGAGCCTTTTGATCGCGGCCCGGACGTCAAGTGTGCTGGAAAGTTCTTTAAGGAATCTCGTTACGAGGCCGCTGTCCCTTCGGGACATCTATACGGCCTCTAATTCGGCCTGGGGCAGCTCGGCGTACAGGAGCCGGTGGCAGTGGGGGCAGGAATGGATCTCTTCGGTGCCTTTCTTAAGCATTATGAAGATCTGCGGGGGGATGTGAGTGAAGCAGCCCTGGCATATCTCTTCCTTTACAAGCACAAGCCCAAGGCCGCCCCTCCGGGACCGAATCATCTCGTATTTCCTCATTATATCCGGCCTGATGGGCGCCTTCTTCTCGTCTCTTGACTTAAGCTTTTCTTCCTGGGCCGACCTCCAGCCGTCCTTTTTGGCCTCGAGCTCGCCTGAGAGCCTGTCGAATTCTTCCTGCCGGACCCGGAGCTCCTCTTTTTTAGCGGCAAGCGCCGCCTCTTTATCCTGGACCTTTGTCATAAGGGCGGCCTTCTCCTGCTCGCCCTGCTTTCTGGACTTGTTGGCGCCGTTTATCTCTTTTGTAAGCGCGTTGAGCTCCCTGTCGTTCTTGACGGAGTTGAGCCTGCCTTCGTCCTTCGATATCCTCTCGGCGCTCTCCCGTATCCTGTCCTCGATGCCCTTGAGCTGCTCCTTGAGGCCGGCTAGCTCCTCTTCGAGGACGGCTGCCGATTTTCCGATCCCTTCGAGCTCGGCCCCGAGCCCCTCCATCCTGCCCAGGTATTCCTTTTCCTCTTCATCCAGGGACTTTATCTCAAGGTCTATCCGCTGTATCTCTTCGAGGACTCTCAACGTCTCTATCAATAAAATGCCTCCAAGGCTGGAATTTTTTGGTGGGCCCACCTGGACTCGAACCAGGGACCGACCGGTTATGAGCCGGTGGCTCTTCCAACTGAGCTATGGGCCCTTATGGGTTAAACTTGCGGCAAAGCAGGGGGCCCCGGAACGGAACGGATGCGGGCTGGTGAATCGCACCCCCGTGAGTCAATATGTTATTTTAAGAAATAAAAGCTTTCCTTGTCAAGGCGTTTCTTGGGAATTTAAGCTCCGAAAGGCGTTTTCAGCGCCTTGACAGCGAGGATTAAAAGATTAAGGTTTAATTAGGGACCAATAAAAGGGCCCAAGTCCCGGCAAAAGGGAACCCCGCACGCGCCCTTCCTTCGCCAGCCTTCCTCAAGCTCAAACCGCTAAACGCGAAAGCCGGGGCCTTCCCAATCGAGGCAAAATCTATGGATGACGGGCAGGAGAGAAAGAAAATCCTTTTTGTGGACGATGACGAGAAGCTCCGGAGTTTCTGCTCCGAGGTCCTCATGGGGGCCGGCTACAATGTGGAGGTCGCATCCAGCGGCACGGAGGCGTACGGGAAGCTCAGGGAATCGAAATTCGACCTTGTCATAACGGGCATGAGGATACCAGGGCTCGACGGCATGGGCCTTTACCTGAGCACCCTCAAGGTCTATTCAAATATGAAAGAGCGGTTCCTTTTCATGACCGAGGACACCTGCGCCGATTTCGAAAGCCAGGAGGTCATAACAAGACAGAACGAGAAATACATAATCAAACCGTTCGACATAAAGGAGCTCCTTAAGAAGGTCGAAAGCCTGACCGGGGCCAACCTCTCGGCCTTTTTCGCGAAATACAGGGACATGAGCGAGAACAGGCGCGAGGAGAGACGGCTTTGCTGGGCCGAGGACTGCAAAGTCTTCGAAGACGGCTCGTCAACTCCCAGGCCCTTTACCCAGACGACCGACATATCGAGGCACGGAATGAGAATAAGGTACATGGGGAGCCCAGTAAAGACGGACTCGACCGTGCGTGTGATCCTCAAGCATCTCGACGTGAGGAGCACCGGCCGAATAGTCTGGTCAAACGCGATTAACGGCATTGAGGCCGCGTCAGGCCTCTCGCTTTTCGAGCCCATACCGGCAACCGCCCTCTCCATAGTCCTCCGGGGCCGGAAGACCTTCATACCGCCGCTCGTGTCGAGGGAGACGGAATAAGCACCATGACAACGGAATAAGCACCATGACAGAAGTCCAGTGTGGTCATTCCTTCTTGCAAAAAGCCGATTAACGCGCTGCCGCGCGGTTTTCGAGGGGCTCGCGCTAGCCCCTCCCATCCTGTAAACGGGCCCCTGGTCGCGGAGTTTACCCTGAGTGAAGCGAAGGGCCTCGTTCTCTTCCCCGGCCCGTTCATGCTCTTCCGCCGAGCTCGACTTACCCTCATGTGTGTGTTTCAAGACACAAGTAATCTCTCATCACTTTGTTTTTGCATTTCAAACTACCAGAGGGCATAAGGTGAAGCGAACATAAAGATGGAGGAAGGGCGGGCGAGGCGAGGCAGCAGGAGCGAGGCCAAGGCCGAGCGACATAAGGCCGAGCCCGGAGGATGGAGGCGGAACGAGAGCGGAGCCTTATGCCCAAAAAGAGCGCGGCAGCGCGCAAAAGGCCTTTTCAGAAACCGGACTTCATAAATGTCGTTTGCTTTTTCTAAAAAAAAGAAGGACTCCCACCTCTTTTTCTGACTCGTTAAAATAGGTTGAAAATAACCGTGGCTTTGGTAAATTTGTCTGCAACTCCTATTGAACAGAGGGAAAATGGCGAAAGACCTGCTTTTCGAGTTAGGAACAGAAGAACTCCCGGCCGGGGTGGCGCCCAGGGCGCTTTCCGCGCTCGAAGGCTTTCTGAGGAAGGGGCTCGAATCAAGCAAGCTCAAGTTCGGCGCTATTCGGGCGCTCGGCACCCCGAGGCGGTTGACCCTCATGGTCGAGGGGCTCGACGAAAGGCAGCCCGATTCGCTCCTTGAGATCAAGGGCCCGAACACGAAGGCGGCTTATGACGCGGAAGGGAAGCCCACAGGCGCGCTCCTGGGCTTTGCGCGGTCCCAAGGCGTCCATGTATCTGAGCTAAAGAGCGTAAAGACGGACAAGGGCGAATACGTAATGGCGATAAAGGAGGTCAAGGGCGAGGCCACCTCAAGGATACTCCCTGACGTCGTCGCCGACATGCTCTCAAGGGACTTCCTCCCCAAGTCCATGAGGTGGGGTTCCCACGATATCTCGTTCTCCCGCCCCATCCACTGGATTCTCCTCCTCTTCGGGGGGGAACCGGTCGATTTCAGCCACGGACACATAAAGAGCTCCAGGGTCACATACGGCCACAGATTTCTTTCGGAGCGCGAGGATTCGAAGCTCAGGCCCGTAAAGGTCGCCTCCATTGAGTCGTACCTCGAAGGGCTCAAAAAAAGCTTTGTGATAGCAGACCAGGCCGAGAGGAAACGCATCATATCCGAAGGCATCGAAAAGGCCGCCAGGGAAGCGGGCGGGAGCGTAATGCCAGACGAGGCGCTCCTTGAGGAGGTTTCGTGGCTTGTAGAATACCCTGTCGTCGTTCGGGGCTCATTTGACCGCGAGTTCCTGGACCTCCCCAGGGACATAGTCGTTAACGCCATGAGGGAGCATCAGAGGTACTTCTCCATCCTTAATGATAAAGGCGGGCTCCTCCCCTATTTCATAACGGTCGCCAACACGCTTGCCAAGGACATGGATATCGTAAGGAAAGGCAACGAGCGGGTCTTGAGGGCCAGGCTCAACGACGCCAAATTCTACTACGAGCAGGACGTAAGAAAGCCACTTGCGGAAATGGCCGAAAAGCTCAAGGGCGTCGTATTCCAGGCCAAGCTCGGCACATCTTACGAGAAGGCCGAAAGGTTTACGGCCCTCGCCCTTGCGATAGGCGGAAAGGCCGGCTTTTCAAGGCCGATGGACGAGGGCGAGAAGCCCTCCGATTACCTGACGGAGAGCTTCAACCCCGCGCGGTTCGACCGTAGCGCGATTGACCCAGGCCTCTTTCAGAAGCTCGTCATAGGCAGGGCCGCCATGCTATCGAAAGCCGACCTCACATCCGGGGTAGTCGGGGAGTTTCCCAAGCTCCAGGGCGTAATGGGCTCGGTCTACGCAGGGAAGGGACGCGAGGCGCCGGAGGTGTGCGCGGCCATTTACGAACATTACATGCCGGTCTCGTCGGGTGGAGAGCTCCCCGCCTCGATTGCGGGCTCAATCGTAAGCATAGCGGACAAGACCGACACCATAGCGGGCTGCTTCGGGGTAGGCCTCATCCCGACCGGCGCTCAGGACCCTTATGCGCTACGGAGACAAGCCCTCGGCATAATAGCCATCATCCTTGAGAAGGACCTCCGCCTCCCCATTGACGGGCTCGTGGATGAGGCGCTCAAGCTCCTCGCGCCGAAGCTCAAGAGGCCCGCCAATGAAGTCCGCTCCGAGGTGCTCGATTTCTTCAAGGAGCGGCTCCGTAACCAGCTCCTCTCCCAGGGGCTTTCGCACGACTCGATAGATGCCGTGCTCTCCGCCCCCTGGCTCGACCTCCCGGACGCGGTAAGGAGGATAAAAGCGCTTGAGGGATTCAAGACGCACCCGGACGCGGGAAGGCTCGTGACTGCGTTCAAGAGGGTCTCGAACATACTTAAGAGTGTCGAGCCGGGCGAGGGCGGACCTGATCCGGCGCTACTGACCGAGCCGGCAGAAGCCGCCTTGGAAAAGGCCAGGGCGGAGATAGCCCCGGTAATGGAGGAGCGCCGGAAACTTGGCGAATACGCAGGAGCCTTCGAGGCGCTGGCCTCGATAAAGGACAGGATAGACTCCTTCTTTGACGAGGTCATGGTCATGGTCGAGGACGAGAAAATAAAGAGGAACCGCCTTAAGCTCCTCGCCTCGGTAAGGGATCTCTATTCCGGCATTGCCGATCTTTCTAAATTGACGGTATAGCGATCCTCCAGGCGGCTTGAGGCTTCACGGACGGATTTCCTGACATATGTCTTAAACATCCATTCCAGTTCATGGTATCTTAAAAGTACCCTGCAGGAGGGAAGATGGATTTCAAGCTGGTTGCCGCAGCATTCATATTGGCCGCAACACCGGCTTTCGCCGAAACAGGTCAAATGGAAGAGGCCTCCAATGCCGCGGCCGAAATAATAGATATGCGCTCAAGCCTTGCAAAGGCCTTCATAGAGCCTGGCATGGAAATAACGCCGGAAACTTTCAAGAACATTTGCGGCAGGGTGGGGGCCCGCGTAAAGGAACTCTCCGAAACCGGGGGGATGAAGATACGCCACGCTACTGAAAAGTACAGAAACCCGGCTAACAAGGCGGCCTCTGAAGAGGCCGCGCTTATAAAAAGGTTCGCGGACGAGAAAGACCTGAACGAGGTCCGGGACGAGCTGATAATCGACGGAAAATCCTACTTCCGCGCAACCAGGCCCATATTCGTCGAGGAGGCTTGCCTCGCCTGCCACGGCGACAGGGACGCGAGGCCCGCTTTCATAAAGGAGAAATATCCGGACGACAAGGCATTCGGATACAGGCCCGGCGACCTACGCGGCGTCATCTCCGTAATGGCGCCTGAAAACCCCGAAGGAGAAAAGAGATGAAAAGAGCTTTAGCGTTCATATTGTCCGCCGGCCTTCTGGCGGCTGCAGGAACATCCTATGCCGCCGACCACAATGCCATCCACGAGAAGATGATGAAGATGGGCGGGCCCAAACCCGATGACAGGGTGGAGCTTAAGCTCCCTGAGCCCATGAAGGCGATGCAGAAGAGGATGATGCGCCAGCACCTCGACACTGTGAGCGAGATAGCAGCCGCGCTCGGCGCAAACGATATGAATAAGGCCGCCTCAATTGCGCGTGGGCTCGGCTGGACGCCTGAAGAGGAGGAGCGGTGTGAAGCAGTAGGTGAAATGACCGGCGAGACAGACTTCCTTTCGCTCGGAAAGGCGGTGCACGTTACCGCAGACGAGCTCGCGGAAGCAGCTCAGGCTGGCAACAGGGACAAGGCCCTCATGGACCTTTCAAGGCTCATAAAAAACTGCAATTCGTGCCACGAGAAGTTCAGGCACTGAGAACCATGATCAAAGCCAAAATAATGAAGGGGCGGGAGACCGCCCCTTCATTATTTTGATTCCTTGATAAACTTCAGCGCCTCGTTCAACGCCGGTATTCCGGCCCTGCCGCCGAGCTCCCTGCACTTCATGGCAGCAACGGCAGAGGCGAACTCAACGGTCTTCTTGATGTCCCAGCCCTGAATAACCCCGTACGCGTAAGCGCCGTGGAAGACGTCGCCAGCCCCGGTAGTATCCACTGCCTTCACCTTGAAAGCCTTCTGGAGGTATACCTTGCCATCGGAGAAGGTGAAGCTCCCCTTGTCGCCCACGGTTACGGTTATCGCCCTGGTCCTGCCGGTCCTGAGCTTCTTGAAGGCCTCCTTTATGCTGAGCTTCAGGTCCGAGACGAACCGGTCCGAAGAGACCACGTAATCGCACATGGACGCGAGCCTGAGCATTCCCGGCCTCATGCTCCCGGCATCGAGCATGACGGGGATGCGGAGCCGGATTGCGTGCTCCGCTGCCTTGTAGGAGGCCTCGGTCATGAGGCCGTCGAGGAGGAGAAAGCCAGCGCCCTTAAAGAAAGCAGGGTCGACCTCGCGCTCCGAAAGGGGCTCAACCGTGGGCCTCTGCCAGCAGATGGTCCTTGAGCCTGTCTTTTTGTTCACCATTACGACGGCCTGCTGCGACCTGCCGCCGGGCTTGGCAAGAAGGCCCTTTACGTCCACCCCATCGGCCTTGAGCCCCCGTCTTATCTCGTCTCCCGCAGGGTCGTCCGATACCCTGCCTATTATAGCGGTCTTTACTCCGAGGCGGCTCAGGGTCACGAGGGCCGTGGCTACCGGCCCGCCTCCCTGGACAGTGAAGTCGAGGACCTCTTTTTTCTCATCCTCCGGCGGAAAACCGTCGAGTAGCGTTATGTAGTCGAGTGAGCACTGCCCGAGGCCTACTACCTTCATCTCTCTCCCACCGCCTGCACGGCCACCCTGCGTTT
This sequence comes from Deltaproteobacteria bacterium, assembly GCA_019912665.1. NCBI lineage: Bacteria > Pseudomonadati > Myxococcota > Myxococcia > Deltaproteobacteria bacterium. The sequence continues at coordinate 177,181 of JAIOIE010000021.1, forward strand.
CCTCGGCCTGTTGTCAAAATCTATGAGCACTACCTGCTGCCAGGTCCCGAGGGCCATTGAGCCTCCGATGACCGGTATGGTTATTCCCGGCTTAAGAAGTGACGCGCGCACGTGGGCGAAACCGTTGCCGTCGCCCCATTGGCTGTCGTGCTTGTAAGGGATGCCCCTAGGCGCCATGCGCTCTATGGCGTCCTTCAAGTCCTCGATTACGCCTTTCTCGTATTCTATCGTTGTGATGGAAGCAGTCGAGCCGACGACGAAGACGGAGATAAGCCCATCCCTCATGCCAGACTCATTAAGCGCCGCCTCGACTTTTGAAGTGATGTCGATTATGTCGGAAAAGCCCTTTGAGCTTATGTCGATATAAGAGGAGAAGGTCATTGGGGAAAGATAGCACCTTAAGACAGTGCTGTCAAACCGGGGCTACTATGCCGATTTCAAACCGCCGCAAAGGGCTTTTGCTGGTTTTGCAAATTCCCTATTGCACTTTATTATTGTATAATCTATGTCATAGGGCATTGCAGGCGCTTAAGGAAACGGCAGCCGGGCTTAAGAAGCGAATCAAGCTTTATAGGCTCGTTATCGGCCATCCCCGGACCCCTCTGGCTCCGAAGCTCCTCCTCTGGCTTGCGGTCGGATATACTCTCCTCCCATTCGACCTGATCCCGGACTTTATCCCGGTCCTGGGCCAGCTTGACGACCTTATAATCGTGCCGCTCCTTGCAATAGCGGCGCTCAGGCTTATCCCGCGGGAAATAATCGAAGAATGCGAAAGGCCGGTCCGAGAAGGGTAATCAAAAGACCTTCCTGCTGTCGAGCATTAGCGTGACCGGTCCGTCGTTTATCGATTCCACCTCCATGTGCGCCTGGAACTCGCCAGTCTCCACCCTGACCGACTCGCCGAGCCTCTTGACGAGCGCCTCGTAAATTTTCCTTGCACTTTGGGGCTCCTCGGCCCTGTCAAAGGAGGGCCTCCTGCCCTTGCGGCAGTCCCCGAGTAGCGTAAACTGCGAGATGACGAGAAGCGACCCGCCCGCCTCTTTTACGTCCAGGTTCATCTTGCCCTGGCGGTCCTCGAATACCCTCAGGCCGGTTATCTTGGAAGCCATGTAATCCAGATCCTCCGGGCCGTCCCCCTTCTCGACACCCACGAATACGAGGAGCCCTTTTTCTATAACCCCTGTCATCCGGCCGGAAACGGAAACCGAGGCGGACGCAACCCTCTGGACCACGGCCCTCATCTACTTCACAGCCCTCACCGCTACAGTATCGCCCACGCGGGCCCCAAGGGCCTCTGCGGCGTTTCCGCGATTGACCGCGACCTCGAGATACCCGGTGCTTCCGATGAGGGCCGTGGCGGCGCCCTTCTCGACCATGGCGTATGTCTTTTTGAGGCCGGTGAGCGCGGCATTCTTGACGGTCACCTCTACCGCCGTCCCATCCAGGGCTGAGAGGTCCTCGCGCCGGATGTTCGTTATGAGGTTTCCGAAAGAATCTATATAGACGACCTCGCCTCTCAGGCCGCCCTTTTCGGGAACTGTCTTCGGGAGGTCAAGCGCCAGTATCTTATCGAGCGCCTGCCCCGTCTCCTCGGGCTTTGCGCCGAGGCTTAAGTGAGCCGCGACCGGGCCGAAAATATCCCTTCCATGGAAGGTGCTCATGACCTCGTCCCTGAAGAGCTCCCTATTTGTAAGCTCGACTGCCCTTAAAATGCCGTCTTCGCGGACCGAGGGACTTAATAGACCGTTATCCGGGCCGATATAGAAAAACCTTCTGGTCTCGACCAGTATCGGTTTCCTGTCCCCCCCGACACCGGGGTCCACGACCGCCACATGGATCGTCTTTTCAGGGAAATAGCGGGAAGCGCCCAGGAGCACGAACGCTCCTTCGAGTATGTTTCCGGGCTGGACAAGGTGGGTTATGTCAACGATCCGGACCCCCGGGTTGATCGACAAGATGGCGCCTTTCATGGCGCCCTGGTAGGGGTCCTTCAGCCCGAAATCGGTCGTCAACGTGATTATCCGTTCCATTGCGGGAATAGTCTATTACACAGGGGCCGGTTTTTCAATCCCGCAGACGCGGGCTTCGCCATCCAATATCCGGGTTAGAAAAGCATGAAAGGAGAGTGAACGTGACAGAAGGGCCGGGCAAGCAGCGGCTGAAGGGCAGGGTTACCCTCCAGCCCTTAAGTCTGTGCCGGCTCAGCCTCTGGGCGAGAATGTCTTGCAGTCCGCGTGCTCGCTGTGGTGGGAGACGTTTATGCCGGGGGCGGTACACTCGTAGGACTTGTTATAATTGCATTCGTAGGCCCTGCATGCCCCTACGCCGCCGACGATGTCCGCCCCGCCCTTTGTCGGGGCCCTGTAGAAGGTATCGCATGTGGCATGCCCGCCGTCGCCGACCGTGATAGCCATCGTGTGGCATTCGCTGTTTGTGTTGTACGCGCATTCAAGCACCGTACAGCTCATTATCTTCGGCATTGTAATGGCCATTTGTACCCCCCTTTTTAATTCTTGGAATCCGGGCCGCCCTATCCCCTGTAAATCTGAGTATAACCCCGTTCCGGGCCGTGTCAATCCGCATTAAACCCTAAAGATTTCCTGCCCGTTTCCGATAAATCTGAGTGGAGGCAACCTCTAAAAATTAGAGATTTTTCCCGCAATCAAGGAAGGCCGGGAATAAAAAGCGGAGCATATATGACAATATGTGAGCATTTTTATTACCGGCCTGACGCAGAGTCCGGGGAAAAGATCAATTTCTGGAGGTTGTCTGGATAAAATCGCCCTCCGGACGGCTTAAATATATGATGAAAAAAATAAGACTTTCTGAGCTGGAAAAAGGCATGTATGTCTGCGGCGTCGAGAAGCGCGGCATGAGCCCGGTTTTCCTCGTGAATGACATCCTCGTGCGCTCGGATGACGACCTGACGAGGATGTCCGCCAGGGGATACGCCCATGTATACATTTCACTGAATGAAAAGGAAGCGGCCCAGCACGCGGCAAATGACGGGGACGGGGCCGCAGGAGCGCCTTTTTACCCCGGAACAGAAACGCTCACGGCTGCAGATGAAGGGGCCCAAGGGGCAGAAAGCGGCAAAGACAACCCGTCCGACCCGTATCGCGAGTTCAAGAAAGAGCTTGCGGAAGCCGAGGACATCCGGCATGACGCCGAGCAGGTGGTTAGGGACTTCCTCCAGAACGCCAGGTCCGGGCAGAGTATAGACTCGGACAGGGTCCTCGAAACCGTCGGCCGCATGGTCGACTCGGTAATAAGGAACCAGGACGCGCTCACTAGCCTTGCAAGGCTCAAGAGCTTCGACGATTACACCTTCGCTCATTCCGTGAACGTGTGCATACTCTCGCTCGCGGTCGGCAGGCACCTCGGGCTCGAGAAAGACGACCTCGACCAGCTCGGCCTGGGGGCCATACTCCACGACATAGGGAAGATGCTCGTGCCAGGAGACCTCCTTAACAAGCCCGGCCGCCTTAGCGAAGGCGAGTTCACGGTCATGAAAAAGCACACGGAGCTCGGCAAGGACGTGCTCGCAGGTATGAAATGCGTGAAGGAGCCCGCTTTGAGGGTGGTGCTCGAGCACCACGAGCGCTTCGACGGGAGCGGCTACCACATGCGGCTTTCAGGAAGCGGCATACACCTCTACGCGCGCATAACTGGAATAGCCGACGTGTACGATGCGATGACCAGCAACAGGGTCTACCAGAAAGGCATGCGCCCGGAGGACGCGCTCAAGAGGCTATACCATTCAAGAGGCTCCCTCTTCGACCCGGAACTTGTAGAGAGGCTCATAAAATGCCTGGGGGTCTACCCCATCGGGACCTGCGTAGAGCTCAATACAGGCGAGGCGGCCATCGTCAATATGATAAACCACTCGCACCCGCTTAAGCCCCGCGTGCTCCTTATAGCGGACAGGGAGGGCCTGCCTTTCCCCGTGCCCCTGGAAACCGACCTCAAGGAGGACGCCGGGAGGTGGATCGTCGGGTCTAAAAAGCCCGAGGAATTCGCCTTCCATATCCCTGCCCTCTGCGCCAACTGACCGGGTGTGTGCTGAAAAACCGCCAGTTTTCAATCCATTCTTTAAACGGAGGCAAAAGCGCTCGCGACCAAGCGCCTTTTGCCTCCTCTGCATGCCTGCCCGTCCGCCATTTATCAGTGACCGCTCCGCCGAAATATTGTATATTGTAGGCTAAGAAATGGAGGAAGCCATGAATGAGCTGGTGAGGCTTGACCTGAGGGGCGCGCCGGTGCACGAGCGCCACCCGATGGTATTCGACGGATGGGAAGGGCTTGCGGCCGGCAAGGTCCTGCAGATAGTAAACGACTACGACCCGAGGGCGATCCGGTACATGCTCGAATCCGAATACGCCGGAAAGTTCGAATGGGAGTGCGTGTCCAGCGGCCCCGAATGGGTGGTGAACATAACGAAGACCAGGCTTCCCGAGGCGAGCGGCGAGGAACTCAGGAAAAAGGTCATCGCCGGGCTCGATAATGTGCGGCCGCATCTCCAGGCAGACGGCGGCGACGTCGAGCTTGTGGATATAGACGAGGCCGAAAAGGTCGTCAAGGTGCGCCTTACCGGGGCGTGCGGGGGCTGCCCCTCGGCGGCCATGACCCTCAAGTCAGGGGTCGAGGTGCAGGTGAGGAAGTTCGCCCCGGAGATACTGAGGGTCGAGCCGGTTTAACCGGCTGGCCTATGCTGTAAAAAAACGCGATTTCCTCGCGTCTGACTCACGCCGTCTTTTTTACGAAACGCTCGGGAGCGTGCTCGAACGCCTCCTTGCAGGCCTCGCTGCAGAAGTAGTACGTCTTCCCCTTGTACTCTGTCGTGGCCTCGGCGTTTTCTTCGCTAAGCTCCATCTTGCATACGGGGTCGGCAGGCATGGCGCACCTCCTTATATGGTCACCCGTTGAGCCATTCGAAACGGCCGCGCTCAGTGGGCCGGTTATTCTGAATTCTTTGGAAGGCAGTCTTCCTTCCAGCAGCATTGAAGCTGGTCGCATAAATCCACGGCAGTCCCGAAGCACGGGAAGTTACCCTCCGTGACTTGTATCTCCCTTATGAGGTCCCTTTTCCCTTTCCTCGATGTCTTAAGCCCGAGCTTCTTCGCCTTTTCCCTTACCTTTTCCATCTGCATCCGCGGCTTTCCTCCTTCCGTCTTCTTCCCCTGAGAATCCCCTGTGTATGTGCTTCAAGACCCATTCAAGCCCCCTCGAATAGGTGTTGTAGTAATGATAGACCTGGTAATTGCATGTCGAGAGGCACTTGGGGTTGCACTCCTTTTTCGTCTCGCGGAGCGCGGCCGGGTCGAATGCCGGCTCCCAGACCCTGCCCCAGTCTTTCTCCGTCGAGTAGAGCTCGAAGCAGGGGGCGAGCGTGCCGTCGAGCCTTATTACAAGCGAATTAAGCCCGGCCCTGCAGTCCCAGGGCCCGCCCTTGCCCCTCACGAACGACTTCATGGCCCGGAGGTGCTCGGCCGAGTTGACCATTGGCCAGCCTTCGAGGTTCTTCTCAACGAGCCAGTCAATGAGCTCGTCGGTTTTCCTGAAGTGCTCCTCTGAAATCCAGAAGCCCTGTTCGAGATGCTTGTAGTGCTTCTGCTCGATGACGGGGTGCTCGTTCATGTGATAGTCGGTGCCGATGTCGTGCTCCCGGGCTATCCGGGTAAGCTCCTTTACGTCCTCGATATTTTCCGAGGTGATATTTATGTTGAAGAAAATGATGTAGCCGTACTTCTCCCTGAGCCTCACGAGGTGCTTGAAATTAGTCTTTACCCTATCGAAGCTCTTCGGAAGCCCCGGCGCTTCCTTAATCTTATCTACCGCGAGGTTTACGGCCGCCACACCCGCATCCCCTGCCCTCTCGATAAAATCCCTGTCCATGAGGATGCCGTTCGTGGGGAGGTACATGAAGAAGTCCCGGTCGCTCCCGTATTTAATGACATCGAGTATGAACTTCTTCCGTAAGAGCGGCTCCCCTCCCATCAAGGCCACCACCCTGCAGCCCACGGTCCGGAGCCAGTCGATGGACTTTCTCGCGGTCTCCGGGGGCATGCCCTTCACCTTGTTATTCCAGGTGAAGCAGTACCAGCAGTTTACGTTGCATTTCCAGTCTGTGAAGAGATAGGAAAGGAGCGGCCTGAACCTGTCCGAGTAATATCTCGACTTCAGATACGGTATGTACCAGCAGCGGAGACCCCTTACGAGGTTCTTAGCCGTGTTACGCGTCTTTTTTGAGAGAAGCCTCCCCGTTTTCCCGTCCTCAAGGCCAATTTCCGCACCCGCTCTGCCCGGCTTTGAAAGCATAGCTCCCTCCTCCGGAAAAAACGTGCTCTTCCCCGTTGCGGGGCCGCTCACCATTATAAATTAGGACAGCTTTTGTCGTTTCAGTCAACTACCCGGTGGCCGAACCCGGAAAGGCACGTTATTGCTCTGCTTTTCTCGACCCGCTTCCAAAAACCCTCATTTAAATGGTATGCTGTTGCCCTCTACTGGAGGGTAAAAGATGAAGCTTACTTTCGTCGGCGGAGCGAGCACCGTAACAGGCTCCTGCTACCATATCGAGGTCGGAAAATTCAAATTCCTCGTCGAGTGCGGCCTTCACCAGGGCATAGGCTCCGATGAACTAAACAGGCACCCCTTCCCCTTCGACCCGGCATCGCTCGATTTCATATTCGTAACGCACGCCCACATAGACCATTCCGGGATGCTCCCGAGGGCAGTGAGGGACGGCTTTAAAGGGACGATAATCTCGACGGCGGCGACAAGGGACCTCCTTGAGCCCATGCTCTATGACGCGGCGAGCATTCAGGAGAGCGACAGCGAATGGGCGACGAGAAAGGCGCTCCGCTCAGGCAAGCCCCCGCAAGAGCCCCTTTACACGAGCGAGGACGTCGAGCGGGTACTCCCCCTTTTCGAGATAAAGGAATACGACAAGGTCTATCACCTCGGCCCGGGCGTGAAATACCGTTTCCTGGACGCCGGGCACATATTGGGCTCGGCCTCGCTTGAGATATGGTATCAGGACAGCGCCGAAGAGAAAAAGATAGTCTTCTCAGGCGACATCGGCAAGAAGGGCAACCCCATAATAAAAGACCCATCGGCGCCTGACCTCGCGAATTACGTGGTGATGGAGTCCACTTACGGCAACAGGTCGCACAAGCCCCTCAATGAATCCATAAACGAGCTCGTTAGCGCCATCAAGACGACATTCAGGAAGGGCGGGAACGTCTATATTCCCTCCTTCGCGGTCGGCAGGGCCCAGGACTTACTCTATATTCTCAATAACCTGGTGCGTGAGGGCCGTCTTTACAGGATAGACGTCTACCTCGACAGTCCCCTTGCCGAGGCTGTTACCAAGATCTATGTAGCCCATCCCGAATGCTTTGACGAGGAGGCGCGCCATCTCTTCACCACCAAGCAGTCTGATTCGTCGATAAGGCTCCATTTCGTCCGGACGGCCGAGGAGTCGATGAAGCTAAACAGGCTCCGCTCCGGGAACATCATCATAGCCGGAAGCGGCATGTGCGAGGGCGGCAGGATAAAGCACCATCTCAAGCACAACCTCTGGCGCTCGGAGTGCAGCGTCATCTTCGTCGGCTACCAGGCAAAGGGCACTCTCGGAAGGAAGATCGTGGACGGCGCGAAGTCCGTGACCGTTTTGGGAGAGGAAGTGCTCGTCCGCGCCTCCATCCACACCATAAACGGCTTTTCCGCCCACGCGGGCAGGGAGGGCCTGCTTGATTGGCTCTCGGACTTCGACGACTCGCCGGAGATATTCATCGTGCACGGCGAGGACGAGGCCGGGGAATCGTTCGCGGGGCTTATAAAGGAGAAGTACGGGTTTGCTACCAGGAGACCGCAGAACGGGGAGACGGTGGAGATATAGTTTTTTTGTAGGTGGGTTGAGCGAAGGGAAAACCCGACGATGTTCTTTGTAGGTTGGGTTAGCGCAGCGTAACCCAACAAGAATACAAGATGCAATATCGGAGAACACAAACAAAAAGCGGCTCGTTCTTTTTTACCGTCGTGACTCATGAGAGGCAGCGGATATTATGCCTTGATGAAAACATCCTTCTTTTAAAGGATGCATTCAGCCATGTCATGGCAAAGCACCCGTTCACCATCGACGCATTCGTTTGCCTTCCGGACCACATCCATTGCGTCTGGACCATGCCGGAAAACGACGGGGATTTTTTCTACTCGCTGGCGTCTTATCAAGAGCCACTTCAGCGCACTGGTAGCGGGCAGACAATGAAGCAACCCGGACGGCTTCCCGCATAAAAAAGGCGAGCAGGGCATTTGGCAGCGGCGTTTCTGGGAACACAGCATACGGGACCAGAGTGATTTTAACCGGCATATCGAATATATCCATTACAATCCTGTCAGGCACGGGATTGTAAAGTCGCCCAGGGATTGGCCGTATACAAGCTTTCACGAATATGTAAATGACGGGACCTTAACCATCATTGGGGAGCAGGCGAAAATATAGAATTCGACGACTATGTCGGGAATGAATGATTGTTTTGGGTTACGCTTCGCTAACCCAACCTACGAGACCATCATAAATCACAAAATATCCCCTGTAATTTAAAAAAGCTTGCGAAACTCAATAATTACACTCGACACACACCAGAGATGTATTGTTTTTAATTCGTTTAAATTAACGTTTGACAAAAAAAGTTTAAAATTATAGATTAAAACTTAATTAAATACTGGAGGGGCTATGTGAAAAGATATTTCTTAATTGTTTGTGGGGTCTTTTTCTTGAATTGCAAAAATACAGCATACGCTAATAATGCCCCTGAGCAAGCGACTTCTCCGACTGAAAGGACTCATCTTGAAGAAGTATTCACGCCATGCAAGAAAAAAAATGGTTCCGTTAAAGAAAATTGCAAAAAAACAGAAAAGCCTTATTATATTGATTTGATGATGGGGGTAGATTATGCATTAGAGGCTAAAGACGAGAATGGAAACAATACTCAAAATAATTTTTCAGACGGTAAATTCAATATAGGGCTTACTGCGCATCAAAAATTTAATGCTTATGAAAGTGCAGATCTTTCCCTCTCATCATACCGTGGCTTTTTGACAGTGAAATTGGCTAGCGCTTCTGTTGAAATCCCAGAAAATGGAGATTCCCAGGTTTTGACTGAGCAAAGATCCTTAGGTATACAAGGAGGATTATTTTGGGGATGTCGTTTAAATAAAGATAACCAGAGTTTAAATTTTCAAAGCTATGAAATAGGACCCATAATAAAATTCGGAGGACAAACTTCCGAAATTAAGGATCAATTAATTACAAGCGGATCTTTGCAGGTTAGGATTTTGCAGACAGGTAAATGGGTAAATGGGGCATATCTCGATGTAGGCTACGGTTTTAATGGAGCACTCGAGAACGAAGGCAGATGGAAACTAGATGCATTTTTGCCAATTGAAGGGTTACAGCTGAATGGTTCCTATCTAAATTTATTTTTAGCAACCAGCGTAGAAAGTGATTTGGGAAATAAAAAAGATTTAGTTACATTTAGCGTCGGAACGTTTATAGATTTTATAAGTCTGGGAAAAGCTCTAGGCAATATTTTCAGTGCAGCTGGAATAAATTTAAATTGAGTTGTTGAAAATTAAGAGTAACGATATGTAATCATGCTGCGAGTGCTGCGCGACACTGTTCTCATTTAAGCCGCTTTCTTGCTCTCCCTCACCTCCCTCTTTTTGAGTTTAGTCTTGCGCTGTGCGCGCCATTCCCAATGTACAGCCGATTAAACCTCTTGACTCCCCTCTCCACCCCCTTACACTCTAAGTAAAGCCCCTTGTATCCGAAAATTGATTTAATCCGGCTTTTTCTCGAATCATGCAAAAGATAAAGCTCGGCATAAGCTCGTGCCTTCTGGGAGAAAAGGTGCGCTATGACGGCACGCACCAGAGGGACAGGTACATAACCGACACCCTCGGGAAATACTTCGATTGGCTGCCGGTCTGCCCGGAGGTGGAGTACGGCCTTCCGGTGCCGAGGGAGGCCATGCGCCTGAAGGCAGGCCCCGAGGGCCAGCGCCTCGTGACCCGAAAGAGCGGCATGGACCACACTGAGGGCATGCGCGCATGGGTGAAGGAAAGGCTCGACGAGCTTGAGAAGGAGAATCTGTCGGGCTTCATCTTCAAGGCCAAATCTCCAAGCTCCGGCCTTTACGGAGTGAAGCTCTATGGCCCTTCGGGGCCGCCTTCGAAAAAGGGGGTTGGGCTTTTCGGAGGCGCGTTCGCCGAGCGCTTCCCCCTTGTGCCTGCCGAGGACGACGGCAGGCTCCACGACCCGGCCCTCCGCGAAAACTTCATAGAGCGCGTCTTCGTGTACCGGAGGTGGCAGGAGCTGATGCGAAAGCCGGGTGCAGCCCGCCTCGTGGACTTCCATACCCGGCACAAGCTCCTCATCCTCGCGCACAGCCCGAAGCATTATGCGCTCCTTGGAAAGATCACAGCCAGGGCCGGAAAATCCAGGGCAGAAAAGCTATACTATGAATACGCCGGAAGCCTCATGGAAGGGCTCCGCATAGTCGCCACGACCAGGAAAAACACCAACGTCCTTTACCATATCATGGGGTATTTCAAGGAAAGGCTCTCAGCCCCTGAAAAGAAGGAGTTGCTTGAGGTCATTGGCAACTACCACAACGGGCTTATTCCCCTTATCGTGCCGATAGTGCTCGTTAACCACTATGTCCTCCTGTTCAAAGAGCCGTACCTCGGGAGGCAATATTACCTTAACCCGCACCCGATAGAGATGATGCTAAGAAACCACGTGTAGGAGCGCATGTTCGAAGGAAGGTACGAGACCCTGAGGGAGGGAACTTCGCGGAAAGGCCCGGTCGCCTACTGGATGAGCCGCGACCAGAGAGCGCGTGACAACTGGGCGCTCCTCTTTGCCCAAGCGCTCGCAATCGAACGGAAGGCCCCGCTTATCGTGCTCTTCTCTCTAGCCCCGGCCTTTCTGGGGGCCGCGCTCAGGCAGTACGGGTTCATGCTCCGGGGGCTGAAGGAAGTCGAGGAAAGCCTTGCCGAGAAGTCCATCCCGTTTGTCCTCATAAAGGGCGAACCGCCGGAAGCGGTGCCGAGCTTCATCAAGCGATATAAAATATCCGAGCTTGTTACCGACTTCGACCCCTTGAAGATAAAAAGGGGCTGGCAAGACGCCGTAGCCTCAAGGATAGACATACCCCTTCACATGGTAGACGCGCATAATATCGTGCCTTGCAGGATAGCCTCGTCAAAGCAGGAGTTCGCGGCGCGCACCTTCAGGCCCAGGATACAGGCAAGGCTCGGAGACTATCTCACCGATTTTCCCCGGTTAAGAAAGCACCAGCACCATATTGGGATCAAGGCCGGTTTCGACCTTGAAAAGACCATTTCCGGACTCGCCGTCGACAGCACGGTCAAAGAGGTGGACTGGCTGAAACCCGGAGAGACCGAAGCGGCTAAAGCGCTCGAAGACTTTATGGAAAAGAAGCTCGACAGGTATGCCGAAGACAGGAACGACCCGACGAAGGACGGGCAATCAAACCTCTCGCCGTATCTCCACTTCGGGTATATAGCGGCACAGCGCGTCGCGCTTCAAGTAATGCGAAAGGGCGCGGATGGTGAGGGCAAGAGGGCCTTCCTTGAAGAGCTTATCGTCAGGAAGGAGCTTTCGGACAACTTCTGCCTTTATAACCGCGACTACGACAGCATAACGGGTTTTCCAGCCTGGGCAAAGAAGACATTGAATGCGCACGCGGGAGACAGGCGCGAGTTTATCTTCTCCCTCGACGAGCTTGAGAACGCACGCACCTACGACCCGCTCTGGAACGCCTCCCAGATGCAGATGGTGAAGACCGGGAAGATGCACGGCTACATGCGCATGTACTGGGCCAAGAAGATACTCGAATGGAGCGAATCGCCGGAGGCCGCGCTCAGGAATGCCATCTACTTGAACGACAAATACGAGCTCGACGGCAGGGACCCGAACGGGTATGCCGGGATTGCATGGGCCATAGGCGGGGTGCACGACCGCGCGTGGGCTGAAAGGAAAGTAACGGGGAAGATACGGTACATGAGCTACAGGGGCAGCAGGTCGAAATTCGATGTTGACGCATATATCCGGAGGTGGGCCGGATGAAGGCCGCCACTTGACTACCACCTCCTTTGCTCTAAACTCTAAATAAGGCCCCTTCCCGCCCTCCCTCTCCAATTGCGAGGTTTTTCATGGCCCGTCCCATCTGGAAAGGCTCCATAAGCTTCGGCCTGGTAAATATCCCTGTCGGTCTCTTTACAGCCGAAGGCAAGGAGAAAAAGCTCGACTTCCACCTCCTCGATAAGAACGACCTCTCGCCCGTGGGCTACAAAAAAATAAACAAGCGGACCGGGAAGGAGGTCGGCACCGGCGAGATGGTGAAAGGCTACGAGTTCGAACGGGGGCAGTATGTCGTCCTCTCCGAAGAAGACTTGAAGCGCGCCAACGCCAAGGCCACCCAGACTGTCGAGATAATCGACTTCGTGGACTCGAAAGACATACACCCCATATTCTTCGAGAAGCCCTATTTCCTCGCGCCCGTGGGCAGGGGCGAGAAGGGTTACGCGCTCCTACGTGAGGCGCTTAAAAAGACCGGAAAGGCCGGGGTAGCAAAAGTCGTCATACACTCGAAGGAATACATCGGGGCCGTGGTCCCCTACGGAAAGGTGCTCGTCCTTGACCTAATAAGATACGCCGACGAGCTCAAAAAACCGGAAACTGTCGAGGTGCCTGAAGAGGACCTTAAAAAACTCGGCGTGACGGAAAAAGAGCTTGAGATGGCGGAAAGGCTTGTCGAGTCCATGATATCCGACTGGCAGCCTGACAAATACCACGACACCTACAGGGACGAGCTCCTCTCATACATAAAAAACAAGATCGCCGCAGGCGAGACTGCCAGGGTCGAGGAGGCAGCAGCCCCGCCGCCCCCGCCCGCCGCGGAGGTCATCGACCTCATGTCGCTCCTTAAGAAAAGCGTCGAGGAGACCGAGGCCGCGAAGGTCAAGGCCCGGAAGGCCTCGGGCGGGTAGCCCCGGCAGATGGGGAGCGAAGCGCGAAACGACGGCCTCGGCGAATACCGCCGGAAGCGCGATTTCAGCCGCACCCCCGAGCCCGAAGGCCAAGTCGCCGAAGGCCCGGCGGGCGTATTCGTCATCCAGAAGCATTCCGCACGAGCCCTCCATTACGATTTCCGTCTCGAACTCCACGGCACACTTAAAAGCTGGGCTATCCCCAAAGGCCCTTCCCTCAATCCCGAAGACAAGCGACTTGCGGTGCATGTTGAAGACCACCCGCTTGAGTACGCCGGTTTCGAGGGAGTCATCCCGAGAGGAGAGTACGGCGGCGGGACTGTAATCGTTTGGGACAGGGGCTTTTGGCTGCCCGAAGAAGACCCGAACAAGGGACTTCAAAAAGGAGCGATGAAATTCATCCTTTCCGGCAAAAAGCTCCGGGGCAGGTGGGCGCTCGTGAGGCTTAAACCACGCGCGGACCAGACGGAGGAAAAGGACGAATGGCTCCTTATCAAGGAAGCGGACGGAGAGGCCAACGTCACGGGCGATATAACGGCTGAAAGGCCGGAGAGCGCCGTAAGCGGGAGGACTATCGAAGAGGTCGCGGCGCTTCCCGAGGGCATATGGGGCGGCAAGGAGAATGCAGCCAGGGTTCTACCGTCCGAAGCGCAATACCGGAAAAAGCCCATGCCCGGAATGATGCGGCCCGCGCTCGCCACCCTGGTCGATGCGCCGCCAGCCGGTGAAGGATGGCTCCACGAGCTCAAATACGACGGCTACAGGATACTCGCGAAGATACGGGAAGGCAGCGTCCGGCTCATCACCCGTAACGGGAACGACTGGACGGATAAGTTCCCGTCCATAGCCGGGGCGCTCTCCCGGCTTCCATTTGATGGGGCATGGCTCGACGGCGAGGTCGTATCCATGGGCGAGGACGGACGAACGAGCTTCGAAGGCCTCCAGCACGCGCTCGCCATGAAGAGCGACGAGGGACTCACATACATGCTCTTCGACGTACTCTATTACAACGGCTATTCCCTTGAAGCCGCGCCCCTTTATGAAAGGAAGCTCCTCGTGGAGTCTATACTCAAATCCGAGAGGGCCGACAAGAGGCTCCTCCGTTTCAGCGGCCATGTGGAGGGCAAGGGCCCTGAGTTCTTCGAGCACGCCTGCGCCTACAGGATAGAGGGAATAATCTCTAAAAAGAGGGACGCGCCCTATGTGGAAGGGCGGTCCATGTCGTGGCTCAAGGTGAAGTGCCTCTTAAGGGACGAGTTCATCATAGGCGGATACACGGAGGCCGGAGACGGGAGGAGGACAGGTTTCGGCGCGCTCCTCATAGGCGCATACGCCCCTGATGGAAAGCTCATCTACTACGGAAGGGTCGGGACGGGCTTCAGCGAACGGTCCATATCCGAGGTCTGGGAGCGCCTTAAGCCGCTTGAGACGCCGGAGCCTCCGTTCCATCACCCGCCGTCAGGTGCAGAGGCAAAAGGCGTGCACTGGGTAAGGCCGGAACTCGTTGCGGAAGTGGAATACAGGCAGCGGACTGCGGAAGGCGTATTGAGGCACGCATCTTTCCAGGGCCTCCGGGAGGACAAGCCCGCAAGCGAGGTGGTCTCCGCGGACCCGCTCCGGGCAAAAGAGGCCGTGGGGCCGACTGAAGAAACGCTCGCCCCGCCGCCATCCATCGAGCCGGGGCCTGCCAGGATAATAAGGAGCGTCCGCGTAACAAACCCCGGCCGGGTCTTTTACCCGGAGGAAGGGTACACGAAAGCCGACCTCATAAACTACTATGAAGCGGCCGCTCCTCTTATGCTCCCGCATCTTGCAGGGAGGCCCCTTACGCTCGTTCGCTGCCCCGACGGCATCGGAAAGGAATGCTTCTTCCAGAAGCACTCGGTCAATACCATTCCTTCGGAACTGAAGCGGATCGCCCTTGCCGAGAACGACGGCACGCAAGCCGAGTACCTGATGGTGGATACGCCAGAAGGCCTCGTGGCGCTCGCCCAGATAGGCGTGCTTGAAATTCACACATGGAACAGCCGCCATGTGAAAGTCGAGTACCCGGACAGGCTCGTCTTCGACATAGACCCTGACGAGGGGGTCGGATGGGACCGGCTTGTTGAGGCCGTCTTCCTCATGCGGGCGCTCCTTGAGGAGCTTGGATTAAAGAGTTTTGTCAGGGCTACCGGGGGCAAGGGGCTCCATGTCGTGGTCCCGGTCCTTCCGGTAAGGGACTGGGATGAGATAAGGGATTTTACCAGGGCTGTTGCGGAGTTCGTGGCCCGTGGCCTTCCGGACAGATTCACCTCCATGATGACGAAATCCAGAAGGGCCGGGAGGATATTCATCGACTACATGAGAAACATAAGGGGCGCAACCGCCATAGAGGCCTATTCGACCAGGGCCAAGCCGGGCGCTACAATCGCCGCGCCCCTCGGCTGGGACGAGCTCATGCTCTACGGGCCGGGCTCCTTTACGCTTGCCAATATGAAAGAGCGCATAAGGGAAGCCGGGAACCCCTGGGAAGGATACATGAACGTTAAGCAGCCTGTGACGATCGAGATGGAAGAGAAGATAGGGCTCCGGCGCTAAGCTGAAATGGAAAAAGGCCGGAGGTCATCCGGCCTTTCAAGCCCTGAAGAGTTTTCGAAACCAAAATCAAGGTCAGTGGCGGACTATGTCGACCAGCTTGACCTCGAAGTTCAGGTCCTTTCCGGCAAGAGGATGGTTCGCGTCAAGGTATATTTTCTCGTTCGTGAGCTTCACGACCTTCACGATGGTCGAGCTGCCGTCGTCCTGGGTTATCTGGAGCTGCATGCCCTCCTCAGGGTCGATATACGGGGGTATCTGGTTCCTGTCGACTTCGAGAATGAGCTCGTCCATGTACGGCCCGTAGGCCTCATGCGACTGTATGTGCAGCTGCTTGGTATCTCCGGGGTTCATGCCCACGATGGCCTGCTCGAAAGCGGGTATGAGCATGCCCTCCCCGATCACGAACTGAAGCGGGTCCCTGCCATCGGACGAATCAAACCTTGTGCCGTCCTCGAGAGTGCCGGTGTAGTGGACCTTTACGATGTCGCCTTGCTTTGCCTGTGCCATCTTCCCCTCCCGAAGCTTCTTTTTTATATACAAGGAGCGCGCAATAACCCTGCCTGGCACGGCCGTTCAGGCTATAAGCGTATCCTTCCATGCTCCTCGGCCTTTACGCTTCCATACTTGACTCTAACCACCGGCCTAAGCACTGTCAAGGGCCTTTGGTCCGGTTTCAGCGTAAATTCAAGGCCATAGGGTCACAAGCCTACCAGATGAAAGACCGTGATTCAACCAAAAACAGAAAAAAAACGGCAGCGACTCTAAAAGCCCCGGCTTACCCTCGTCCAGAGGACCCCGTTACCGCAGTTATCCTTCTCAAGCCCCGCTCCGATTGAAAAAATGAGGTCTTCGCCCAAAATCGTCAGGTCCGCCCCGTACCATTCACGCATATTCCGGTCCCCGTGTATATTCAGGCGCTCGAAATCGGCCTCAAGGCCGACGATGCCGCCTGCCATGTGATAACGCGCCCGGAAGAAAAGGTCTTTCGAGTCCCCTCCCATATGATGGCCTATTACCCTGCCCCGGTAAGTGTAGCCGCTCGTGTAAACGCCGTGCGAATACCAGAGCGGCCCGTATCTTTCGCTGAGGCCGGTATTCGCGTACTCGGCCCTCAGGTCAAGCCCATCGATACGGAGCGGCCCGTCAAGAAGGAGCCCGTACATGAGCGCCCGGCCGGACGGGGTCCTGCTTCCCGACGAGTCCTCCGCGCCCAGCTCTCCGTAAAGCCTCACGCCTGAGAAAGGGATGAACTGGTTACCTTCGTTCACATATACGAAAGACGCGTCGATAGAGACGATCTGGTTTCCGTTTACGGGCGAATCCGAGTGCTCGGCGCTGTCTTTCGCGGTCAATACGTCCAGCCAGTCCCCGCCTGAAAGGGACTGCCTCCCCTTACCCCCGAACATGAAAACACGGCTTAGGCCTACCTGGAATGATGAGGAGGGCTTTATATCGAGCCTCATGCCGAGGAACTTCGCGTTTGGATAGTCCCTCTCCTTCTCAAGCCGGGCCAGAAAGAGAGTCGGCCTTAAAAGCCCGAGCCTCTTGAATTTCCAGGGTAGAAGAAAGGGGTGCGTCGAAGTCGCCTTGACCATGTCAAAGGCCCTTGCGTTGTTCGTCATGAGGAGGCTTCCGTGGAAGCCCGGGCCCCACCACATGTGGTCGCGCCCCGCGAGCATCTCGACCCCATGAAATCTCAACATCAGATAGCCCTCTTCGAGCTTCGTATCAGAGCTATCCCTGCTGTATTCAGGGTTAAGGTGGAGAAGAAGATCTTCCCGGACGGCTGCGCTCGCCCTTATTCCGGCCATCATGTTCAGGCCGCCATTCAAATCCCTTCCGCTCCCGTTTACTGAAGGAAAAACCGGCTCCTTGTCCGAATAAAGCGCGTGGAAATAGGCCTCTTCCAGAGGCCTTATCTCGGCTCCTGCATGACTGCCCTGCAAATCGAACCGGAACTCTCTTTCAAGCCGTCTTACTGTCAACAGGGCGCTTCGGCCCAATCCGGGCCGCCTCTTAAGTTCCTCCGTAGCTTCCTCCAAAAGGCGCGCCGCTTCAAGCCTGCCGAAAGGGCGCGTAGAGAGTAACGCCGACCGGATAAGTCCTTTAACTTCAAGGAGTTCGAAATCCTCGTACAACCGGCTCTCGACCGGTATATTGACCGGCGGCGCGGCAATGCACTCAGCCGCTGCAAGGGCCGCGATAGCCGCCATGATCAAAATGACTGTGGGTTTTAAACCCCGGTTCCGGGGCTTTGGGAATGCATTTTTCAAGATTTGTCCGCGGCAGGCTTTCCGGAAGCGCGCTTGGACCTGAATTCGAGTAAGAAAGCGGCGGCGACCCCGGCCGCAAGGGAGAGCAGGAACCCTGTCTGCACTATCCTCCGCCTGTCTGGCGAGCTCTTCATGTCAGGCACCCTGGGCGGATCCACAACCTTAAAAGCGAAGCTCTCCTTCATCTCGGACATCATGGCCGTCTCCATCTGCTGGGCGATGAGGTTATATATCTTCTGCCTGATTATGGGGTCCTGGCTATTGCCGAGCTTCGCTTCAAGGTATGCCTTGTTCGCCAGGGCGACCCTCTTTGCCTCGGCGCTCATGTGGTCGGTCAGGGCTCCGACAAGGTGCTCTGCAATGTCCGCAGCAATACGCGGGTCGGTGTGCGTAGCAGAGAGGGTGATGGTATTGTCCTTGAGATCGCTCTTCACTTCGAGCATGGAATCGAGCGCCCTCAGCCCGTCCCAGGTTGTCGGCCCGCCATCGACGCCCTTCCCGCCCCGATCCCCGGTGAAAAGCCTTTGAAGGAGCCCGCGCTCCTCCAGGACGCGGGCGCGAAGGAGGTTCGACTTCAAGAGGCTCGTTATCTCGGCTGACGAGGCCGAGGCAGGGAGCGTTATGCCGGGTATGGAGCCGAACCGCTGAGTTATGGCGGAAACGCCAGCGCCCTGCTCGGCGCTCCTGCCGGCCGGCATTATGACGGCCCTCGACTCGTACATGTCGGGGATAGTGAAGGAGTAGACGAGAACCCCTATGGTCATGCCCGCCGACACCAGCAGGACGGCAAGCCTTCTTTTCCAGACGACCGCCCAATAATCGGCAAGGTCCAGCTCCCTTTCGCGCGCGTATCTCCCGGCCCGCATCCTAAACCACCCTCCCCTGCAATGTAAGCTCCTCAAGGCCCGCATCGGCCGTATGCTCGACATATTTTCTGAGTAGGCCTTTAAGCTCCTTGCCGCGGCCCGCCCCGCTCAAATGCGGCTCGAACTCCCCAAGTATCAGCTCTATCTCATGGAGGGAGTAGGAACCCGTGTTCCTCGATATGAGTATCTTTCTGTGGGCGCTCACCTTGAGGACCTCCTCATCCGTGAAGACCTCCTCATAGAGCTTCTCGCCCGCCCTGAGTCCCGTAAATTCTATGCCTATGTCCTTGTACGGCTCGAACCCGTTTATCCTTATGAGCTCTTCGGCGAGGTCCGCTATCCTTACAGGCTCACCCATGTCCAGAACCAGCACCTCGCCTCCCTTGCCGATGACCGCGGCCTGGAGGACGAGAGAGACCGCCTCGGATATGGTCATGAAATACCTTTTTATCTCCCTGTGGGTGACTGTAAGAGGGCCGCCGGATTTGAGCTGCTCCATGAATATGGGCAGCACGCTACCCCGGCTCCCGAGCACGTTCCCGAACCTCACGGATATGAATGCGGTCCTCCCGGCGCCGAACGCGGCGCATATGTTCTCTGCCATCCTTTTGGTCGCGCCCATCACGCTTGAGGGCATCACCGCCTTGTCGCTCGATATCATTATGAACTTCCTGACCCCGCTCCTTGCGGCGGAAGCGGCCAGGACATGGGTGCCGAACATATTTACCCTTACCGCCTCCTCGGGGTTGTGCTCCATCATCGGGACGTGCTTGTAGGCGGCCGCGTGGAAGACTATCTCGGGCGCATAATTGCTGAAAACGCCCCTGACCCTCTCGGAGTTCCCGATGTCGCCCACGACGAAGACGAACCTGCCGCCCGCGCCGCCCTTCCCGCTAAAGTGCTGCGGGTAGGCCTTCTTGAGCCTGAGCTCCATCCTGTGTAGCTCGGTTTCGTCTATGTCGAAGAGCACTAGCCTCTCGGGCTGGAACGCGGCAACCTGCATGACGATTTCGGAGCCTATCGAGCCCCCGGCCCCTGTTACGAGCACTACCTTTTTTTTCAGGAACGCGCCGATGCTGTCGTTATCCACTTCGACCGCCTGCCTTCCAAGGAGGTCCTCTATTTTTATCTCCTCCAGGCCCTTGAGGCCCGGCCTCTCCTGGCGGAAGTCGTGTATCCGGGGTGCTAGCTTTATGGACTCGACGAGGTCCTTGGCCGTCTCGTATATGGTTTTGAGCTCTTTTCCGCTCATGGAGGGGACCGCCACTATCACCTGCTCTATCTTTTTAGCCGTAATGACTTCCTCAAGGTCTTCCGGCGCGCCGATGACCCTCACTCCGTGTATGGAGCTCCCGAGCTTGCTCCTGTCCCTGTCGATAAAGCCCACGGGAGCCCACCCCATTGTTTTCTGCCTGATTATGTCCCGGAGGATCATCTCGCCGGTGTCGCCCGCGCCGACGATAAGGGTCCTTTTTCCGTTTTTTCTGTTCCTTTTCCTCCGGAGCGCGTCGATGGTTATCCTCTTCGAGACCCTGAGGCATGAAAGGAACAATATGGAAAGCGCGGCGTCGATAGGAAAAACGCCCCTGGGCAAAGCTACTTGAAAACCGCTGAAAGCTGGGGTGAAGAAGTGGATAATCCAGAAAAGCAAAGCCTCCGAGAGTACGGCCGCGCCAATAATCCTCATGAAATCCTCTATGCCCGCGTACCTCCATGTCATACTGTAAATCCTGAAGAAACCGAGGAGAAGTAACTTCAAAAATATGAAGAGCGGTAGTGTACGCATGAATGCCGCATTGTGCTCAGGCCCCATCGCAAGATCCATCCGGAGCTGGAAGGCGAGCAGCAGCGCCGCGGAAAGCGCGAGGGCGTCCGTAATTAGAAAAAAAGCCACCCGTTTGGCCGGGGTCGGCTTGATTAGTTTTTTAATGGTTCTATTCACATTCCGCCTTCGGTCTGGCCCAGGACTCCGCCCCTCGGAGCGGCGGATTTTATCAACCGGTACGCCGCCGCGAAAATAAATGAAAACACGATGAGCGCGCCCGGGAGGAGAAATCGGCCCGCGCTCATTGTAAAGGCGAGCAGGGCCAGGGCGCCGATCAGGAACTGTACTGATGCGTAACCAAAAGAGACCTTCCAATGGGGGATGCCGAGCTCGTTCGCAAGGTACTGATAAAGATGACCCCTGTGCGCCCTGAAGATGTCCTCGCCCCTGGCCGCCCGCATGGCAACGGTCGTCAAGGCATCCGCGTAGAAGGTTACTAGGAATGCGGCAATACAGATAAAGGCCAGGGGCCCTGAAGCCATCTTGAGCGCGAGAGAGGCGAAAAGAAACCCCAGAAAGACGCTCCCGACGTCTCCCATGAAGACCCTGGCCCGGGGCGCGTTGAACGGAAGAAATCCCATGCAGGCGAGCGCCGCTACAAGGCTAAGCGACAGGAACTCCGGGCTGAACAAAAAGGCGAAGGCCGAGAGGAGGCCGAAGGCGACGAGCCCGGAAGACCCGGCCATCCCATTTACCCCATCCATGAAGTTGTAGAAGTTGGCGGTGCCCGCTATGAAGACGGTCCACAAAAGGATTATCGAGACGTCTTTCACTGAACCGGACAAGCCCAGGGTGGACGCAGCCAGAAGGAAGGCGAGCCCAAGCTGCGCTACGAGCCTGAACTTTGCCGGTATTCCGAAGAGGTCTTCGAGGAATCCTAAAAGGCCGATGGATACGAGGATCAGCGCAAAGGCGTAATCTCCTGAAAGAAAGGCCATTGCGCTCGCTGCCGCCACTATGCCCAGCCCCCCTCCCCTCGGAGTCGGCACGGAATGGGAGCTCCGTTCGTTGGGCCTGTCCGTGAGGCCGAGGCCGTTTCCAAACCTCTGTATCGCGATGGGCCCGGCTGCCCCGGCGATCAGGCCGGTTATCGCCATGAGAATTGTATTCAACCGTTTAGGCTCTCCCCGCCCTCTCCCATGTCATTTTTTGCCTGCCTGAGACGGCCTTTACGAACCCGATAAACAGCGCGAGGTTCAGGTTGCAGAAATAAAATGGCGCGTGGAATAGAAAGGGGAGCTTCCCCTGCCCCCTGCCCAGAAATCCCAGAAGTGCCGCCGCGTAGAATACGGACTGCGCCGCGAAGGCGAGCCTGTAGACCTCTTTTTCAAGGAGCATCGCGTTAAGAACGAAAACGGCGGGCAATATGAACGGCGCGCCCCACCTGAAGACCCGGTGCGACCAGAATATAAAGGCGTGGAGCCCCAGGAAAGGGTTAAGAAGGCGCGAGAGATGCCATACCGCGATATAATGGCCTGCCCCGTCCCTCACATGCCGCCTGAACTCGCCCCGCACGCTCGCTGCCACGTCCTCGTAGACAAGGGCCCTCTCCTCGTAGACGCTTCTTCTACCCCGGGCCGCCACCATTGTCGGGATTACGAAGTCGTCGTTTACCGTGCCTTCCGGGGGCGTCTCGAATAATTCCTTTCTTATCGCGTAGGCGGCTCCGTTAGCGCCTGAGACGCACCCTAACCTGCTCTCGAACTTTTTAAGCCACGTCTCATAGCGCCAGTAGAAGCTCTCCCCTTTTCCGCTCACTATGCCTCCGGGATTCCTGTAGACGAGCCTCCCGGAGACGCACCCGACGCGCCTGTCTCCAAACGCCCCGGCAATGAGCCGGAGCGCGCTTTTTTCACATTCGGTATTCGCGTCCGAGAAAAAGACTATCTCGCCTCTTAACTGCGGCATTGCGAGCGCGAGCGCCCTGGCCTTACCGCCCCTCGGGAAATCAAGAAGGCGCACCCTGCCGTCCTTCGCTGAAAAAGACCTCACGATATCGGCAGTGCCGTCGGCTGAGCCGTCAGAGGCAACGACCACCTCGAGGAGCCCCTTGGGGTAGTCGAGGCTGAGCGTGTTCCTTATCTTCTCCCCTATGTTCTTCTCTTCATTGTATGCCGCCACGAGGACCGACACTGAGGGAAGTGGCGCGCCCTCCGAGGCTTCCTTTCTTTCCTCTCCGAAAGCGCGGCTCAGAAAAAAAAGGATGAGCGGGTAACCGATATAGGCATAGAAGAGGGCCGCGGCCCCGGCCCAGAAAATGACTTCAAGCGTAAGCTGCCATTCCATACGTCTTTATGAACCTTTCTGTTCGGAATGCCTCCGATGCACCCTTGTATTGCTCAGCAGGCCGCGCCTCTGCGAGACCCGCCCAAAAGATGCCTTGCAAAGGTCTTGGCTGACCGGAGCGTCTTTACAAGCTCGCGGCGGTCCCCCATGCCCTGCCTGAGCTTGTACGCGATATATCTCGGGTCGAGGTAATAGCTCCGCCGGGCATGGTCGCAAAAACTCACGAGATCTTCGGCTGAGAGCTCCGGCGTGCTCACGACACAGTCGTGGAGCCCGTCTTCCGTAAGCCATCTTCTAAAGTCCCTCGTCTTGAGAAAGCCGTTCTCGTCGGCCCACTTGTAGGACTCTGTCCCCGGATATACCATCAAAGGGAAGAACTGGCAGGTGTCTGCGCGCATCTCCTTTGCGAAGGCGAGGGATTTTTTTAGGCTCTCTTTCGTCTCCCCCATGTTCCCGGCCATAAAGCAGGCGTGCACCATTAGCCCTGCCCTCTTCGCGTCACTGACGAACCGCCTCATCTGCTCTACCGTTACGCCTTTTTTGATGTTCCTCAATATCCGGTCGTCCGCGCTCTCGAAACCGGCCACTATCAGCCTGCAACCGGCCCTTTTCATGAGGCGCATGGTCTCGTAATCGAGGTTGGGGCGGCACTCGGCTGTCCAGGGCAGCTCTATCCCCTTTTTTATCATGAGCTCGGAAAACTCCGCCGTGTGCCTCCGGTCCGAGGTGAAGGTATCGTCGTCTATGAGCACCTCCCTGGCCTGGGGGAGCTCCCTTTCTATGTACTCGAACTCGGAGACAATGCTTTCAGGGCTTCTCTGGCGCTGCCTCCTTCCGAAGGCCTGCTGCGGGTAGACGCAGTAGGTGCACCTGGCGTTGCACCCCCTGCTTGTAAAAATTGAGACGACAGGGTATCGGCAATGGGCATAGAAGTAGTCCTCTATCCTCAGGTGCTTCTTATAGACCCTCGACACGAACGGGAGCGCATCGAGGTCGTCGAGAAAAGGCCTGTCCGGGCTAGACCTTATGGAGCCCCCCTCCCTCAGGGTCAGGCCGGCGATTTCGGAGACATGCCCTCTTTCGATGCCTTTAAGGAGATCCGAGAGCGTAAGGTCGTACTCAAGGCGGGCTACCGCGTCTATCCTCGGATCGAGATTTAGAGTCTCCTCCGGAATCGCCGATGCGTGCGTGCCCGTAAGGACCGTAAACGCGCCCCCTGTCCTTTCCTTCAATTCAGCCGCGACCTCTACGTCGTTATAGATGCTCGGGGTCGAGGTATAGACGACCGTCAAATCCGGCCTGAACCCGGCGGCGGCACGGAAGCAGTCCTCCCTTTCGAGCCCGCTTGCGGGCGCGTCGATGAGCATGACCTCGTGACCTTCTTTCTCAAGAAGCCCGGCCGCATAGGCGTGCCAGATGGGGTAGTAGATCGTCCCGCTCTTGGTGACCGCAGGGCTTCTTGAAAAACGCGAGAACCTCGGGAGGAAAGGGGGATTAAGGAGGAGCGCCCTCATGTCCTTGCCTCCCCGGTTCCTGTTCCTGACCCGGTCCCGGCGTTTCTGTACCGCACCCTGTCAGAGACCCTTCTTACGAGGTTATTGTTGAAAAAGAGCTTCTGAAAAAAAATGGTTGAGGCGAGCCAGCCCATTGGACGCTTGAGCCTCCCGTATCTGGAAAAGACGCGCTCGATGCCCTCCCTCTGTATTTCAAGCGTCGTCTCCCTGAGCCTCCTCGCCAGATATTCCCTTTCGTCCGCTCCGAGCTCCTTTGTCGTAAAAAAGGGCTTTCCGGTATCCTTCGAAAACCGGAGGTTCTTGTCCATGCTGTCAAGAAGTTCCATCGGCTCTCCTGTCCATGCCCGGTTCTCCTCGACCCAATCCCAGAGCTGCGTGCCCGGAAACGGTATGAGGTTATAGAAGTCCGCCTTGAGGACCGGGTATTTTTTGGCTATCTTTATGGAGTCCTCTATGTCGTTCATCGTCTCGCCCGGAACGCCGTAGACGAAAAAGAGCGAGACCTCGAAACCGAGCTCGCACGAGAGCCTTATTGCATTCTCGATCTCGGCTATGGTCTCGCCCTTTTTAAGCGCCGCGAGGACCTTGTCGTTGCCGGCCTCCACCCCTATGCCGAAGCTCCTGAAGCCGACCTCCCT
Organism: Deltaproteobacteria bacterium; assembly: GCA_019912665.1. Classification (NCBI taxonomy): domain Bacteria; kingdom Pseudomonadati; phylum Myxococcota; class Myxococcia; species Deltaproteobacteria bacterium. The sequence continues at coordinate 202,243 of JAIOIE010000021.1, forward strand.
CATCCTGAGGAGCATCTCCCGGTTCAGACGGTCGGCCCTGAGCCCGTTCGAAGCCCTCAAGATCAGCCCCTTGAGGCCACGCTTTTTTATCTCGTCGCAAAGCGAAAATACCCTCTCAGGGTAGAAGGTCAGGTTGTCGTCGAGGAAATTGAATATCCTCCTCCCCCTCGAGTACCAGTATTCGAGCTCGTCCCCTATCTTCTCGATCGAGCGGACCCTGACCTTTCTCCCGAGCGTAAGGCCCACCGAGCAGAAGGTGCAGGGATACGGGCACCCCCTCGAGGTTATGACCCCTATCTCGTTCGCATACTTCTTCAATTCAAACTTCCCGTAGCGCGGCCAGTTGATGGAATCGAGGTCGTCCGGCCTCGCCATAGGGGCTCCGCACACAGGCTCGCCCCTGTCCCTGAAAACGAGACCGGGGATGCTGCCGTACTCCTCGCCCTTGCAGAACTTGACGAACGAATCCTCCGCCTCTCCGGTAAAGGCGAGGTCCACATGACGGCACTCTTCGAGTATTTTCTTCCCCATGATCGTCACGTGTGGCCCGCCCGCGGCAGTTATCACCCATGGATATCGATCCTTTACGGCTTTGAGGAGGCCGAAGAACTTCTTGTGTCCCACGGTGTAGACGGTTACGCCGACTGAGGCGTATCCTCCCCGCCCTATCATATCGAGGACCTTTTTTTCCGAATGCCCGAGCTTCATATCGACCACGTCGTAATCTACTCCGGCGTCCTCAAGGGCCTGGGCGAGATAGCCGGTGCCAAGGGGCGGCCTGCTCGAGCCGAGCTCGTCAGAGTAGACGTTATAGACAAGGAGCGTTCTCATGCGTTCCCCCCTTTTCTGCCGGTTGCGCTTTCTGCAGCAATGAAACCGCTGCCCTGAAGACCTCGCCGGGCGTTATTGCCAGGACGCATTCCCCGGCCCCGCCGTCATTCCGGATGCACGAGAACTGCCAGCACGGAGAGCAGAATGGGGCCTTATAGACCACCCGTGTATTACCGGTTCCGCGCGGCCCGAAAACCATTGGTGACTGCGGGCCCATCAGGGCCACCACGGATATTCCCGAGGAGGCGGCGATGTGCATGGGGCCGCTGTCGAACCCGATGAATAGCGCGCCATTGGAGAGGACCCTTTTAAGCTCGGGAAGCCCCACCCTGCCGGAGAGGTCCTCTATCCGTTCCGCGTAAGACAAAAGGCGCTTGTCGCCGAGTATGGCCCCGGCGTCCTTGCGGTCGGCTTCTGAGCCTAAAAGGCATATCTTCAGGGCCCTGTCAGACTCAAGGAGCATCCTGCAGAGCTCCGCGAAACGCTCCTCAGGCCACCTCCTCAGTCTATTGCCTGAGCCAATATGGATATAGATCCTTTTGTCGGAATGCCGCACATCCTGGAGCCGCTCTTGAGCGCGCATCCGCGCGCCGGGGAAGAGCTCCTTAAGGAGGCGTTCCAGGCATTCCGTAAAATGCGGATATTCTTTCCCGGCCGGCCTTTTGGATATGAGCGCGAAACAAGCGCGGCGTAGCGGGATAGGATACTTGGCTACGCTCACGAACCGGACCCCCTTGCGGATGAGCCAGAAGAGCACCTTCAAATCGCCCCTCAGCCATACGGCGCAATCGAACTTATGCTCATCGAGCAAGGCTGCGGGGAAGCCCGACGGCCTTCCCCTCGTGTATTTCCTCGCCCCGTAAAGGACCATCTCGTCTGCCGCGCCGCCCGCCTTGCAAAGCTCGTAATTTACCGGGTCGATAAGGGCGGTTATCCTCACAACCTTCCCCGGAAAGCTTTTCAGGGCCTTAAGGAAAGGCTCGCTCAAGGCATAGTCCCCTATCTGGCCGAGCTGGATGAAAAGGATCTTCGCCTCGGAAGCATCGAGCCTCACCGGAAAGGCCTTTTCATGCAAGGCATGCGCCCTGGCCTGCAGCTCCGACACGCCCGAAAGGATGAACGTCCTTGCGAAAAAGCCGGGCCTTCCCAATATATGCGTCAGCGTCATATGTATCCCTTTACGGCGTAGATGAAGAGCTTCACATACTCGCCGAACACGGCCGCAACCAGCCCCTCTTCCCTCCACCATCCGGCAAGGCCCTCGTCAAAGCCCCTTGCGGGAGAGAAGCTCACTTCAACGCCGCTACCCTGAAAGGCATTCCTGAAGACGAGGGATACCCTCCTCATGTGGTAAGGGGAGCTGACGACCACTATGGACTTTATTCCCTTTCTTTCAACGAATGAGCGGACCGCCGCTGCCTCCTCGTAAGTGCTCGTGCCCTGCTCTATGACCTCTACAGAACTTTCCGGCACTCCATTTTCAAGAAGCCAGTTCCTTGAAATGGAAGCAAGCGAGCCGCCTTCCCTGTAATAGATGAGCCCTGCCTCAAGCCCTCCTCCTGTGACGACGACCATCGCCGCCTTCCCTGCCATGTAGAGCCCTTGGCAGTGCTCGACCCTTTCGACCTCTGCCCCGGAAAGGCAGATAACGGCATCGGCCCGCGTCCCGTCATATGTCTCGATGTAAAGGAGCTTTGCGGGATAATCGAAGACCCTGTCAGGGTTGAGCGCGGTATGGATGAGTATGGCAGCGGCCAGGGCCAGCAACAGAGCCGTAAGGCCATTTCTCATGCACCCCCCTCTAAGCGCCCACGGCCGAAAACCCTTCCGCCCGCCACGTACATCGCCGCGAGGAAGTTTAGGAACCCTACATATATGTAGTCGGGGGAGGTGTTGATAGCGACCGCGCCTGCGATAAGCGCGCCGCCTATCCCGAACTTCACGATCCTCTCGTGCTCCGGATTTGTAATCCGCTTGCCTGAGCGATAGACCAGGTAGTAGACGTAAAAGAGCAGGAGAAGCCCAACCGCCCCGGTCTCGGCCATCCATTGTATATAGGTATTCATTGGCGGGAAGCGGGACGCGAGGAAGAGCTCCGAAAAGAGCGCCGGGTTGAGGAGCGGCTTTATTGCTATGTCCATCAAGTACTCCGGCGTGAAAAATACGCTTTGCCCTATGCCGACGCCGGTGTATACGTTGTCCATGAAAATCGAGAGTCCCGCTATCCACGAATAGGTCCTTACGTTCAATTGGCTAAGCTCGCCGAACGCCTTCCTCATTACCGAATCGTATATCTCGGCGTGAAAGAGGGCGCCCGTTACGGCTATGCAGATGATAAGCGCCAGAAGGCCCCTCTTACCCAGGTGCCTGTGCCCCGCCAGGGCAAAGGCGAGGAGCGCGGAGATTATCCACGCGGCTGAGAGCGTGGAGAGAAGCGCTAATGTGGCGACAATGCACATGGTCTTTATCAGCCATTCCGGGAACCAGAGCCCCGGGTGCTTTTTGAGCGCGAAGGCTACAGTAAGGAAATAACCGCTCGCCAGGACCCCCGCGAGTATGCTCGATTCCCCCAGGTGCCCCCCCGTCCGGAACGCGCTCTCAACGCTTGCCGGCCTTATCTCGCCGACCTCGACCCCCCAGACCGCGAGCAGGGCGAACTGGGCGAGCACGAGTGTAGAAACGATAAAATAGAAAAGGAGATACCAATTGATCGCCTTGAAGAACCTCCTTTCGGTATTGACGGCCTCGATGATAAAGTTCATGGCGAATGCCGCAAGGAGAAGCCTTGCGAGGAACGACGCTCCACGGAGGTCAGGGCTCGACAGCCCCCCGGCCCATGAATAGGCGTAGGCCTCGGGGGGGATGGCCTTTGACGGGTCGATCCTGCTAACGAGCAACGAAAAGAGAGCCCACGCGAGGAGCGCAAGCATCCCCTTCTGCACCGGGTGCGCGGCAAAGACGAACCTGGCCTTGAGTAGACCCCCCAGGATAAAGGCCGCCAACATGGCTATTGCGACCATCGCGGAGGACGAGACCTTGGCTATCTTGAACGAAGAGACGAGAAAGGCTGAGGCTATGAAGAGGATTATCAGGGTGAAGTTCGTACCGTCAGCTTCCCTCCTTATGACGGTTTTCCGCATCGGCTTTACTGAGCACCCTTCTATAGAAATCGAATAGGCGGGAGGTGACCCGGCCCCTCGAATGTTCTTCGAGATCGTAGTCGAAAGTTGCATCACCGCTGTAACATTCCACTTCGGAAAGGACCCTCTTTATCTCTCTTGGAGATAGGTCCTTTAACACGAACCTCTCCGGCAGTGAGGACGCTATCGATTCCACCGCCTCATGGCAGACGACCACCCGTCCGCAGTACATGGCTTCGAGGCATACCCTCGGCATGCCTTCTGACCTCGAAGGCAGCACAACTGCCTTGCATTCGAGCATCCGATCAAGGACTTCATCTGGAGCCGCGCTCCCTTTGTAATTTACGCCCTGTACCGAGGCCATGGCAGCCTCGAACTCTGTCCCCATCATGTTTTGTCCCCAGATGTGAAGTTCGAGCGGGTCGTCCGATCCGTCCCTGTATTCTTTGTAGCCATCGACCAGTTCCCTTATGCCCTTGTTCCCGGCGATTGCTCCGAAATAGCCGACGCGGTGCTTTGCCTCTATGCTTTTCTTGAGCTCCGGGAAATCCATGGGCACGGGTAAGTATTCCTTGTTCCTTATCCAGCCGTAAAAGGTCATGAGGTCCTTCGAGCAGACCAGGAAATGATGCCCGAAACCGAAATTCCTATAGAACCTGTCCCTTATGTCTATGACTGTTTTGGCACGTGAAAGGAGGAGCGCGAGCCAGACGAGCCGCCCTATGTACCTCGCGTAAACGTACCTCGCGTGTATGTGCACTACGTCGCTTCCCGAAAAAAGGATATAGCCCATGATGATGAAGTAATTTAATGCCTGCTTAAGGAACCTTTTTTCCGCGGCCCCGGCGGAATCGTACCTGTAGAGCTTGTCACGCACCTTCACCGGTTCTCCATAGCGTGTTTCGCAGCCTTGCTCGGTAAGGACGGTGACGCTTCCGATATTCCGGTCACGGCTCTCGACAAGGCCCCTGAGGATATTGCCGTAGCACACAGCCGCTCCGCCCGGATAGGGCGGGAGTATCGAAACGATGTAAAGAACCCTAAGCCCCATCGGCCCTGAGCCCCGCGAATCGCGCCGTTCCTCCCAGCCCACATAAAAAAGCGTAGGCCTGGTTTATGCCCCTTTTTATGTCCCCGGTCCTGAGGTTTGTCTCGAAATCAGCGGGCCTATTCCCCGAGAACTTTATCCTTCTTAAGCGCATGGGGTCGTCACCTTCCCTGTTAAAGCCGCTTTGAGAAGTGACCGCGGCCAGGAAGCCCGCCTTTTTTGCCGCGCTTACGACGGCAGATGAAATGTCCCTATTCTCACCGAATGGATAAGAGAAGAACCTGACCTTCACGCCAAGTTCGTCCTCCAATCTGCGCTTACCTTCCGGTATCTCGCTGAGGCCGCCCATCGAAAGAGCCGGATGGGTGACCGTGTGCCCGCCGACCTCGACATAGCCGCTCCTTGCCGCCTTCCTGAGCCCTTCCCAATCCGCGAACCCGTTCGCCTCAGGCCTTTTGTAGCCGGCGGGCCTGAAGCCTGCCATCATGACCTGCGGGTCAATCCCGGAATACTTAAGCTTAATCGACGCTCTTTCTATGAATTCCATCCGCTCTTTCTGGCATGGGCCGTACCTTACGCAGTCAAGGAAAAGGCTTCGGCCAGCCCCGGCGATTTCATGGAGCTCGTCCCACCAGGGCAAGCGCGAACGGTCGTCGATAAAGGACGTTGATACGAAAAACATAACAGGCACTGAAAGCCTTCTAAAGAGCGGGAGCCCGAACCTCAGGACATCCTCATAGCCGTCGTCGAATGTGACGGCTATATAGAGCCTGTCCGGTCTCCTCCGGCCCCGGACCATTGACACCATGTCCGAAAGCGGGACGATTTTCCCGATTTCCGCCGCAAGCCACATCTGTCTCTCGAACTCCCCGGTGCTTATTGATAGCCCCGAGGGGCAAGGGTCTTTGTCATGGAGCCTGTGATAGAGGAGAATGGCGTATCCCTTGGGCACGCTTCGCACCCTGCTCAATATCGAGAGCCCTCCGGAGATCATCCTGTTGACGTTTGAAGCCGCCATTATCATGCCGTGGGCCTGGGGACAGGTCCACGCCTCCTAAGGAACCGCCCGAAGTTTTCAATAAGCCACGGCCTTGTCGAGACAAGCCACCTTAAGCGCAGTGAAAGTCCTGCAGCGCAGGTCAATGACAGCGTCTCGACCTTCCCGGTGCTCCATTGCAGTTTATACGGCTCGTCGCCCTGGAGGAAATCGATGCCCTTGAGCCCTTCCATTAGCCCCCTCTCAACCAGCATCCCGATATGCACCTTTCCCGGGGAGTGCCTCTCGAAGTCCGGGTTGTAGGCCGGGGTATACCAGAAGAGCCATTTGTTCGAGACGAAACCGAAATGCATGCTGATGATCTCATTGCCGCATGAGAGGTATGAGAAGTGAAGCCCCCTTCCGTGGAGGCCTTCCACAAGGGCACGGTAGAAATCCGCCTCTTCGCCATCGAGGAATTTCATATTGAAGCCCCTCCGGCTCCAGCGGGCCGAATGCATCCTGAAAAAGAGCGGCAGGAACGCCAGGACCTCCTCTTTCCCTTCAGGCACATGGAGGTTCAAACGCCCGGCATCCTCAAGCCTCCTTCTCTGCCTCCTCAGATCGGTCCTCAGGGACTTTTTCCAGGATTTTTCGGTTGAGGCGTAATCCTCTCCGAATTCGAGCCTCGGGCATATGGAGGCCGTTTCATGGATGCGCGCGCCAGTACCTTTTATGGTCTCGTCAAGAGCCAGTGCCGCAGGATGCCCAACGGGGAGGTGCGGGAAATCGAGTATCTTGCCGCGGGCTTCTGAAAAAAGGTCTTCAGCGACCGCGCCCACGAAGGCGTCCTCATGGCCGGTCCTCACAGCAGGCAGTCCGTAGTCGGAGCTACGGCCTGAAAGTGTCTCAATGACAGTGCCGCGAAGGTCTTTGAAAGAGCCTTTCCTTATGCAGAAAGGCCATACCCCGACAAGCTCGCTCCCGTCGTATCCGGCATAGAGGCGGAGCCTCTTCCCGTTTCCAAAGGCCTTCCACCAGGCCAGGTTCCATGCTGGGCCGGAAAATATGTGAAGGCGTTCGTCTGTTGCCAGCCTCTCCCATGCATGGGCCGGTTTTTCCAGGGCATCAAAGGATTCGGTTATGCGTATCGATATGGGCATCCATACTCCATATGGCGTAATCGCTTGCTTTTCTGTGATATCGGCACTATACCGGGAATAAAATGAGCTTTTTCCAGATGGAGACCGCGCTGCCGTCCGACTTCCAGACTTCAAGCGGGAGCGTGGGCCAGACGCTCACTCTGTAACCTTTCACTAGATATCTCCTGAACCATTTGTCCCGTTCGTCCACGAGCATCGGGCAGCTTGAAGGGACCGATCCATGATGGAGTTCCTTCACCATCCTGAAGCCTTTGGCCGAGAGCTTCTCTACCCATTTCCGGTAATTCTCCCTCCGCCTTTTTGCCTCCCTATCGAAGGGGTATCCGGAGAGTACAGCGAGGCTCCATTCGTCTGCCCTGAAATCCATTGCCTCGCCTTCGGTCGAGCCATGCGGGGGAATAACCGGCTCTCTTTTTCTGAGCCTCCCCAATTGCAGGTTATACTTCGCCTCAGCCAGCTTGAGGAAGGAGGCGAACCGCGGCTTCCTCTTCTCGGCAGGCAGTCCGGCGCTAATCCGTCTCAAGCTCTCCAGCCCTTCCGCGCCCGGAGCGCCCCTGTTCACAAGGAGGGCCGCGCCGTTCAGGATTGGCACGAGTTTCCTGAAGCTCAAAAGCCCTATGTCTCCCCTCGTCCCAAGCGCCATCCCGTCCGCCTTGCCCAGGAAACCATGCGAGCTGTCCTCAATGAGGTAGAGGCCGTTCCTTTTGCAGACCTCGCTAAGTTTCTTAAGGTCCTGGGGAAAGCCGAAATAATTGACCGCGAGTACGGCCCTGGTCTTTTCCGTTATGAGCCTTGCAACGCTTTCGAGGTCGGGGCCAAGGTCCGGGCCGACACTGTAGAACCTGACCTTCAGGCCGAGCCTCTGGCACGGCACCATCAACACGTCGCAGATGAGGTCCGGATAGAGCACCTCGTCCCCTTCCCCGAGGCCCAAGTGCCTGTAGCCGTATTCAAGGGCGGTCCTTGCGTATCCGAAGAGGACGGCGCGGTCAGACCCGATTATTTCGTCAAGGGCTGACAAGGCCCCTCCGCTCACGGTAATATCCTATGAGCGGCGCGGCGGCCCTGTAAGGTAAAAACGAGGCCATGTAAAGTGCCAGCGCCTTCGGGTCTTTGCCGAGATAGGGCTTGAGCATGCTCCGCCCGCTCCCGTCCCCCTTTTCCCACGCGTTCATGAACCTCTGCTTCGATATCCTCCGCCTCATTGATTCGACCTCTCCGGCGGCCTCCTCCCTGAGGCCGGGGAAAAGCCCGATATACTTATCGAGCATCAGCTGGCTTTCGATTGCGAACCGTTCCTTTTTTTGCCATGTGAGGCTTCCCGCATGCACCCGCCATTTGGCCAGGGGCTCGTGAACGCAGTCGGCCTCCCACCAGTACGCTATCCTTATAAAGAGGTCCGCCTCCTCGTTCACCTCAAGCCTCTCGTCAAACCATTCGGATAGCCCGTCGAGAGCGCTCTTTCTTATGACGACCGTCTCCAAGGAAAGGAAGTAATCGGTAAGGAGTCGCTTAAAGACCATGCCCCTCGGAGGCCTGGAGTTGGCGTAAAGCCGCCTTGTCTCCCCGTTGTCGTTGAAGAAAAAGGTATCCGAGAAGACCAGGCCTGTCCTCGGGTTTCTATCGAATAGCGGCACCTGCTTCTCAAGCTTCTCAGGCATCCAGAGGTCGTCGCAATCGAGAAATGCTATGAGCTCGCCCCTTGCCTCCTGCAAGGACATGTTCCTTGCCCTGCCGAGCGGGATAGTCTCAGTGCTCCTGAAATACCTGAGCCTCCGGTCATAGCCACGGGCTATCTCGCCGCTTCCGTCAGTCGAGGCGTTGTCCCAGAATACGATCTCCCAGTCCTTGCAGGTCTGTGCGTAGACGCTTTCAATGGAAGCGCGCAGGTACTTGGCGCCGTTCAGGCAATTCATTATGACGCTCACCCTCGGCTGAGGCATCAGGCCCCCCAATCGTATCGAATAATCGGGTTCTCGATTTCCATGCGCTCCGCCTCATCCGGGCTGTGCGGGATGTCCGTGCAGTTCGCTATGAGCGCCGGGCCATCGGATATGCCCATGAAGCCATACCAGAGCAGCGGGGGAACCCGTATGAGCCTGTAATCTGACTCGCCGGTCTCCATGACGACCGTCTCCCCGTTCGTTAGAGCGCCGGGGCGAGTGTCATGGAATACGAGCCTTATTCTTCCGACGGGGACGGCGAAGCGCTGGGTCATCCTGAGGTGCCTCTTCCACGCCTTCACCTTCCCGGGGTTCACGGTCGAGAAATATATTTCCCCGAAGCCCTCGAAACCCGGGCAGTCGGCCCTGAGCATCCTCATTACCCTGCCCCTCTCGTCCGGGAACTGCGGAAGCGGTTCCGTTTGAAGTCCCTCTATCAAGACAGCGCGCCCTCCCCCGCCCACGGAAGCCCGGCCGTTGCGGCCTCCGACAAATAAAACTCTATCTGCTCCGCCGAAAAGGCGTACATATCCTTCCCGCCCGAGTAATAGCGCCTGTACCATTCTGCCGTGAGCCTTATCGTATCCTCGAACGAGAGGACAGGCCGCCAGCCGAGTTCGTGCAGGGCCTTATCGCACGATAATTTCAGGAGCGCGCTCTCCTTCCTGCCGTCCTCACCGTCACCGCGCCTCCATCCGGGGCCTCCCCAGTACGCGGTGAAAAGGTCTATGAGCTCGGAGACGGGCTTATTTACCTTCTGGTCGGGCCCGAAATTGAAGGACTCGCCGTGGAGCCTTTCCGAGGCAAGGAGGTCCGCCCCGAGCCAAAGGTATCCGCTCAATGGTTCGAGCACGTGCTGCCAGGGCCTTGTGGAGGACGGGTTCCTTATTACCGCCTCCCTCCCTTCCGACCAGGCCCGCACGCAATCCGGTATGACCCTCGATTCGGCCCAATCGCCGCCGCCGACCACGTTCCCGGCCCTTGCGGTCGCAATCCTTGGCGCATCGCACGTGGGCCGGAAAGACCTCGCGTAAGCGCTTGCCGCTATTTCCGCGCAGGCCTTTGAGGCGCTGTACGGGTCTCTGCCGCCGAGCCTGTCGTTTTCACGGTAGCCCCAGACGCACTCGATATTCTCGTAGCACTTGTCGCTCGTAACTATGACAGCCGCCTTCACCGACCTGGATGACCGCACGCATTCGAGCACATTAACGGTCCCGCCGACGTTCGTATCAAAGGTGAGCTTGGGGTCGGCATAGGACATGCGCACTATGGGCTGGGCCGCGAGATGGAAGACGACCTCGGGCCGGAAGTCCTCAAAGACGGACTTGAGCCTTTCTATCTCCCTTACGTCGCCCCAGCGGTGGTCTACGGCCCTTTCGAGGCTGGATGCCGTGAAGTTGCACGGGCTTGAAGGGAGGTATGAAGAGAACCCCGCCACCTCCGCGCCGAGAGAGGTAAGCCAGATGGCGAGCCACGAGCCCTTGAAGCCCGTGTGCCCGGTCACGAGCGCCTTTTTCCCTTTGTACGCGCCCCCGAAGAGCTGTATCGCTCCCCCGCTCAGTTCCATACCTTCCACCTCGCGTTACCGCTCTCCCAGAGCCTCTCCAGGAATTGCTTGTCCCTCATAGTGTCCATGCACTGCCAGAAGCCCTCGTGCCTGAAGGCCATGAGCTCCCTCTTCTTCGCGAGGGTCTCAAGCGGCCCGGCCTCGAGCACGGTATCGTCTCCGTCGATATAGTCGAATACGGCGGGCTCGAAGACGAAGAAACCCCCGTTCACCCAGCCCTCGCCTGTCTGCGGCTTCTCCTTGAAATCCATGATCTCGTGGCGATCGCCGTTGAACCTCACCTCGCCGAACCGCGCCGAGGGGCGTACGACCGTGACCGTAGCCGTCCTCCCGTGGGACCTGTGGAATTCAAGGAGCTTCTTTATATCGACGTCAGCCACGCCGTCCCCATAGGTGAGCATGAAGGTAGAGCCCTTGAGCTTGTTCCTGAGTTTTTTCAGCCTCCCGCCTGTCATCGAGTCCGCGCCGGTGTCGACGAGATGGACCCGCCAGTCCTTTTTCCCGTTCCCTTCGGTCTCGACCCTCCCCGTGCCGAGGTCGACCGTCAAATCGCTCTGGTGAAGGTAGTAGTTGAGGAAATACTCCTTTATGAGGCCGCCCTTGTAGCCGAGGGCCACGACGAACTCGCTAAAGCCGTGCGCCCCGTATATGTTCATGATGTGCCAGAGGATGGGCTTGCCGCCTATCTCGACGATGGGCTTGGGCCTCAAAGAGGTCTCCTCGCTGAGCCTCGTGCCGAGCCCTCCGGCGAGTATGACCACCTTCATACGGTCGCCCTCATTTTTCCGTGCCCGCCCTTTATCCCGAATTTGATCTCCACCTTTCCTATGCTCTCATCCAGTATGGCGACCGCAGTATCCAGCATCTCTCTTCTTATTGTCAGTTGCGGCGCGAGCCTCAGGAGATGCACAACAGGCACGCCGGGTATGAGCTTCCTTTTAATGCACTCGGCGTATACCTCGGAGGCGGCCTCGATAAATGGCTTTTTCGTTTCCCGGTCCCAGACGAACTCCATCCCCAGGAGGCAGCCCTTTCCCCTTACGTCGCCTATTATGGGATGCGCCTCCTTAAGCTCCTTCAATTTCCCGAGAAGGTAATTCCCGTTATCTACGGACCGCTCCATTGCGCCCTCTTCCTCGATGGCCTCGATTGTCGCAAGCCCGGCGGCTGAGGCCATCGGGTTCCCGCCGAAGGTGGTCGAGGGCGCTATTTTCGGGAGGGCCCACGCGTGCTCCTCCTTCACCACGAGCGCGCTCATGGGGAAGCCGTTCCCGAGCCCCTTGCCGAGGACGGTTATGTCCGGCCTGACGCCCCACCAGTCGGCCGAGAGCCATCTCCCGGTCCTCCCAGAGCCGGTGAGTATCTCGTCGGTCACGAGGAGTATGCCGCGCGATTTGCACAGGCGCTCAAGCTTCGACAGGAAATCGTCGGGCGGTATTATGGTGCCGCCCCATCCCTGAATGGGCTCGAGCACGAAGGCCGCCACAAGCCCTGTGGTCGCTTCCTTTATATACTGCTCGTAGAACGTGATATAAGCGTCTATATCAATCTTCCCGTCCGGGGTTGTCCATAACGGGCGGTAAGGGTCGGGCCTCGGGACCAGATGAAATCCGGAAGGCCGGGCAGGCCCGTTCGAGGGCGTAAGGCGGCCGAGCGCTGCGGAGCCGTATGTCTTTCCGTGGTGGTCGGAGAAGAAAGAGATTATCTCGTGCCTTCCGGTTATGGTCCTTGCCGCGCGGATTGCGAACTCTACGGCGGTCGTGCCGTTATCATAGAGGTGTATGTTATTGAGCTCCCCTCCGAGGCATCCCGCGAGCCTTTCGAGGAAGGCGGCCTTTACCGGGGTCATGTAATCATGGCAGTTCATGAGTGTCTTCGCGTGCCTTGAGACCGCTTCGGATACCTTGGGGTGCGAGTGGCCGAGGTTCGTGACATAGATGCCTGAGCCCAGGTCGAGGTACCTGTTCCCGTCCGCGTCCTTCAGGATGCTTCCCTGTCCGGACTCGAATACCAGCGGGTTTATGCTCACCCTTCCGTGGCAGGAAGTGTGCCTGTACCCGCGCTCCCGAATCACCCTGGAAGCGGTCTCCTTTTCAGCCTTGCCGAGGTCTCGCATGAAGGCCTCGTCCTCCATGGAGGACCATGCCCCGGTTGCTTTTACGTCGCTGAAATCGATCATCCCGTGTTTCTCCTGTCAGAATGCTGAAAAAGTCCAGCCTGTTTTTTTTCAGCCACGACTTGAATCGAAGTGAATTCGTGCAAGTCTCACAAATTGCTCGACTTCACAGCCTCGCAATTTGGCAATCCATCCATGTATTGCCAAGCAGGTTGCGTTTCGCGCAACCTGCTAAAACGGCTCTATGGCAGGCGCAGCAAGCCCTCTCTCCGAAGCCTCGAGCACGAGGTCCAGGATGTACTTCCGCGTTTTTTTCTTAGGCCTGCTGATGGACTCGATATCCTGAAAGATGTAGCCGAGTCTCGGACTTCTCCTTATTCTTTCAAGTTGTTCCGGGGTTGGGCCGGAATTGAGCTCCATAAAGAGCTCGTTCGTTATCTCCGAGACCGTTTCATAATGCAGATTATCTTCCGGGATGAAATACGGGCGGAATTTGGGAGCTGCGTTATCCATATAGCGGAAATGGAAGCTCGCGAGGTCATGAAGATCCCACCGTATCTTCTTTCCGGCAAGCTCCTCAGCGTACTGGAATATGGGGGTCCCTGGTATGGGGCTGAGGATATAAGTATTGGCCCTCATGTAGGGGTTCACTTCCTTAAGCTTCCTCATGAGCTCTATGTTCATCCTGGTCTCCTCGTCGGTCTCGGTCGGCACTCCGAAGAGGAAGTTGTGGACGGTGTTTATGCCCGCCTTTCTCAGGCTTCTATTCACCTCGATTATCTTTTCAGCCGATATCCTCTTTCTTAAAATCTTCTGGAGCCTCGGCGAGGCGGTTTCTATCGAGTAGCATACGGTCTGGCAGATGCCCTTAAGGAGCGCGATGTTCTCGGGCCTGAGGTTATGTATGTTGGTCCAGATGTGTTCTATGTAGATGCCCTTTCTTTTCAGGTATTCGAATACGGGAAGTATGTTTTCCGCTTCCGAAAGGAAGTCGTCGTCCCCGAAGGTGACGACGTCTATCCCGAAGTTTTCATGAAGGTAGTCTATTTCCCTTATGATGTTTTCCGCGGACCTCCTCCTGAGGCGCATCCCGCTTTCTAGCTCCTTTATGTCCTTCAGGTAACAGAAGGAGCAGTTGAACTTGCAGCCCCTGCTCGTGTAAAGGTTTATGAAATACGGGACCTGTTGCCTGTTCACGTGCTTCCTCACGAGCTCCCAGCCGAAGTCCTTCGATATGTATATGTCGTCGAGCCTTTCGACCCTGAATGTGTTCTCGTTTATTACCTGCCTTCCGTCCTCGCGATAACCCACGCCCGGGATGCCCCTGTAATCTCTTCCATCCCTAAGCGCATCGAGAAGCTTCAAAAACGGGAACTCCCCGTCGCCGGTTATTACGAAATCTATGTCGGGGCGCTCGAGCGCGAGATGCCCTGCAAGGTGTACGAGCTTTCCGCCCCATACGACCGGAACATCCGGCGCGAGCTCCTTCGCCATCTTCGTCAGGCCGAGCGCGTTTTTCGCGAACTTGCCTATGATGACCGAGAACCCGATTGCGAGCGGCTTTTCCTTGAGGAGGTCTCCTATGACCTTCCTGTATTCGGGCTCCACATGGGTATCGACCACCGCGACATCATAGCCGTGGTCACGGATGAACGCGCCGAGGTTCAGGATGGAGACGGGCGGGTCCTCTCTCTGGACCTTCCTCGTCCTTGCGCCGAACGAACGGGCGACCTTCGGGTCTACCTCATCGTCATGGCCGGGGTTTATGAGTACGACGGTTCTGCTTCTCATTTATCGGCCCTCAGCTCATGTCCATGCTTCCGAGCGACAACTCCACATACTTCCTCTTCTCATCCTGCATTCCCGTGTATATCTCGTTTATGCAATGAAGGAGCCCCTGCCCCAGGTCCACGTGCTGCGGAGGGCTCATCTTCTTTGCGAACCTCGGGCTGAAGGCGTAGGGGGTTATCCTGTAATGGGTATCCTGCTTTCTTTCCCTGTACTCGACCACCACCCTGCCCTTGAGCATCTCGGCCACCATCTCGAGGAACTCCCTGTACTTCACCGCCTTGTGCCCCGTCACTATCACGCATTCGTTCCTGAAGGATTTATCGAGCACCTCGACGCTCGACCTTGCCGCGTCCTTCACGTGCAGGAACTCCCTTTCCTCTTCGCCGCTCCCGTAATAGGTGATCCTACCCTCCGTAACCGCCTCCTTGAGAATCCGGAATACGCTATTCCTCTCATCAGAGCGCTCTCCGTAAAGAGAGCCGTACCTCATTATCGTGTAGGGGAGCCCGTGAAGGCGGCTAAAGTCCTCTATCATCAGCTCGGATGCCTGCTTGCTTATCCTGTAGAAGGCCCCTGCGTCGCTGTATACGTACATGGTGCTCGCGAACACGAACCTTTCCGCTTTCTCCGAGGCTGCGGCCTCAAGGATTATGGAGTTCCCGAGGATATTGTATTTGACCGTGTCTATGGGCCTTGCCCGGCACTCCTCTATGTCCGCAATACCGGCGAAGTTGTAGACAAAGTCCGCGCCCCTCACGGCCTCCCTGACCTGCTTCTCGTTCAGTATGTCGCCAACGAGCATCTTCTGGGAGGGCTGGAGAAAGGGCGAGCGTTTTCTGTCGAATATCGCGACCTCGAGTCCCTCACTTGTGAGCTCGTCAGCCACATGGCTTCCCAGAAAGCCCGCTCCACCGAAAACGACCGCCTTTCTCATCTCCGCTCCCTTATCGGCCAAGCCCGTTCATGAGCTTCATAAGCCCGCTGAGGTCTTTTATCTTGTGCCTTTCGTTTTTTAGCGGGCCGCTGCCTGGAACCCTCGCTATGAAATGGGTCCCGGCCTCATTGGCTGCGTTTCTATCCGATTCGGCATCTCCGACAAGTACGACCTCTTCACCTGAGAGGCCGTGCCTTCTCATTATGTCCCTTAGCGCCTCCGTCTTTATCATGGGACTCCCGTAAACGCCCCTGAAGTATCCGGCGATCCCCCTTGCCCTTACGATATCGGCAAGCTCTTCCGCCGGGGTCCCAGAGGCTATGAACATGAGGTATTCGGCATGGTGTCTTTCGAGGAACTCTGACGCGCCTTTTACGAACGGGGCATTAAGCACTTTTTCATAGACAAGGGCCGAGAATTCTTCTCCGAGCTTCTGCCCGGCCGCTTCGGTGTATTCGATACCAAGTATCTTCTCGTGGATGTGCCTGAACTTCCTGTATCGCGAGATCCCTTCGTGGGCGCGGTGGTACTCGATTATCTCGTCCACCTTTTCAGGGTATTTCGAGAAAAGATTACTGAACGCTTCTGTCTTTATTTGAGCGGACTCCAGGATGACCCCGTCGAAATCGAATGCTATGGCCCTTATGATCGCCCTGCCCCCTTTTCCGGCCCGGTCCTGAGACAGGCGAGGCCGAAACCCTTGAGGAGGTTTGATACCGCCTCCATCTCCATCTCCGAGCGCGTCTCCCGGGCATACGAGCCTATATGCGGCGTGAGTATGACATTCGGGAGCGCGGCAAGCGGCCCCCTGTAAGGCTCCTCCTCGAATACGTCGAGGGCGGCGCCGGACAACCTGCCTGACGATAGCGCCTCGTACAGCGCTGCCTCGTCCACAACCCCTCCCCTCGAGGTGTTTACGAGTGCCGCGCCCTCTTTCATGAGGGACAGCTCCCTCCACCCGAGTAGCTTCATACACGGCGATGCCAAGGATGCATGGACCGTTACCGCATCGGCCCACGCAAGGAGCTCGCCAATATCCGAAGGGCTGCATCCGGAATCACTTTCATCACGGCACGGGTCGAAATATCGGATTTCCGCGCCGAAGGGCAAAAGGAGCGCGGCGACCTTTCTCCCTATCCTCCCGAACCCGATTATCCCTACTTTTTTGCCCCTTAATAAGCTCCCGGCTGATTTCCTCCAGACCCCCTTACGGACCTCGCGGTCCATTTCGGTGATCCTCCGCGCGAGGTTCAAAAGGAGCGCCACCGTAAGCTCGGCTACGGCAAGAGTAGGGCCGGAAGGAGTATTGTATACCGCCATGCCGAGCCTCTTTGCGGCGTCGAGATCGATGTTTTCGAGCCCTGCGCCGCAGCGCGATATTATCTTAAGCCCTCGCATTTCTCCAAGGACCGGACCATCCAGGCGCTCTGTGCCGGCTATGAGCCCTGCCGCGCCCCTGGCAAGGGCCCTCAACTCATGCTCCCTGAGCGTCCTCCCGTAGGGGTTCATTACAGGCTCGAAGCCGCTCTCCTTGAGCACATCAAGCGGCGAGCGGTCGTATTCTGCGAAAGTAGATGTGGAGATGAGGACCTTTGTCACGTGAAACTGAGCCTCCTCAAATTCTTAAGCCCCTCCCCGCAGGAGGACCCCAGAAAAAGGGTGTCAAGGCTCAGGCCTATGAACCTGTACCCTTCAGCTATTCTGGCCGACGCCTCCCTCCAATCAGGAGGTATGACGTGGAATCCGGAAAGTGTGCCTGTCCTCACTGCCGCCTCACTCACCTTTTCAAGGGAAGCGATCACCTCGGGATGGTCGAACTCACCGGGCCTGCCGAGCGAGCCTGAAAGGTCGTAAGGGCCCACGATAAAGGCGTCAACGCCCGTTGTCGTTAGTATGCCGTCGAGGTTTTTTAAGGCGTCCACGTGCTCTATCTGCACGATTACCACGCAGTTCTCGCGGAGCCAGGCCTTGTATCTCTCGAACCCGAGCCCGTAGCCTTGTGCCCTCGCTAGCCCGACACCGCGCGTGCCAATGGGAGGATAGCTGGCGGCGCGGACCGCACGAAGCGCGTCTTCCCTCGAATTCACCATGGGCACGATGACTCCGTGCGCCCCGGCGTCCATGACCCTCTTTATCTCATTCGGGTCGTTCGCGCCCACCCTTACGAGCGGCACCGAGCCGCCAAGCTCGATGGCCTGTATCAGCACCTGAGCCTCGCGGAGCGTAATGGCGGAATGCTCCATGTCCACTACCAGCCAGTCGAAACCCGCTCTTGCCAGGATTTCGGCAATGGACGGATGGCCGAGCGTTATCCATGAGCCGATGGTGAGCTCGCCCGCCCGGAGGCGCTCTTTCAAGGAAGCCTTATGCTTTCCCTTCATTTGCCTTCGTTTGCTTTTTGGAGTTTGACCGGGATGCTTAACTTGGATGAAAAGGACCGGACCGGGGGATGTAACGGGATGGAACTTCTCTTGCCGGCTGCTGACCTTGACCTCTAAATCTGCGCTCTAATTCGGCCTTCTTTTCAATTCGCGCTCGCCTCGAATTCAATTCTATTGATTTCGTTTTTTTTGTCAACTCGCCGCGGAGGCCGGTGAAAAAATGATTAAAAAAGGGCTCCCCTTTTCAGCAATGAAGGAACCTGTCGAGCCTTTCAGGCGTAATTGGCGCGAAATATCTGGAGAGGTATCCTGCCCTGTACCAAAGGTCCTTTTCGGGCTTTATCCCGCTCCGGTAATAATCGCTTATGAACGTCTTAAGCTCCTCTTTCGAGTTGACGGATATCTTCTCTTTCCCGTATTTGAATAGCCTGTCGCAGTCGTAGGTTGAACAGGCCAGCCCGAAATAGGCCACATCGACCGGGTGCTTAAGGGCCTCTATGCCGAGCGAATTGTCATCGTAAAAGAGTATGTCTATCTCCCGGAAGATGTCCTCCCAGGGCATGTATTTGGCCATTATGAAATTATACGGGAGCTTCCCTTTTATCACGGCCTCGACCGGCACTATGGGATGGACTTTTAAGTAGACCGTGTACTCGCTCCCTTCAAAAGAGTCCCTGAGGGCATCCAATATCGCCGGATAGACGCTCATGTCGAAGGAGAAGGCGTAAGCGACCTTTTTCCTGAAGACATGTCTGCCTCGCCCCCATCCGAAGCGCCCTTTCCAGATGTATTCGTGGCGGAGAGCGCACCCCGGCTCGACAAGCCCCTTACCGTATTCGCCGAATTCGTTCATCACCTCCTCGGGCACTTTCCCGACCGTAAGTATCTTGTCCGGGTAAAAAGGGAGGTCCAGTTCGAACTTGCCAGGGAAATACTGGAGTAGCTTCATCGAAAAACTCGTGTGCTGGAAACCGACGAGACGGGTAGCTGGGCTTATCCTGTTCCTCTGCAAAGCAAGGAACTTCTCCCAGGGATGGTTCTCGTAGGCGTAAACTATCCTCTTTATGGAAAAGTCCGAAAGGAGCCTTTCAAAAAAATAGAACTGCTTCCAGGCGTATATGTGCTCGCACCGGAAATAGTCCTCCTCCAGCGACGCGTTGACTAGAGCCGAGACATCAAGCCCCTGGTGCGTGATCTTTTCCCCGGCTTTGAGAAATGAGCCTGCGGCCTTGATGTAGGCCCTCACGAGGCCGCCTGTCGACAAAAGCCTGTTACAGACCGAAAGACCGAACCCGTCTTCCCCTGACATCCCTGCTATGTCGCGAAGCGCCGTTATGTGGCCTCTCATATATCTAACCGGCTTCCAGGGGGAGAGGTTCAGGTAGAGCGTGAGCAACACCACGACCCTGCCGCCCTGCCTGGCAGCGCGCTCGATAAGAGGCTGGAAGTAGTCGTCCCTGAATCTGCCGTCCTTTTTGCATCTGTAGTCGTAAAAACTCAGAAAGGCGCAGTCGTAATCCCTTTCCGTCGGCTTGGGCAGGATGGCCTTGGC
This sequence comes from Deltaproteobacteria bacterium, assembly GCA_019912665.1. NCBI lineage: Bacteria > Pseudomonadati > Myxococcota > Myxococcia > Deltaproteobacteria bacterium. The sequence continues at coordinate 221,685 of JAIOIE010000021.1, forward strand.
AAGGAATAGAAGCGCGAGGTCCAGAAAGAACGCAAGGCCAAACCTGAAGGGCAGGCGGGCGGCCCTCGCCGCCCTCAGAAGGAGAAACCGCGCCCTGCCGCCGCTCCACCTTATGCCCTTTCTGTCGAGTATGTCCCTCAGGCCGGCATAGAGGGCCGGTTCGAGGTTCTCTATCCTGAAATTTCCCTTTGCGCTCTCTATCGCTTCAATGAGCTGGGCGCATTTTGAAAGCTTGTCGAAAAAGTGGGTCCGCCCGTCAAGCCTTGAGAGGGTATCGGACACTACATATCTCAGGTCTCTGCTTTTTTCGCTTACGAGCCTTGAAAATGTATCTATATACTCCCTCAGGCCGGGCTCTCCCCACCAGGCCTTTCTGAAGGGAAAGGTCTCGCAGTCGAGCCTCTCAAGCCTGCCGCCCTTTTTTTTCAGCACTGTAAGCCCGAGCTTCACGGCCCCTTCCTTTTAAAGACGCCGACCGGCTGGTATTTCGGATCGTATACGCCCCAGGGTAGCCCGTTTTCGCCGCTCATCTTATAATGCCTCGATATCCTCGCCTCTATCTCCCTGGATCTCTTTAGCTTCGTGAAGAGCTCGTCGTATCTCTCGAAGTTCGAGGGGCAGTCTCCCATGCCGAAGAGGTCCCTTATCGTCCCGGCGCTCAGGCACCAGCCCTCGCATGGCTTGAAGTACCAGTCAGCGTCACGGGCCGCGCTTATCGTTATTGCCATGGCGGAGCCCTTCTTCAATACCCTTGTGAATTCCGTGACCGACTTCCTTATGGCTTCGAAACCGTTGTGCTCAAGAGCGGAGATCGAGACTATGCAGTCGACCGAGCCGCTCTCGATATTTTTAAGGTCAGTGAAGTCGCCCTTTACATAACGGACCCTTCCGTACGATCGCTTTCTGGATGATAAGGCCTCGCTTATGAGGTCCGGGTCTACAAGCCTCAAGGCCTTTCTCGACGCAGCGCCAGCCGCCTTGAACGGGGACCTGAGCCATCTTGCGACCTTTCGAGCATCGATTCCGCCCCGGTTGTGTTTTATAAAATGACGATAGGGGTTGCCGGTCGCCCCGATATCGTGCTCCTCCTCTTCCATTTCGAATATTCTTTTTGCGGCCGGAGGCGCCTTTCGTCCCGCAAAATCAACGCTCAGGACGTTATATCCCGAAACGGCGAGAAGGAACTGCAGAAGCCCGTTCCCTGCACCCGCGTCCATGACCAGTGCCCCCTTTTTGAGCCCGAGCCTTTCGACTTCCCTTAGAGCCCAGATGATGTCCAGGTCGTAATGCCAGCCTATCTCGAGGTCAAGCACCTTTTTCCAGCGGTCAATGAGTGCAAGCTTTTCCCTGTTCTCGATGAGCGATGTATCCAGCAGTTCTATCCTATTTCCCATTTCGAATCTTCCTCTTGGAAAGTCGAGAGGCCGAGTAACGCCTCGCCCCTGTAATACGCCTTCAGGACCGCGCCCTTCAAGCCGGAATGCCTGTCCGGTCCTTTTTTCTGCGATGCTTCACGAAGATATCCCATTATCCTCGAATAGTTCCCCTTTTCCGGAGCGCGGCCCCGGCCTTTTATAAAGACCGACCGGACCGACTCGTCTCCCAAGAGGAGCGCGAACCCGGATAGGTAGAGCACTGTCTCGAGGGACGAGAGGTTGAAGCTGAAATTATGCGCGTGCACGAAGTAGGACTGGAGGTCGTGGCCATAGCCTGCGAGGTTCATGATGCCGGGCACCTCCACATAGACGAGTCCGCCGTCCGCAAGGAGGCCCGAAAGGATCCCGAGCTCCGCGATGGGATCGTTAAAGTGCTCAAGCACATGGCTCAATATTATGATATCGAACCCGGTCCCGGGTCTTGAAAGGCTTCGGGGCCCGCCCTTCACTGCCTTTATCCCCCTTTCAAGCGCACTGTTGAGATAGCCTTCCTCGTACTCGCACGCGTAAAGGTCGCATCCTAGGCCCTTTTCCGCGGCGCTCTCCCTGAACTCCATCAGGGTAGAGCCGCTTGCCGCGCCCACGTCGCACACCTTCAAGTCTCTTTTAGGGAGGTGCGGGTATAGGAAATCGAATATCCTCCTCCCCTGCCCCTCGTTCACGAGGTCCTCCAGGACTGTCCCGGCAGGCACCCCGCATATGAGCGGATGGTATATGCTCCCGTAGTACTCGGGAAGCGATTCCGGGGCCATCCTTGGGTTGAGAGAGACAAGGCCGCACTCGGTACAGATAAAATTCCCGAAAGGAAGGCCGAACCTGTCCTTTTCCGAAATCTTTCTCAGATGCGCCGAGCCGCAGAGGCACTTGAAACTCCGCTCAAGCCTTATGCCTCCGGCCCGGAGCTTCCCTATGAACCTCTTCCTGTACCGGCGATGCGTCCCGTTCAGCCTGAAGGCAGGCACGCCATCGGCTCTAAGCCGCCAGGTACTGGTCCCTTTTCTTTCCAATAGAACCTCCGTTTTCGACTATAGCTTTCATCCGGCTTCCTGAAGCTGCAGCTTAAAAAGGAGCTCCGCCAGCTTGAAATCGAGCATCTCGTCTATGTCTATGCTTTCGAGCTTGGGCACCTGGTAGGCATAAGGCCTCGCGCCTATGCGTGCGCCGCTCGATTTGAAGCTTTCCCTGGAAAAGACGTAGAAATTCGAATTCTCCTCAAAGAGCGGCTTAAGATCCTGTGTACGCTCGAGCCTCGCCGGGTCGTGGTTTATCGGCCTCAATGCCTCGTCATAGAACCTCGACTGGCGCATGGTTACCGAGAAAAGGGAGTCGTGCCCTTGGGCGAGGCCGGAGAAGTAGTCCCTGGCCGCGTCCTCTATCGTCGATAGCTTCAAAAGGGGATTGGTCGAATGGGTCTGCAGGAAATGGGCTCCCTTTTCTATGACCGATATATCGTGCTCTATTATCCTGTTCATGGAGACGTGCTCGCCCAGAAGGTGGGTCGGCCTGTCTATAATCATTATCGATGCACCGAAAAATTCTTCTATCAGTTCTTTTATGACAGCGCTGTCCGTGTCCACGTATATGCTCTCGATACTCGGACAGCTTTGGAGCGTACCCAATATCCAGTAGAAGAGGGGCTTGCCTCCGAAATCCCTTATGTTCTTGTCGGGTATCCTTTCGCTTCGGCCCCTCATGGGGACGAGCGCTATCATTCTCTCCATCTCTTCTCCCCGGAGCCGAAACAACGGCTCCCGTCATATTCGCGGATAAAAGCCGCTACGCCCCTTTCATGAGAAAGGCCCTGGCATAGCCGCGCATATCCTCGCGTCTGATTCCCAGCATAGCCGGGAACGCGAGGCAGAGGAGGGCCGAGCCCAGGACGTACGCGGAACCGTCGAGAACGAGCCTCCCCATTGCCCCTGCGGCGGTCATGCCGCCTGCCCACAAAACGAGCCCTCCTGCAAACGAGCTCAGGTAGCCGATCCCTAATACCGGCAGGAGCAGGACCACCTGCATGGCGGCGAGGCTCGCAAATCCAAGCTCCGCTTTCCTGCACGCGTAAAAGAGCATGAGGTTCGACGAGAGCACCTGTAACGCGACAACCTTTATAGCAAGGCCTGCCGCTCCCATGCCGAGCCCCGGCACCCCGGAGCCGGGCGGCGCTACAAGAATGACGCTCAGGACCAGCCCGGCGGATGAGGAAAGGATGCTCACGTTCCTGTAGATATTCGTGAACTGCATGGAAAGCACCGCGCTTCCGAAGAGCTGCCCGAAGGCCTGGTGTATGGGGTAGAACATCATGACCGTCACTGGAAGTGTTGCACCACCGTACTCGTCCCCGCCGACCAGGAATACTATCTCTTCCGCATGGAATACGAAGAATACCGAGATGAAGGCCGCCGTGAAATAAAAGACCCGGACCTTGCCGAAGAGGTCCCTTACGCGCCCCATGTCGGCCGAGGCGTGCGCCGAGGCGACGCTCTGCGAGAAGACCGGGGCCATGGAGTTCGTGAAGAGGGCGCAGACCATCGAGAGCTTAAGCGCCAGGCTGTAATGGCCCTGTGAGACAGACCCGCCGACCGCCTGCAAAAGCCACCTGTCGAAAAAGCCGAAGACGAGGCCGATGACCAGGGCCGCCACGAGCGGCGAGGAGTAGCCGTAAAAGTACCTGGCCGTGCTCTTCAATTCTTCGAGGCTTACCTTTTCGAAGCCGAAGCCGAAAACTCCCGTTTTCTTAAGGAGCGCCCCGGAAAGGAGCACAATCGCAGCCTGCACCGCTATCGAATACGAGAAGAACGTGGCGAAGCTCAAGAGCCCGGAAAAGTACAGGGCAAGGAGCCCGAGCACGGATAGGGCGACCACGAGTCTCCGCTGGTTCTCGATTACCACGGTAAAGCCCTTGCTGTCCGATAGGTTCGTGAGGTTCGAAGCGAGATACGCCAAAAAACCAAGGGTTGCGCCGGAGAAGATGAACAATGCACCCTGTCCGGGCCAGACAGAGCCTGCGGCGCCGTAATAAATGGCAGCTCCCACGAGCACGGCCAGTGCAAAGCCCACGAAAATCGAGAAATAAAAATAGACCTGGTTTGCCGGGCCGCTCCGTTTGTTCCTTGATGAATATGTAAAGTGGGCGTTCGAAGCGTTCATGTCCATTGTCCTCACCAGGCTCTCGAAGCTGTCCTTCAGGAAATTGAAATCCCCGTAATGCGCGGGGCCAAGGGACTTCGGAACCAGGAGCGCGGTGACTATACCGCCCAGCATTCCTACCATGTTGTTCGATAGCTTCGCGAAATACCTTGCTCTTACAGAGTTCATGCGATTGACTCTGACCCCCTCCGGGTCCGGACCCCCGCATATTGGGCGCGCTCCCCGAGCAGCTTGAGGACAAACCCGGCTGCCCGCTCGGCGCTCCTCCGGTCGTCAAGATATGTGCCGTAAGCCCTTACAAACTCACGGTCATCGAGATCCGCGCCATATTCCCCGGTCTTCAAGTATTCCTCTATTTTCATAATAAGCTCATCCGGGGTATAGGCCGTGACCGCCCTTCTCTTTAGGAGTCTCTCTGGTTCCTCGTTCCATTTGACCCTGTCAAGGAGGACGAAGAGGGGCTTTTTTGTTGCAGAGGCTTCGAGGCAGGTGGTCGCGGGCGCGTCGAGTATGACGAGCGATGCCCCTGCAAGAAGGGAGGTGAACTTCTTATCAAACGTCGCCTCCTCTATTCCTTTATCCACCTTGAACGGCAGTTCGTTATGGCTTGCCGTGTTGTTCTTCTTGAATATTGCCCTCTGCCCTCCGGCACTGGCCTGCCTTGCCAGAAATCCGAGTATCTTCTTCTGAGCGTAATAAAGACGGGTGTCCTGCCCAAGAGTGCTTATGAACGGGGTGGAGTAGAGATGGTACTTCCCTGTGGCATAGAGCATATAGCCGTCTTTTTCCTCTCCGTCCGGGATGGAGTCGAGCGCGGCTGATCCTATCGAGACGGCCCCCTTCAACTTTTCCTCTCCAACGGCCTCGAGATACTTGCCTGTCACGCCATCCCCGAAGGCAAGGTAGTGGTCGGCGTACAGGAGCTCGGTCGCCTCCGGGAAGAGGCTATTGTCCCAGAGGTTCTGTTCGCCGTGCTGGTACAAAACAACAGGCTTCCCCATGCTCCTTGCGACATGGGCGGCATGGTTGAGCCTGGGCGAGGTAAAGACCGAGACAAGGACCATGTCAGCCCTTTCGACCATCCTGACCACATCGTCATGTGTTTCCAGAAGCTCATCGAATTCCGCTTGGGCCGCGCTGAAAAACATGCTTAGAGGCCGGTTCAGGTCGAAACCCAGGAACCTGCTGTCATAGACCTCCCCGGCCCCTCCGTTTTTCCGGGCTTTACGCGCATGAGGTCCCGCCTGCTCCCTCGGAATCCAGAAAAGGCCGGCGCGGTTTTTTAATTTCGGATGGCTGAGTACGTTTCTCCAATTATAAAGTGGCCCGATGATCAGGATATTTGCCATGCCGGGTCTTCTCGCGCCGCTCAGGCCGTTTCTCCTCAGCGCGTAATAGCTCGAAAGCGCCGGGAAACGGCCGATAGCCTCGATGGCCGCGCCCCTCAACTTCTCCGGTATCGAGACAACGTTTTGAGCCCGGCCGTATTCAATTACCCGGCATCGACCGGCATAAGGCGAGTTAAGGAGGAGCTCGGCATATGGCCTGTGTCTCTGCATCTTCCAGTTCTCTTTCTCCTCGGGGCGCGGCATGAAGGCTAAAACGAGGCCGGGATTGAAACGCGCGATGGCCCTCTCCAGCACGAACGCCCTCAGGTGCAGGGCGCCTGCAAGAAGATAGAGCTGCAGGTAAAAGTATTTCCCCATCTCGAGCGCCCACCCGATCTCGTCTTTCGAGAGCCGCGCATAATGGCTGTCGAGCGCGGAGACCATCCCTTTTATCTCTTCTTCCGAAGCCGCCTTTTGCCGATAGTATTCAGCCTCTGAAAAGCATTCTTCTGGGGTAAAGTAGTGCAACCCTTTTGATGCGCATATCTCGATTGCGCGAGGGGTCAGCGCCAGTATCGTGTGCCTGAAAAAGGCGTATTCGGGCCTGGCCTTCTCGTACTCGAAAAACTGTCGACTGTCTTCAAGGAGCACCAGGAGGTCTTCACGCGCCATATTCAAGCCCCCTTTCCTGGATTGAGACCTGGAACCGCTCCTCGTATGCCTCGCACATCTGTCTCAGCTCGATTGCGGCCTCCGGGCTTGCGTTCGCATCCACGAACTCCATCCGTCTGCTGTAATCTTCGCTGTCGTCGCTCCCCAGGGGGCCGCTCCATCCGTAGCTCTCATGCCCTTTTCCTGCCGAGAGGTTCGCGCGCGGGCACTTCTGTTTTCTTAAGACCCTTTTGGTCCTCTCCGTGGGCTTCACCCCGAGAAAATCCTTGAGCTCTTCCATGAAATGCCATGGGTCTTTCACGAACCTTTCAAATGGGACGAAGAAGACCCTCGACCTTTCGCCCTCTGTAAGATTGTTCAAGGCCTTTTCCGATTCCTCGTAAAGCCATTTTATCGAGTAGATGACCTTGTCCATGGTCGAAAGGTTCGAGTATCTCTCCTCCCATCCGCTTGAAAACCAGGGCAGGGGCGGGCCGCTGCCGTCCTCTATCCATAGCGTGAACTCCCTCGGGTCCCTCCCGCACCTCTCTATGTAGCTGAACCAGTGCTGGGTCATGTAAAGAGGGTGCCTGACCATCTCGATAATCCTGAACCTCTCGCCAAAGGACCTGAAAGCGAGCCCGGCAGCTGGCAGTATCTGGTGGGTCATTATCTGGAGTATCGGCCTCTTCTTCCTTATCCTCTCCATGACCGCGTCGCCGTCCTTATACAGTAGCCTCGCTATATATTCGAGCGGCCTGGGGTTATTGAGGAGCCCGGAGTCGTCGAAGGGGCGGAGGTTCACCTCGCGCGATATCATGGAGTTGAAGAGCGCGATATCCGTGTAGAGCCTCATCATGGCCGCCCCGGCGTCCGGGTCTATCCTGCCGAATCGGTCGAGGACCGAAAGATGCTCGAATATGGGCTCCAGCCTCTGTTTCTCGACCCTTTCGAAGCTCCCCAGGACCGGCCCTATTATCGATTTTCCTGTGCCCCAGAGGCCGTCCACGAAGATTATCTCTTCCGCTATGGTGAGGGGCTTGGTGAACCTCATGCCCGCCCCCCCGCCGCTTTGCCCATGTATCTGCCGAGCAAGGTGTCGCCCATCATAGCATGCTCGACCTTCTTTAAATCCTGGAGTGTATCAACGCTCCAGGTCGCGGCCTCTGTAGGCACCATCCGCACCTTGAGGCCGTTCTCTATGAGCCTCAGCATGTCAACAGATTCGATTATCTCAAGGGGCGTCTGGCCGAGGCGGTTGAAATGAAGGAGGGATTGCCTCCTGAACGGGATCACGCAGACCTGCTTGAAGCGCTTCAAGCCGCTTTTGTATTTGCTTCCTGAGGGTATGGGCTCCCTCGAAAAGTAAACGGCGTCCCCGCGCTTGTCCACTACCACCTTTATCTCATTCGGGTCGCCGGCTTCCGACTCGCTTATCTCGGCCATTAGGTTCACTATGTTCACCTCCGGGTCGTCCAGGAGGGGCTTAACGGCTCTTCCTACCATCTCCGGCCTGACCATCGGCTCGTCTCCCTGTATCATCACGACTATATCGGCCCGAGCGCCCGTCAAATCCTCCGCCTTGAGCATGGCCTCGGCGGTCCTGTCGGAAGCGCGCTCGTGGGTGTCGAGCGTCATAATGGCCTTGCCTCCGATCGACTGTATATAGTCCCTTATCGCGGCATCACAGGTGGCCACGTATACATCATCAAGGGCCGGAGAGAGCCTGCTCCGGAGGTACACGTGTCCTATCATGGGCATGCCCAGTATGGGGCGGAGCGGCTTGCCGCTGAACCTCGTTGAGGCCATCCTCGCCGGTATGATGCCGATTACGCCCTTGCCCCCACGCTCAGTCCCCGGCTCAGTCATCGACGCCGCCCCCCCAGACAGTGTGCCTGAGCTTCCATCCCTCGCCGGTTTTCTTCCATATGTGCGGCGAAAGAGTCCGGTACATCTCTACAACCTCCCGGAACCCGGCCTCGTCCATGCCGAGGTAATCGAGGAAGGTCCGGAAGTGCCTGCCCGGGAACTCGCCGTCATACCTCTTTACGAGGGCCGCGCCCTCTTCCCTCGTTATGTGCCCGTCCCGTATCTCGTGCGCCGCGTCGGATGTTGCCCTGCATATGCCGAATTTGATATAGGCCATCCAGTAATGGAAGCCGTCGGTCATGTCGTCGAGGCTCGCGTATTTGGAATAGGTCCCCTCGGAGCGGCCCTCGGGGTTTGCCTTGAAGCCGGTATTCTCGACGGCGTAGTAGTAGTTCTCCTGGGGCACCCACTTCTTGTAATAGGAAAACCAGTGCATCTCGGCACCGAGACTCCGAAGCTCCGAGGCCGGGGGGGGCTTATAGAGCTGGAATGTCTCGCTACGGGTCTCTTCTTTCGTAAAGAGCCCCTTTTGGAGGCCTTCTTCGAGGAGCTCGTCGAGCGTGGAACCCTGGAAATAGAGCTCGCTCCAGTCCTCTATGTCCTCGAAAGGCTTCTCCTTGTTCTTGACCGACCCGCCGTATTCTATCTCCCCGTTCTCTCCGTAGAAAATGAGGGGTATGCCGAACCTCGTCGCGACATTAAAGGCGATGGCCTTCTGCCCGAGGCCGAATATCTTGAAGTGGTCGCCCCAAAGCTCGAAGGCCATCCTTGAGAGCTTGCGGATCGTCTTGCCGTCCGGGAATATGAGGATGTTGTCGAAGCCAGCGTCCTTGAAGGCGACATAGTTCTGCCAGCCTATGTCCGTGTATATGTGCGGGGCGAATGTGACCGTCAACGGGTTCATCCCGTACCTGTATTTCAGCTGGTGGGCCACATAGCCGCTGTCCTTTCCGCCGCTACCCGGCACAACGCAGTCATAGCGCCCGTTTTTCGACCTGTGCCTGTCGAGGAGGTCGGCGAGCCTTCCCTCCCTTTCCTTCCAGTCTATCTCGCGGTGCTTCTCGTGGGCGTACCTGCAGGCGCTGCAGACCCCCTCGGCATCTATCGTAATCCTCGGTCTCTGGTTCGATACGACGCACTTCGTGCAAAACCTTACTTTTCCGGGCCTCTTCTCAAGCTGCCTGTCCAGCGTCTTTCCGAATAGCATCCCCGCACCCCTTTTCAGGCGTATTGAAAGCAAAGTTACGGCAGACCGCGAGCCCCTGGGGCCCGCTCTTTTCCGGATGGAACTGGCAACCGTGTATATTCCCGGCCTGTATTACAGACGGGAACCTCTCGGTGCCGTATGCGGTCTCGGCAAGGACCGTATCCGGGCCGGCGGGCGCGCACACGAATGAATGGACGAAGTAGAAACTGCTGGCCGACCCCACCCCGTCGAGTATGGTGCCTTTCCAGCGAGCCGCATTGCCAGGGTCATAGACGCCGTTCCAGCCCACATGCGGGACCTTGAGGCGCTTCCCGTCCCTATCCTCGCCCTTAAGCGCCACTACCTTGCCCTTTAGGATGCCGAGCCCGCGCCCTCCCCCGAACTCGCTCCCCTCGCTCATGAGGAGCTGCATCCCGAGGCATATCCCGAGTAGCGGCTTTCCGGAAGCCGCATACTCCAAAATGGCGTCGATGCAGCCCCTCCTCTCAAGTTCTTCCATTGCCTTTCCGAATGCGCCTACACCTGGGAGTATGAGCCTCTCGGCCCCGGCTATGCCCTCGGGCGAGCCTGTTAGCACAGCTTCACAACCGAGCTTTCTCATTGCGCGTTCGATGCTGAATATATTCCCCATGCCGTAGTCGAGTATTGTGACCCTTGGACCCAATCGACCCTCCTTTAAAGAGACCGTATCAGAGCGCTATTGAAACCGGCTGAGGACACGCCCTCGTTTTGAGGCCCTCCTTGCCAAGCCGCTCTTTTAATTCCCCTATGCCGCAAGGGCTTATACGCCCCCTCAAAAACCCGTGGCCCCCTGTATTCCCCAGCATGAACTCGATATTCCCCTCGGTCCTGAACTCCTCGATATCGACCTCGCGCCTATAGCTCCTGTAATGGAGGACCGATGCCGCGCCGAGCGCGTCCGCGCCGGCCTGTGCCGCTTCACACATGTGCTCGGGGACTCCGCACCCGCCTGATGCTATTACCGGCACAGGGAGCGCCTCCGATACCCTCCTTATGAGCTCGATATCATAGCCCAGGCCGGTTCCGTCCATGTCAATGGAGGTAAGGAGCACTTCACCCGCTCCAAACGAAACAGCTTCCATCGCCCATTCAACGGCATCCCTGCCCGAAGGCTCCCTGCCGCTATCGGTATAGGCTTCGTAGCCGCCGCCCGGGGTACGCTTGGCCTCTATCGAGACCACTATGCATTGCGACCCGAAGGTCCTGGCAGCCTCCCTTATGAACCCGGGATTTTTAATAGCCGCTGTATTGATCGCGACCTTGTCAGCCCCGGCGCGCAGCAGCGTCCTGATATCGTCAAGTGTCCTTAAGCCTCCGCCGACAGTGAGCGGGATGAATAGGTCGTTCGCGGTCCTCGCGACTATCTCCGAGAGGCTGTTCCTTCCGTAGAGGCTCGCCACCACGTCCATGTAGATGAGTTCGTCAGCGCCCTCTTCGTAGTATCTGCAGGCGAAATCCCAGGGCTTGCCCAGCACCCGGAGCCCTTCGAGGTGGACCCCCTTTACGAGGTTCGGCCCCTTTATCTCGAGCTTCGGTATTATCCTCAGGTTCCCTGGCATGCGCCCTCCCCGTCCATGAGCATCTCCGCCATCCTGAAATCGAGCCGGTCGTCTATGTCGATCGACCTCTCCCTCGGCATCTCGTAGATGGCGCTCCCGCCGGAGAATATGCTCCTCTCCTTCTTGAACCTCTCCATCCGCCATACGTAGATGGACGAGTTCATCTCATATACCGGGGGCGCGTCCTGCCGCGTGGTGAAAGAGCCGTCTTTAACGAGGCCTACCTTGCCGTCAGGCTTCGTCTCCACCATGTTGAAATATGGGTTTCTCTGCGCCCTTGTGACCGAGAAGACGTTCCCAGCGCTTTTTTCGGCAAGGAGTTCTATGCAGTTGTCTATGTCCTCCGGCCTCCTTAGAGGCGCGGTCACGTGGAGGAGCACCAGTATTTCGAAAGAGCACCCGTGCCCGATCTCCATCTCCTCCACCGCGTGGGCGAGCACGTCCATCGTGCCGCTATCGTCTGCCGCAAGCTCCGCAGGCCTCCGGAACGGGACCTCCGCCCCGTTTTCCAGCGCTACCCTTGCTATCTCGCCGTCCTCAGTAGAGACGATAGTCCTATCTATGTAGCGGGAACCGAGCGCGTGCCCGATGGTGTGGGCGATAAGCGGCTTACCCGCGAGCATCATGACGTTCTTCCCGGGGAGCCCTTTTGACCCTCCCCTTGCGGGTATGACGCAGAGCACCCTATTATTGGCGTACACCCGAGTCCTCCAAAAGCCTGAGTACCGCTATGCCGTCGTGAAGGCCCGGTTCCGGGTCTTCGCCCCTCCTTAGCGCGCCGAGGAAATATGCAAGCTCGTCCTTATATGTGCCGTCGAGCCCAAAGAGGTTCTCGTCATCTATCCGCTCCGTCTTCCCTCTGCTCTCCAGGACGATTCTCCCTTCCACGAGGTCGCATTCGAGTCTCCCAAGGCTGCCCACGACGATTATCCTCCTCGTCTTCCGCCTCTGGAGATAGTCGAGGTGGACGCTGCAGATGAACCCGCCTTCGTAATGGTATATGCCCTCGAAGACGTCCTCGGAGTCTATCTCAAGGGAGCTTACGCCCGCCCTGGCCGTCTTCCACGAGAGCGGGTCGCCGAAGAGGAAACGCATGTAGTCCAGCTCATGGGAGAGGTCGAGGTGCACCCCTCCGCCCCTTTCCCTGCTCGCGCTGTAGCCCTTCCTGTAATCGCTCCCTGGCCTCCAGTACGGCAGGAACTGGCCCGCCTCTATGCGCGCGAAATACGGCGCGCCCACGGCGCCCATCTTTAGCTCCGCCTTGAGCCTCCTTATCGCTCCCATGAACCTCATGTTATAAGCTATGAATACCCTGACCCCGCTCTCCCTTACCGCGCTCACGAGCGATTCGACCCCTTCGAGGCTGTGCGAGAGCGGCTTCTCTATAAAGAGGTCTATCCCCCTTTTGGCGAGCGCGACCGCCGTCTCAAGGTGCTTTCCTGTTTCGTTGGCGAGTATCGCGAAATCCGCGCCCGAGGGCGCTCCCCTTTTCCCGACCTCGTCAATGGAGCCTATGAACTTCACGTTCGGCGGGCCCGACCACTCTCCGGACCAGCGCGAGGTAAGGACCGTCACTCCCTCCATGCCCTCCAGCTCGAGGAGGTTCGAGAGGTGCCTCTTTCCGGCTGAGCCGAAACCCGCCACAAGCGCCCTCATACTGCCGTAAACCCCCCGTCCACGATAATGTTCTGCCCAGTTATGTAGGCTGCAGCGTCGGAAGCAAGGAAGACGACCGCCCCGGATATGTCTTCAGGCGCGGCCATCCTCCCAAGCGGCACCTTTGCCGAGTATCTCCTCACGAAAGAGGCCGGCTGGCCGTTACGGACACCGCCGGGCGAGACCGCGTTCACCCTGATATTGTGTCCGCCGTAACGGGCGGCAAGGTACTTCGTGTAACCGAGTATCCCGGCCTTTATCGCAGGATAGGCCGCTGGCATCGTCATATCAGTCCCGGAGTAGAGCGAGAAATCCGGGCCGACCACGCCGTATACCGAGGCCATGCTTATGACGCTGCCGCCGCCCCCTGCCTTCATCTCCTCGCAGGCGAGGCGGCTCAGGAGGAAATAGCCCCCTAAATGGCTGCTCACGTTCCTTTTCCATGAATTGAATGCGGTTTTTTCGAACTCCTGGCCCCAGTCTTTTGTCCTCGGATATGCGGAGTTTACGAGTATGTCCACCCGCCCGGTTTTTCTCACCGCCTCCCTCAACCCCGCCCTTACAGAGGCCTCGGACCCGATATCGAGCCTCACAAAACCGCACCCCAAGGACTCGCTCAAGCCCCTGCCCCTTTGGCCGTCTAAGTCCGCCGCGACGACGGAAGCGCCTGCTTTCAAAAGCGCGGCGATCGCGGCCCTTCCTATGAGGCCGCACCCTCCGGTCACGAGCGCGGTCTTGCCTTCGCACGAGAAGATGCCCTTTTCAGTTCTCAACGTTTTCCATCCTCTTAAGGCTCATCCTGTACTCGTCCCACTTGCCTATGTCGAACCAGTTCCCCCAGCTCGGGAAGACGCTTACCTTTTCCGGATACCTCTTTTTGGCAAGTGTTATGAGGTAGTCCATGTCCGCGTGCCTCCCCCTTTCGAGGAAGTCGAGCACCTCGGGCTCGAGCACATATGTGCCGGTGTTTATGAAGAAATCGAGCTTGGGCTTCTCCCTTATGTCCACGAACGAGCCGTTGGCCATGTTCAGCACGCCGTAAGGTATGGATACCTCCCTGTGCGAACCGATTATCGTAAGCATGTTACCCTTCTCCCCATGCCACCTGAGTATCTCCCGGTAATCGGTCTCGAGGATGGTGTCGCAGTTCGTGAGTATGAAGGTGCTCTTGAGCCTGTCCTTCAAGAGGCTTACACCTCCAGCGGTGCCGCAAAACCCGTCTTCCTCCACGAACTCGACCGAGTATTGCCGTCTGTTCTCCCCGAAATAGAGCTTTATGACCTCTTTTTTATAATTGAGGACGAGTATGAACTCGTGGAAGCCCCATTCGTGGAGGCCGTCCATTATGTGTTCGATGATGGGCTTGCTGCCGTAGGGGATGAGTGGTTTGGGGAGTATCTTCGTGAAGGGGTCGAGCCTCGTGCCCATGCCCCCGGCCATTATGACGACAGGGTGCCTGAGCATCTCCTGCGGCGGCTTGCCGTTCCCATTGAGGCAGTCGATCCAGGAGATTATGTCAACGAGCTCCCTGTTCCGGTTGAGGACCGGCACGTATTCGATGAGGTGCTTTTTCATGAGCGCCTTCGCCTTTTTCTTAAGGTCCACGACGCTCCGGCTTAAGCAGATGAAGTCCGGCCTCATCACCTTCCTAACCGCGGACGAGAGGTCGAGGCCGTTGATTATGCCCCTCCTTATGTCTCCGTCCGTGACTACCCCTATGAGGCTCCCCAGCTCATCCGTAACGAAAAGTATTTTCTCGCCCGCGTCGTTGATGCTCTGCATGGCGCTCTTTATCGTGGCCTCCGGGCCTATGGTAAGCGATTTGACTTTTTGAGCGTCCATCACCATATCTCCTTTAAGGCCATGAAGGCCTCGGCGTACTTGACGCCAGCTGTTGCGCCCCTCAAGGCGGCAAGCGCCCTTATGCTATCCCTGCTCCTCGGGAACGGGTGCTCCCCTGTTTCCCCGGCGTAGGTCTCCATGATCTCGATCTTCCGCTCAAGGCTCCCGGTTATATCCGAGAAGCTGTTCGGCAGAAAGGCCCTGCTTGCGAAAGGTGGCGCGAACTCCGTCTCTGACAATGTCTCGTAAGCGGATATCCTTCTTATCCACGGGCATCTGAACGCCTTTGCAGCCGAAAGCGCCGCCTCGGAGGCGGCCCTGTGGTCTGAATGGATGTCGCCCGGGTGCGGGAGATATATGGTCTCCGGCTTTAGGACGGAGAACGCCTCCGATAGCCTCTTGATAAGCCCTGCCTTTGGTACAGTATCGAGCCCGGCCGCGGGGAAGCCCAATTTTATTACCTCCCTGAACCCGTATGCCTTCGAAACGGCGATTAACTCCTCGTCCCTCCTCTTCACCCTCTCAATTTCGAACCCCGCTTCAGTAGACATACTGGTTACAATGATCCAGAAGAGCTCATCGCCCCTGTCCGCGTGCTTTAAAAGCGTTCCGCCGCAGCCGAGGGTTTCATCGTCCGGATGGGGTGATATGACAAGCACCCTCACAGGTATTCCCCAGCGGCCGGGAAACGCTCGAATCCGTGCTCGATAAGCTCTATCGCGCTGTCGCCGGTCTTTACGACTATGCTCCCGAGGTTCGAGGAGAGCACCTTTCCTGGCTCAAGCCCGCAGGCAGCCCCGGTTATATTGAATTCCCTTCCCCTCCACACTTTCACTTCCCTGCCGTTGTGGATGCAGTGCGCTCCAGGATAGGGCCTGTAAAGGGCCCGTATGAGGTCGCATATCCTCTTTGTCCCCATCCTCCAGTCTATCTCGCCGTCTTTTGTGGTCCTTTTCCTAAAGGTATTGGCCAAGGAGCTGTCCTGGGGCCTCCGCCTTGCGATCCCTTTCTCAAGCTCTGGTATATGCGCCTTAAGCATCTCGGAGGCTAGCCCCTTGACCCTCTCGTAGACCGTCGAGGCATCGTCCTCAGGTCCGACAGCGAACTCCTCCTGCGCCCATATGTCGCCGGTATCTATGCCGCTGTCGAGCCAAAAGAGCGTGAGCCCGCTTTGCGTAAGCCCGTTGGCTATGGCCCATATAATGGGGTGCCTGCCCCTGTTCCGGGGGAGAAGCGCCGGGTGGCTCCCTATGGTCCCGATCGAGGGGATGCCGAGTATCTCAGGCGGGATTATCTGCGACAGTCCCATTACGAAAATGACATCAGGCTCAAGCGCTCTTATATTCTCTGCTTCGTCCTTTATTCTGCTGAAGTACCTGCACGGTTTCCCGAACTTCCTTGCCACCTCGCCCAGGTCCGCGTAGTCGCTGTTCGCGGAAGCAGCCCCTTTTTCAAGACAGAATATTCCGGCCATAGAGAGTCCCATCCTGAGCATGGTCTCAAGGCACGCGGCGCTAAAGTCCACTCCACCTATGAAGACATGCCTTCTCACGCGGTTAGCTCCCTGAACCTCTTTTTCAGGATTTTTTCGATCCGCGCCTCTTTGATGGCCTCTATAATCTTGCCGCTCGCGTCCCCGTTGCCGTACGGGTTTTCAAGGCCTGCAAGCGTTTCCCTGAAATCCGGCGAAAAGGCTTCTTTGAGGGCCTTCAATATCTCCGTGGACTCAGGCGCCGCATCTATTACATTTGCGGCCCTTATCCTCCCTCCCTGCCTGCCGCCGACGTTTACCACGGGCAGGCCGAAGGAGGGAGCCTCTATGATGCCGCTCGACGAGTTCCCGAGCATTACGGAAGCGGACTTAAGGAGCGACAGGTACGCCACCCTTCCGAGCGAATGGAAGCACCTGGCCGTTTCCGGGTTTCTTTCCGCAAACCTCTCAAGCTCTCCGGAGATTGTGCGTCCGCCTGTATCCGCGTTGGGTAGCGTTATCACCCAGAAAAGGCCTCCTTTGAAATCCGACACGGCCTTCAGGACCTCTCTAAGGCCGCCGGACGGGTCCTCGTCGAGGGTGACCGGATGATATGTGAGTACGCCGATTCCGCGGCCCTTCGGGATGCCGAGCGTTCTATCGACCTCGTCCCGGCCCGATAATTTGATTCTCCGGATGCTATCGAGGCCGGGCGCGCCGGAGCAAACTACTCTCTCAGGGTCCTCGCCCATCTGCACGACCCTTTTCCTGTAAGCCTCGGTCGAGGTGAAATGCAGATGGCTCAGCTTCGTAACGGCATGGCGTATCTGCTCATCTATAAGGCTCTCGGTCGATTCGCCCCCGTGTATATGGGCAATGGGTATCCTGAAGGGCACCGCTGCGGCAGCGGCCGAGAGGACCTCGAACCTGTCTCCCAACAGGACGACCATATCGGGCCTGAGCCTTTCGTATGCCTTTGCAAAGCCCATGACTCCTATGCCCATAGATGCGGCTATCGAGTGCTCGGTATCGGAGCTTAGGAGCATTTCCACTTTCTCGGCTATCGGGAAGCGGTCCATCTCGATCTCCTTAACCGTAAGCCCGAACTCAGGTGAAAGGTGCATGCCCGTAGCTATGAGGCTCAGTTCCAGGGAGCTGTCCTCGTGTATGCCCTTTATTATCCAGTAGAGGAGTCCGTACTCGGCTCTCGTGCCGGTCACGACCGCGACCTTCCGCCTCAAGTCAGACCTCTGCCTCTATGAGCTCGTCAGGGGCGAAGTCCCTTACTGCGGCCGCGCCCACGACCCTGTCCCAGAGCATTGGACTTATGCCGCTCCCCGGCCTTTTGACCGTCAGGTTATCCTTTGAAAGCATCTCGCCTTTTCTTATGGCCCTGGCTGCGACTATGCTCTTCCTGAGAAAAGCCCTGTTCGCCGCCTCTGAGCGGGAAGGCCTCTTAATGCCGTCCCCGAGCGCCTCCTCTATCTTCCTTATGCCTGAAACCATTGCCTTCAATTCTCCGGGCTCAAGCGACGCATTGTGGTCAGGGCCTTCCATCCCCTTATCGAGGGTAAAGTGCTTCTCTATGACCTCTGCGCCGAGCGCGGCCGCCGCCAGCGCCGCCTCTATTCCCGGAGTGTGGTCCGAGTACCCCACCTTTATCTTAAGCGCTTCCCTCAAGGCCGCCATTGCCCGAAGGTTCGCATCCTCCATAGGCGTCGGATATTCGCTATTGCAGTGGAGCGCGGTTATGCGCTCCCTCGGGGTACCTGCGTCTGCAAGGGCCTCTATCGCCTCCCTTACCTCATCCATCTCCGACATGCCTGTCGAGACGAGCACTTCTTTCCCGAGCCCGCCCACCTTCTTGAGATATGGCAGGTTCGTAATCTCTCCGGAAGGCACCTTGAGGATATCGAGGCCGAGGCCGGAAAGGAGGTCTATGCTCTCAAGGTCGAACGGAGTCGAAAGGAACCTTATGCCCCTTTCCCGGCAGCGTTCGATCAAACGGATATGCATTTTCTTATCCAGCTCGTATCTGCGGAGCATATCAAGCTGCGGTCCCTCGTCCGTCGTCTTCACCTGATAATCGGCCTTTTCCGCTCGTCTCGTTACGACTCTTTCCGCGCAGAAGGTCTGGAACTTGACGGCATCCGCCCCGGCCTCGAAAGCCGCGTCCACCATTTCAAGCGCCGTCTCAAGGCTACCGTTATGGTTGACTCCGGCCTCCCCTATTATGAATATGCTCACGTTGCCGGCACCCCCTTCACCAGAATGCCTGGCGGCACCTCATCAATGACCACCGCCCCGGCCGCGATTACCGCGCGCTCCCCGACCCTAACCCCCTGGATAATCGTCGCCCCCGCTCCCACGAACGCGCCATCACTTATTTGGCACCCGCCAGAGACTACCGAGCCCGGAGAGAGGTGCACGTGACTCCCTATCCTGCAGTCGTGCTCGACTATTGCGCCGGTATTTACGATGGTATTTGCGCCTATTTCGGATCCAGCTTGCACCGTGGCAGCGGCCATGACCTGCGCGCCCTCGTTTATGGCAGCGCTCCCGGATATGATTGCCCTGGGATGTATGAGCCGGGGCAGACTGAATCCGGCCCCCTTGAGCATTTTGAAAATCGAGGCGCGCCTTGAGTTGTCTTTCACGCTCCCTACTGCCACGCACGCATTCCGTATGCCGCACGAAAACAACCCCGGAATGAGCTCATCACCTCCGGCGACCTTGACATCTAAGACCAGCGTTCCTGGCGCGAGATTGGGGTCCAGTACAGCCTCCACCTCGAAAGCATCAGATGATGATATAAGCTCCATAAGGACCCTGGCGTGGCCTCCGCCCCCTATGAGCACCAGCCGCTCCTTCATTCGCCCTTGAGCGCGCGGTTTATCTCCGCTGCCACGTGCTCTATCTCATCACTCTTCAGCGCTACTCCACTCGGTATGTTCAGGCAGCTCCTATAAGCCGCTTCCGCGTGCTCTATCCTGTATGCCTGGCAACCCCTGTACATGGGAAGGAGGTGGACCGGCTTCCAGAGGGGCCTCACCTGTATGCCCCTTTCGGTAAGACGCCTGATAAGCGGCCCCCGCCTCTTCTCCCCGACCCTAATTGTGCAGTGCCAGAAATTGCTCCTGGCCCAGGGCTTCTCCCACATGAGCCCGGCACTTTCCATGAGAAGCCTCCTGTAGGACTCGGCGTTCCTCCTCTTGTTAGACACGAACTCTTCGAGGCGCTCCAACTGGGCAACCCCCAGCGCGGCCTGCATATTGGTAAGCCGGTAGTTGTAGCCGACCTCGTCGTGCTCGTACTCGAAGGCGTCCGTCTTGGCCTGCGTCGTAAGGTGCTTTAGCCTTACGGCAAGCGCGCGATCGTCCGTTACGACCATTCCGCCGCCGCCCGTTGTAATAACCTTATTTCCATTGAATGAGAAACACCCTGCCGCGCCGAATGTGCCGGTTTTCTTGCCCATGAACTCCGAGCCCAGGCTCTCGGTTGCGTCCTCTATGACCTCGATATCCCTTCCGAGGCACGCATCCACCAGCTCGTCCATCCTTGCCGGGTGGCCGAAGACATGCACCGGCACGACAGCCTTCACACGCCTTTTTGTCGTCCTGTTATAAGTGAAGCCGTCCTTACCCCTGAAGCACTCATTTTTGAGGAACGTCGCGAGCTTTGCCGTATTCATGCAGAGCGTGTCCGGGTCGCAGTCCATGAATACGGGCTCTGCGCCGCAGTATTTAACAGCGTTCACTGGCGCGACGAATGTTACGGCAGGGACCACGACCTCGTCACCTGGCGCTACCCCCAGCGCTACCATGCTCACATGGAGCGCCGATGTGCCGTTGACGGTAGAGACGGCCTCATGGGCTCCCGTATATGCGGCAACGCTCTTCTCAAAGCGCGTAACGAAAGCGCCTGCTGACGAGACCCAGCCCGTGTCCAGGCACTCTTTCACATACTTCCATTCATTACCCGATATCTCGGGCTCTGAAAGGGCTATTCTGATGGGTGCCGCATCAGATGTTATAGATACCGTGCTTGTAGCCATCCATGTTCTCCGTGGCGCTAAACCACTCGACAGTTTCCCTGAGCCCTTCCTTGAGGGGACGAGCCGGGGACCATCCAGTAAGCTTTTTAAGCCTCTCAACGCTCCCGCAGAGCCTTTCGACCTCGCTCCCCGAGGCCCTAACCCTGTGGTCATCCCTTAGAATCTCCGCGCCCCGGCCCGTAATCTCGGCTATCGTCTCCGCGAGCGCGCGAACCGATATCTCCTGCCCTGTCGCGATGTTGATATCCGTCCCGGGCTTCGCCTCTGATTTCGCTATCCTCACGAAGCCCTCGACCGTGTCCTTGACGTATACGAAATCCCTGGTAGGGTGGAGCGCGCCTAGCTTCAACTCCCTATTCCCTGAGAGTAGCTGGGTTATTATGGTCGGGATTATCGCGCGCGCGGACTGCCTCGGCCCGTAGGTATTGAATGGCCTTGCTATGAGCACGTCCTGGCCAAAGCTCTTTACGAACGACTCGGCAAGGGAGTCCGCGGCTATCTTCGTCGCCGCGTATGGGGATTGCGCCTGCCTGGGGTGCTCCTCGTCCATGGGCGCGTATCTGGCCGTGCCGTAGACCTCGGATGTGGAAGTGACGACGACCCTTTCTACGGAAAGATCCCTTGCGGCCTGCAGCACGTTGAGAGTCCCTTTTATATTAGTGTCCATGTAGCTCTCAGGTGAGCGGTAGCTGTAGGGTATGCCGATGAGAGCCGCAAGGTGAAAGACCGCCTTCGAGCCCTCGACAGCCTTTCTTATGCCGTGCGGGTCCCTTATATCGCCGGTAACGACCTCGACTGACTTCAGCGCCTCGGAAGTGATGCGATCGAGCCAGCCCCAGGAATTAAAAGAGTTATAGCAGACGAACGCCCGCACCTCCGAGCCTTCTTTTAGGAGTCTTTCGACCAAATGGCTACCGATAAAGCCGCACGCCCCTGTCACAAGGACCCTCTTGCCTGAAAGTTTCATACCTGCCATCCTGTCAAAACATCACAGTGAGGACCCCGGCGGTAACCGCTATCTGGTAGAGTATCTGGGTGAGGTCTTTCGTCTCTTTGAGCCACGCTATCTTGTCTACCTTTTCCGGGACCACTATCGTGTCCCCGGGGTCGAGCCGCTCGGACATGAGCCCCCCTGAAAACCAGCTCCTTCTGTCGCTGTCCCACCTTAAGCCCCAGCTCCCGCTGCCGCTCATGGCCGTGCCGTCCACCTTGAGAATGTAGATCGCCTTCCTGTCCGCGTCGGCGGTTATGCCCCCTGATTTTCTGATATAGGAGGATACTGTCGCGTCAGGTTCGTGCACGAACGCCGTCTGGTTAAAGACTGCGCCCATCACCTGGACCTGGTCGGACCGGGACGGCACGAGGAGCTCGTCACCGTCTTCCAGGGCGATGTCGTAGACCGATCCCTCGAAACTTCCGAGGTCTTCGAGCCTTATGCTGATCCTGCCTGACGCCTTTGCGGCCCTGAGCTTCTGTAATAGCGCGATCTTCTGCTCCTTTGCGCTCTGTATCTGCCGGGCCTCATCAGCGCCGAGCGCGCTCATCGCTGAATCGGCCGACTGGCTCAGTATCTTCTGCTCAAACCTGTCTATGGCGTCGTCTATGTTCTTCTGCTGAAGCTTCCGGACCGACTCCCTGCTGAAGACCGCGCCTTTGAGATAGGCGTTATCCGAGAAGCCGCCCGCCCTCCTTATGACCGAGCTCATCGGCTCTCCCTTCCTTATGATATACCGTCCGGGGAAGGCGACCTCCCCCTTGAGCGAAATGTACATCTCGCTCCTCCACTCCGGAATCCTCTTCACATGTATGCTGTCGTTGGGACTGAGGGGCAGGTTATTCGCGGAGTCTCCGGCCAGGGCCCTGGCAAGGTCTATTTTCCTGTGCCTTATCTCATACCTGCCCTCCTCTACGACACCGGAGGCGAGCTCCGCCTCTTTGAGGTAAGCTGAATCGAGGACTCCGCCGGAGGCAAAAATCAGATCCCTTACCGTCCAGTTCGAGGCGTACTCGTACCTGCCGGGCTTTCCGACCTCCCCCTTGATCGAAACGAAACGATTTGGCAAGGTCTCTCGTATGGAATGTATTACGACCCGGTCGTCCGGCCGGAGCCTCAAATTATGCTCCTCGTCAGACGCCATCGCCTTTGAGAGATTGCGCTCCATTGATTCGATTGCCCGCGTCTCGGGGTCCGTCCTGTACACTTCGAACCCGCCCGACGAAGCCTCCGGCGTGAGACCGCCGGTAAGGAGGACCAGGTCCCTGACTGTGAGATTATCCCTGTATTCGAGCTCGCACCGGGTCCGCTTATCCTCATATCGGGCCTCCTCCAACCGGTCCTGGTCCTTCTGCCGACTTTCTTTCGCATCACGCGCCAGGGTTTCCAGCTCAGGCTTGACTATCTCCCGGCCGGGTCTTTCTTCGGCTCTATAGTCTGTTCCTTCCCGCTTTAGATCCTTTTTCAAGCCTTCCTGATCATCATGTTTCTGCCCGGGTGTTTCATTTCTCTTCTGTTCAGGGGCAGTCCGCTTTCCCTCCCTTTCCAGCCGATCCACCGCTTTTTCCTTACTATCCCTGGCTTCAAGCACGAAATCAGAGCTGCACCTTACATCGCCTTCCAGCGCTACCCTGGGCCTTTCGGAGAAGAACCACCTGGAGAAAACAAATACCGTGTCCCTGGGCTCAAGGAGGGGGTCATCTTTTCCGGAAAAGACCGACGCGAGGCTGAACGGGACCAGTTCCTGGTTCATCTCCGGCGGCCTCAGCCTTTTTATGAGCCCGTAATCGAGATGGGCCTCTTCATCGACGTCGCCCTCGCTTTTTATTATGTCACCGAGTCTCATGCCGTCCTTGAGCTCGTATTTCCCCGGCCTTTTGACCTTGCCGCGGACGAAGACCGCGTTAGCGTCCTTCTCCGTTATCGCGAAGACCTTTACGAGGTCGCCGTCCTGGAGCTTGAAATTGCCCGCAGCGCCCCTGTCTTCCGCGTTTATATCGATAACGGTTCTTTTTTTATTCCCGTCAAGCCTCTCAACCTGCACCCTCTGCGTGAACGCCGTCGGTATGGCCCCGCCCGCGACCTCCATGACTCCCGCAAGGTCGAAGACGCGGTCCAGCTCGTAGACCGCGGGCCTTTTTACGTTCCCCGCCACCCCCACGAGCGGCCCGACAGGAGGGACGAATATGACGTCGCCGCTCTGGAGCCTTCTGTCCATGGAGTTGTCGCCCTTCAAAAGGAGGTCGTAGAGGTCCATGGAAGCTATAGCCTTTCCGCCGCGCTTAAGCTCGATATTCCTCAAAGAGCCAATGGACGAGGGGCCGCCCGAGAGCATGAGCGCGCCGGTAAGGGTCGACATGCCGTTCACTACGTAGGCCCCCGGCTTTTTCACCTCGCCGAGGACAAAGACCTGTATGCTCCTGAACTTCCCCATCGTGATGCTCGCCTCGGTGCCTATCGCGCCCCTTATGCGGCCTGAAAGGGCCTTCTTCATCTCAGCGAACGTCAAGCCGCCGACCTGGACCGGCCCTATATCCGGTATGTGCACCGTTCCTTCCCGGCTCACGGTAAGCGCGTACTGTCCGCTCATCCTGCCCCAGATGAGGACGTTCATCTCGTCGCCGGGCCCGATCACGTAATCCGAGGCGACCGGAGCGTCCTGCAAAAGCACCGCCTGGTTCGCCTTGAAGAGCTCGTAGCCGAACGGGTCGAGGCTGGTTGAGACCTCGAGGGGCTCAGGGCTTGAGAGGAACCTTTCAAAGAGCGACTTTGCGGAAGGCTTTTTCTCCCTGTCGGCCTCATCAGGGATGGGGGGGGCGCTGCCCTTGCATTCCCTCTTGTATTTTATGGAACTGGCCTCACTCCTGTCCGCGCCAGGAGGAAAAGGCCAGCCCGCCTCGCCGGAAAGGAAAGCTTCTTCTTTCAGCGGTAATGGCTTGCTCCCCATGTCCTTTGATTTAAGGAGGTCCCTTCCCTTTGTAGCGTCCCTGGGGCTTAATTCGATATACTCGGGATCAGTCCTGAAGGCCTCGACCCCTTCAGCCGTAAGCGCGGCTCCGGCCTCTCCTCTTTCGGCGCAAATGTCTTCCGCAAAGACCTCGGAGACGAAAAAGAGCAGGACGGATAAAAAAAATACGGCTAATCTCAAACCCAAACCCCCGGGACACCGGCCCCTGTCATAGTTATTGTTTTCGTAAAAAATGCAGGTCTCCCGCTCCTTTGGGCAGGCTGGCACACTCGCGGCCTGGACCAAAAACGGGCGCATCCAGAGGACCTCTTTTTTAGAAGCTCGGGAACAGGTCTGGTTCCCTGGGCGCCCGAGTCATTAGGGAAGCCCTGAAGTGTGCCGGGGCACATTTGGGGGACAGAGCCTCTACTCTGACCTCTGCCGCTATCCGCTGTACAGGATGAGTTTCAGGGAGCTTCTGGCAAATAAGGAGCTGCCAGAAGCGGGACCAACCCTGAGCCGAAGGAATATCGGACAAAGGAGGGTTGAATCGCCGTGCTCAGGATGTGATTGCCTTGATGAAAGCGGGATGGAATCTTCTGAGGTGCGTGTTTGATGCGGTCCTCGGATGCTGGCTTATATATATCGGGGTTTCAGACTTTTGTCAACTCAGTGAGAAAACCTCGTTCATTACCATTAAAACTAAAGCTCGTATTGACGGACTAAACAATCCAGAAAGCCTTGAAGGTCCAGGATGGGAATAGACGGGCTTTAAACGGGGTTGTTTACCTGCCCCGCTGAAAGCCGGGCTCCTTGCCTGATATAATGTTAATTAGTACTCTTTTCGAATCTCCAGCCAAGCAGGACAAAACAAAAAGGAGGCGGCTATGGCAGGGTATCTGACCGATATCGAAAAGAAATCGCTTGAGAACGGGTATTTCCGCGAGGTCCTCTTTACGGGCCCGAACAGCCAGCTCGTTGTAATGGCGCTCGCGCCGGGCGAGGACATCGGCATGGAGACGCACGACGACGTGGACCAGTTCATAAGGGTCGAGGCCGGGACCGGAACTGCCGTGCTGGACGGCAAGAAGCACAAGATACAGGACGGCTCCGCGGTCGTCATCCCTGCGGGAACGGAGCACAATATAGTAAATGACTCCAGTGAACCGATGAAGCTCTATACGGTCTACTCGCCTCCCGAGCACCCGCATGGCACGGTCCACAAGAACAAGGCCGAGGCAGAGGCCTATGAGAGGGAGAAGCACAAGAAATAAGCTCAAAGAATAACTTCCAGCCGGCCCGTTTCTTCTGTATCATATCGGGATAAGACGATGTTTCTCCCGACTACGGAAAAAGAAGCCAGGGCGCTCGGCTGGGAGCGCCTGGACGTTATACTCGTGACCGGCGACAGCTACATCGACTCGCCCTTCATAGGGGTCGCTGTCATCGGGAAGGTGCTCGTGGACGCGGGCTACAGGGTCGGGGTCATCGGCCAGCCGGACCCCTCCGGCACGGATATCCTGCGCCTCGGCGAGCCGCTCCTTTTCTGGGGCGTGACCGGCGGCTGCATAGATTCGATGGTCGCGAACCGCACTGCCTCCGGCCGCCGCCGCATGAGCGACGACTACACCCCGGGGGGCTTCAATGACAGAAGGCCGGACCGGGCCGCGATCATCTATTCCAACCTCATAAGAAGGCATTTCAAGGGGACCCGCCCCATAGTCCTCGGCGGCATAGAGGCGAGCCTCAGACGCATCGCCCAATACGACTTCTGGACGGACTCTATAAGGCGATCCGTCCTCTTCGACGCAAAGGCCGACTACGTCCTCTACGGCATGGCGGAGCGTTCGGCGGTCGAACTCGCCGACCGCCTTAAAAAAGGGAAGGACCCTTCCGATATACGCGGGCTCTGCCATATCTCCAAAATAGCTCCCGAAGGCGCGATAGAGCTCCCTTCCTATGAGGAATGTGTCTCAAACAAGAACGCCTTCACCAGGGCCTTCCGTCTCTTCTACGCAAATAACGACCCGGCGACCGCCCTGCCGCTCGCACAAAGGCACGGAGACCGCTATCTCGTCCAGAATCCTCCGTCGGAATATCTGACCGGAGGGGAGCTTGACCGCGTATACGCCCTCGGGTACGAACGGGACCTTCATCCATTTCACAGGAAGGACGGCGAGGTAAAGGCCCTTGAGACGATACGCTTCTCCATCTCCACTCACAGGGGCTGCTACGGCGAGTGCGGCTTTTGCGCCATAGCCGTCCACGAGGGCAGGCGCGTAAGGAGCAGGAGCCGCGCCTCCATCATTGCTGAGGCGGAGGAGATGGCGAGGCACCCCCTTTTCAAGGGCAGGATACACGACGTGGGCGGGCCCTCGGCCAACATGTACGGTAGCGGCTGCTCGAGGATGGAAAAAGATGGCTGCTGCCCGAAAAAGAGCTGCATCTCACCGAAGGTCTGCCCGCTACTTAAACAGGGGCACGAAGAGCAGATTTCGCTCTTGAGGGCCCTCCGTTCAGTCAAGGGGGTAAAGAAGGTGGTAGTCGCCTCGGGCATCCGCCACGATATGGTGCTTGCGGACAGGAA
The DNA here is from genome assembly GCA_019912665.1 of Deltaproteobacteria bacterium. Taxonomy (NCBI): domain Bacteria; kingdom Pseudomonadati; phylum Myxococcota; class Myxococcia; species Deltaproteobacteria bacterium. Next base: position 248,454 of record JAIOIE010000021.1, read on the forward strand.
AGACGGGGAGAGTTACCTTAAGGAGCTCGTCACACACCATGTCTCAGGCCAGATGAAGATAGCGCCGGAGCACACGGAAGACGGCGTGCTCCGCATGATGGGGAAGCCCGGCTGCGACAAGGGCGCGCTTCTAAGGTTCAAGGAGCTCTTTTACAGGTTTACAAGGGAGGCGGGGCTCAAGCAGTTCCTTTCATACTACCTGATGGCAGCCCACCCCGGCTGCTCTCGCGAGGACATGAAAAGACTCCGCGCATTCGCGGTAAAGGAGCTCGGAGGGATCCCTGAGCAGGTACAGGTCTTTACGCCCACCCCATCGACCTATTCGACCCTCATGTACTGGACCGGGCGCGACCCGTTCACCGGGGCCCCCTGCTACATCGAGAGGACCAGCAAAGGCAGGGAGGAGCAGAAGGCCATTCTCTTTGGCCAGGGCGCCGGAAAGGATGCCGCCAAAAAAGGGAACTCAGGCCCAAAAGGAAGCGGCCCCAAAAGTGGCCGCTGAAATCGGGCTTGGGGCGGCCTTTTCCCGTCCGCGCAAATGGAAAATGGCCTTGACAACCAGCCTTGTTAATATTATTTTGTTGGTTTAGGATTTCGGAAAATGGCCAGGTAGCTCAGTCGGTAGAGCAGGGGACTGAAAATCCCCGTGTCGGGGGTTCAATTCCCTCCCTGGCCACCATTAAAATCAAGGGGTTACGGAATTTTCCGTAGCCCCTTTTTATATACTCCGCTTACTGGTTGCTTACTGGTAGGCGGGCCTTACTACCGCAGCACCTTTTCAACCTGGAAAATTACGGCCTTCGCATTCCATTCCCCCCGCTCACGAGCTCCAGATATCCCTGCATCTTCCATGTCCCGCCTGATCAATGGCGTTTTCTGAACCCTCTGGAGCTCGACAAATGAATCGTTCAAACTCTCAAGCGGCGAGATTGCCGTATCCAGATTAGCCAGACTAACTCCTGTACTCTAAAGTCAGCATTTACGACTGCGGGGCAGTAAATAAATATATTGTGTTGGTCGCAATAATACGATATAAACCGGCAATTGCGAGTAGACCTCATTATGGGGTAAATTCAAATCAAATTCGCAAATTTATTAAGGCCAACTCCCCTAACCAAGCCACAAATGAACTGCAACCTGATGAAAAACAACAAAGGTTTTTGCAAACTACTGTCCTTATTCTGTTTAACCATATTCCTGCTTACAGGGTGCGGTGGCGGAGGGAATGATAGCAGTCAAGCCTCCGCAAAACTTGCCTCAAACGCCAAGGCTCTCGATCAAAACACCACAGAAAACCTTGCTTCAGTTTCTGAGGATGGCGCCTTGCTTATCTTCTCGGGAACTACCTCTCAGATAGAATCGCTGCAAATAGGAGATGTAATTATCTCCGGTATTGCAACGGAAACGCCCGGAGGCCTTCTTAGAAAGGTGGAAAGCATCTATACCGCGCCAGACGGCACGGTGCAGGTGACGACAAGCGAGGCAATGCTGACGGATGCGTTCGAAGAACTCCGTATAAAGGGAACAGTCACATCCGATGCCGGAGCCGCGGCTTTTACCAGGTCGGCATCTATAGACCTCATCCCGAAGATCACTTATAAAATCCCTGGCACCAATCTCGGAATTTCCGGCGATATTGATGCGACCATGTCTGGAGATTATACGTACAGCCCCATGTTGGATTACGATATAGATATTGGCCTGCGTAACCAGAAGCTCAAGTTTATTTTAAGAGGTCCCGCCACCCTGGATATGGATGTCGCCGTTAACGCGATGGCTGGAGTAAGCATTAATAATAATGTTCCACTCAGCGCATTGCCTATATACATTGGTGTTGTTTCAATTCCAATTCCAGTCCCTCCATTTGCGATAGTTATAACCTTTGAATTTATCCCTAGCGTCGGCATAGTTTTTTCTGGCGAAAATACTTTTGACAAGACTTACGGATTCAGGTCATCCGCAACCATTGAGGCTGGCCTTGATTATGAAAACGGCAACACCACACTGGTCTCTTCATTCGAAGATTATAATTATACTCCCTATTCACATGATGGCTGGGCTGGCATTGGGTCAGCCAAATTGTATTTCAGCCCGAAGATCGGGATGTATATATATGGTGTTGCCGGACCATATTTTGACCCGCGGCCTTATGGAAAATTTTCGAGTTTGTACTCTTCTTCTGGCAACCATGTGGAGGCAGGGGTCGGCATTTCGGGCAATATTGGTGGGGAACTGAAATTTTTGACTAAGTCACTGGCTGGCATCAATCTCGAGATTGCTGATATTTATTATCGTTTGTGGGCCTCTGAAGACACCGGCCCGCCTTCAATGCCGACGGATCTTACTGCCATGGCCGCCTCTGTCAGCCGGATTGATCTCTCATGGACCGCTTCAACCGACGATGTAGGCGTGGCTGGATACATGATTTACAGGGGCGGCACCTTAATAGATACTACAACAAACACGACGGCATCAGACACTGCGCTATCCCCTTCAACGAGTTACTGCTACTCGGTTTCGGCGATCGATGCGGCTGGTAATGAGTCTATTTATAGCTCTACTGTTTGCGCAACTACCCTATCCGCACCGGATGAGTCTGCTCCCACTATACCCACTGGATTGACAGCCACAGCTGTCTCGTCATCAATATACCTGAGCTGGGCGGCTTCATCTGACAATGTAGGCGTAGCCGGGTACAGGGTTTTCAGAAACGGGGCTCAAATAGGGACATCCACGACCACATCCTATGCCGATACCATGCTCCCGTTCGGTGAATACTGTTATACAGTCCGTGCATACGATGCGGCGGGCAATGCATCTCAAAGCAGTCTCTCAATATGTACGACTCTCTCTCCACAAACTCTCACGGCGATAAACGCAGGATTCTGGCATTCTATAGCTCTCAAATTAGACGGCACGGTATGGTCCTGGGGATATAATTTTAACGGCGAGCTTGGAAATGGCACTAATGCAGACAGCAACATCCCCGTGCAGGCTAGCGGGCTTACGGGGGTGGCCGCAATAGCCGGTGGAAACCGTTATACCATAGCTCTCATGGCGGACGGTACGGTATGGGCCTGGGGAGACAATTACATCGGCCAGCTTGGGAATGGCACTAATGCAGACAGCAACATCCCCGTGCAGGTTAGCGGGCTTACCGGGGTGACAGCAATAGCCGGGGGAAACACTCATACTATTGCTCTCAAATCAGACGGCACGGTATGGACCTGGGGACAAAATGGCCACGGCCAACTTGGAAATGGCACTAATGCAGACAGCTACATACCCGTGCAGGTTAGCGGGCTTACCGGAGTGACCGCAATAGCCGCGGGAAGCGATCATACAATAGCTCTCAAGTCGGACGGCACGGTATGGACCTGGGGATATAATTTTAATGGCGAGCTTGGAAATGGCACTAATGTAAGCAGCAGCATCCCCGTGCAGGTTAGCGGGCTTACCGGGGTGACAGCAATAGCCGGGGGATACAATCAGACAATAGCTCTCAAGTCGGACGGCACATTATGGACTTGGGGAGTTAGTTTCTACGGCCTTGGAAATGGCACCGATGTAAGCAGCAGCATACCCGTGCAGGTTAGCGGGCTTACCGGAGTGGCCGCAATAGCCAGAGGATACGATCATACTATAGCTCTCAAGGTGGACGGCACGGTGTGGTCCTGGGGAGGAAATGGCCACGGCCAACTTGGAAATGGTACTGATGTAAGCAGCAGCATACCCGTGCAGGTTAGCGGGTTTACCGGAGTGACCGCAATAGCCGCGGGATACCATCATACTATAGCTCTCAAGTCGGACGGCACATTATGGGCTTGGGGAGCTAATTACTTCGGCCAGCTTGGGAATGGTACGGATGTAGGCAGCAACATCCCAGTGCAGGTGAACGAGTTTTAATAATTAAAAGTTTCTCTGCATCGGTTAGGTTTGCTGAATTTGATACATCTCTCCAGATAAAAATACTTTTTTATACTCTGTTCGTTATAGTTTCCCATTTTTTGTTTTTTCAAACTCTTCCCAAGGTATTTCTTAAAAGATAAAACTGCCTACATAAGTCAGGCAAAAAAGCCGTAACGTATTAATAAAAAAACGTGAATCCAAAATGGAACATTAGCTGAAAATCCCCGTGATCTGGGGTTCAATTCCCTCCATGGCCACCTTTAAAATCAAGGGGTTAGCTGACATTGGCTGACCCCTTTTCTTTTTGGATCATAGGACCAGCCAGGGCCGCGTAAACCCTTCAGAGCCTGAATAGTTCTGCCTTACTATATTATAAAGCCCTGCCCTGGACTTATTATTTTGTCTTTTCAGGTTTAAAAAAGAGCCCGAAGTCTGGAATCGGAATAGAGTGTTTTTATTGGATTATGCCTGACTTTTCTTGTATCATTCCGCATAAAGAAGATCGACACTGCAAGTACTTTCTCCCGGATGACGAGCCAGAACAAATTCCCGGTGTCACTTAGAAGTAGAAACGGCTGGGCCGAGCTTTTTGAGCTCAAAAGGACCGCCGAGCCGCATGTGCATCAGATAGAGCCCACGAACAGCTGTCCCTATTCCTGTGTCATGTGCCCAAGGCCTTCCCGCATGGAGCGCGAGGTCGGGTTCATGGACTTCTCCCTTTATCAGAAGATAATAGATGAAATTTCCGGCTTCTCAGAGCCCGTAAGGGCAAAGGAGATCGAGCTTTTCCATTTTGGCGAATCCCTTCTCCATCCTCGCGTGCACGATATGGCCGGGTACGCCTCGGGCAAGGGCCTCAAGACGACCCTTTCCGTGAACGCGCCCGAGCTTACGCCGACCGTCCTGGATAAACTGGTCGAAAACCGGCCGTTCAGGATAATTGTATCTTTCGACGGATACGACGAGGAGAGCTACAGGACAATACGCGGCAAGTCCGCCGACTACGTTAAAGCAACGGAGAACATCGCTAATATCGCAAGGCTACTCAACGGGAATTCCGGGCTCGGTGGCGTTAACATAGCGCTCCGGATAATCCGCCTTAACGCTAATGACAGGCGCATAGAAGAGTTCAGGCGCGAGTGGGAGGATAAGGGCGTGCCCGTGGAAGTGCGCGAGTTCTTCCCCTGGACCGAAAAAGAGCTCGTCCCGCTCGGGGAAGTGAAAAAATACCCGCCTTTCATGCCATGCCCATTCCCCTGGCAATACCTGGTTGTCCAGTGGGACGGCACCGTGGTCCCGTGCTGCCGCGACTATAACTCCGCAAACGTTATGGGGAACGCGGCCGTATCGACTCTCAAGGATATTTGGAATGGCGAAATCTATTCCGGCTTAAGAGAGCAGCACCGCACCGGCGAGTACGGGACGAACTCTTTCTGCAAAGGCTGCATGGACATCTTCTACACCGAGGGATAGGATTCTTTTGACGCACACGCCGAATACGATAGCTTCTCTTTTCGAGACGTCCGTTTCCAAAAACGGGTCCTCGCCCATTATAATTTTTGACGACGGCAGCAGCTTAAGCTACTCGGAGGCAGGCGTCCTCGCGAAAGACGTTGCCGGCCGGCTTCAGGCCGCTGGCATCATGAAAGGAGACCGGGTAGTCTCCATATCGCGAGCCTCGGCTGAAGCAGCGGTCGTATTCTGGGCCTCGGCGCTCGCAGGAGCGGTCTTCGTCCCGGTCGACTACGCGCTTTCCACGGATGCCCTCCCCGCGATCATAAAAAGAGCAGGGCCTAAAATTATTTTCCTTGGCCGAGAGAGCACGAGGTCTGAAGAGCCCGCCGGCATCGAGACCATATCATACGGCCCTGAATCTGATCCGCGGCTTAAATCATTCTCCGCCTGGCTTGATGAGGGCGGCAAAGACTACCGGGCCGGTCCGGTCTCGCCTGAAGACGATGCGGCAATCCTTTTCACGTCCGGGACTTCCGGGCTTCCAAAAGGCGTAGTGCTGTCGAACGCCGCCCTTTGCGGAAGCGGCCGCCTCGTCTCAGAGGTCTACGGATGGACGGGAAAGGACAGGATCCTCTGCACGGGCGATTTCCACACCATGAGCGGACTCCGAAACCCGTGCGTGGCGGCGCTCCGGGCCGGCTCGTCATTCATAATAGCGCCTGAGAATGTGAGAAAGAACGCCGCTGCCGCCTCCGAACTCATGGAGAAAACCGGCACAACCGTTCTGTGCACTGTCCCGGCCTTTCTCGCCCAGTTCGTACTCTTTCCCGAAAGGGTTTCAAGCCATTTCGTCAAAGAATTGAGGCTTGTCATGTGCACCGGCTCGAGCCTGCCCGAATCCATGGCTGAAAAATTTGAAATGCTTTTTGGCAGGCCCGTGCTCAATTATTACGGCCTCACCGAGACGGCAGGCTTCTGCATAGGCGTCCCTCCGGGCAGGGAACTGGATTTCAGGGGCACCATAGGGATACCTGCCGGGTGCGCGACGAAAATAATCGCCTCTGGAGGAAGGGAAGCTGCAGAGGGCGAAACCGGAGAGCTTTTCATAAAAACGGAGAACCTCATGAGCGGCTACTTCGGGGAACCCGAGGCCACTGCGGAAGTGGTCAAGGACGGCTGGTACAAAACGGCGGACCTCTGCCGCACGCGCCCTGACGGCTCCATCGAGCTTATCGGAAGAGCCGACGACGCCTTCAAGGACGCACGGGGAGAGCTTGTCCACCCGGCCCAGATCGAGCGCGCCATCGAATCCTCTCCCCTTGTCATCGAAGCCGCTGTCTGCGCCCTGGGCGCTGAAGGGGGCCGTCCCGTGATTGAGGCTTTTGTCGTGCCAAGAAACCCGAGCGGGGAGAAAAGAAAAATCACAGAGGAACTTAAAAGGCACTGCCTTGCGGTCCTCGGACATAATAGGACGCCGGCGGACTTCAGGCTCGTTGATTCGCTTCCGCGCGGCACAAACGGAAAATTGCTCAGAAGAAAATTGAAAGAGGCTTGTTTATGAACCCGACCCCGCTCGACATAGCGGCCGCATTTGAAAATGCCGCTGCCGCAAAACCCACGAAACCGCTTGTCGTCACTGGCAACGGGACTCTCACCTACGGGGGGCTGCTTGAGCGCACCGACAGGCTTTCGGGCCTTCTCAAAGGCGCGGGAATAAAGGCAGGGGACAGGGCTATAATCTCTAGCAGGGACGATATCGAAGTGGCCGCCGCGTTCCTTGGATTGCTGCGTAACGGTGTCGCTCCGGTGCTCATCGATCCGCGCCTGCCGGACCCGGAGGCCGCAAGGCTCGTGGTTGCCGCAAAGGCCGGGTGCGCCTTTTTGGACAAAGACATAAGGCACAGGGCGGCTGATACAAGAGCGGTATTCGAGGTGGGCAAAAAGTCTGCAAAGGCCGGCTTTCTGAGCAGGTTTTCGAAAAAAGACGCCTCTCCACTTCCGTCGTATCTTGAGGCCGCGCTCCCCGCCCAGCCTCCTCCGGGTATCGACCGGGGCTCGGATGCGTATATTTTGTTCACTTCAGGGACGACCTCGCGGCCAAAAGGCGTCAGGATAAGCCACTCGGCCCTCTTCACGCACCTTGGGACGCTTTCGAGGCAGTTCGGTCTTGACGAGGCCTCCCGAATACTGAACGTACTCCCTCTTAACCATGCCGACGGCATAGTCCAGGGCCCGCTTGCCGCATTCTTCAACTCTGCCACCCTTTACAGGCCGCTTGATTTCAGCGTTCAAAATATAACCGGCCTCATGGATTCGGTATACCGTGAGCGCATAACTCATTTCGTAGCCGTGCCGACGATGCTCTCGCTTATAAACAGGCTCGGGCAGGGACATGAGGATGGCTTCGCCACGGAAGATTTCCAGCTCATAATATCCACGGCCGCTTATCTCGAACAGAGACTATGGGAGGAATTTGAAAAGAGGTTCAAGGTCAGGGTAGCCAATGTGTACGGCCTTACCGAGACGGTCACGGGCGCACTTTTCTGCGGTCCAGGAAACTCTGACCGGCGAGTTGGTACCATCGGCAAACCGGCCGATTGCGAGGCAAGGATCATGAGGGAGGACGGCTCGGAAGCCCCGGCAGGAGAGGCAGGGGAACTGTTCTTGAAAGGCGACAACATCATGACCGGATATTTCGAAGATGCTGAGGCCACGCGTGAGGCATTATCCGGCGGCTGGCTCCGTACCGGAGACATTGCAGTCAAGGACGTGGACGGCTATTACAGGATCGCAGGCAGGAAAAAAAACGTCATCATCTCCGGAGGCCGCAACATACATCCCGAGGAGGTCACCGAGACGTTAAAGGAGCACCCCGACGTGCTTGAAGCCGTGACCTTCGGTGTCGAAGACGAGACATGGGGCGAGCGCGTCGTGTCCTGTGTCGCCCTCGCACCCGGTTCTTCCTACGGAGAAAGGGCTCTTGTTGAGTTCTGTCGATCGAGGATAGCCGAGTACAAGGTGCCGACGAGCGTCTACATACTCCCGGAACTTCCAAAAGGGCCTTCAGGCAAGGTGGTAATACCGGTCGCTAAAAAGATGGCGCTTGAGTCCCTGCCCCCGGCGGCAGGGACCATTGGAAACCTGAAAAGCAGGGTCCGCTCGGCGGCTGCGAATACGTTCAAAACGTCCGTCGAGGAAATATCTTCATCGTCCACGCCGGCCGAAATACCGGAATGGGATTCGCTCGCGCACCTTCAGTTCGTGGTTGCCCTTGAGGAGGCGTTCGGTATACGGCTTGCCCCTGCCGACATCATCAGGATTCAGTCCATAGGCGATGCCGAGAGGATAGTTGGTGAAAAGCTCTCGTCCTGAACACAAGTACCCTCAACCGTTCCCTCCGCTCAGGCTCTGGCATATTGTAGCCGCTCTTTTCACGTGCGTTTTCCTTGTGTCTTTGCCAGCGTACAGGACATATCACCTGGAGGCGGAGGCAGCCTACCGAAACTCCTATCTACAAAGATTTGAAAAGTTTTCAGATCGGAGCGATGCCGGAGACAAGGGCCTGAGGGTTATTGCCATTGGCAGTTCCCTTATGGCGTACGCTATTATGCCTGACCAGGCGTTTGAGGAGCTAGCTTCCGAAAAGCTTATGTCTCTCAAATTCCTTCACCTCGCGCGTCCATGCGCAGTGCTGGAGGATTTCAAGCTTTTTTTTGAAAAGGTCCTCGACGTTCGCCCAAGCATCATTCTTCTCGAATCTGATAGTGTTTTTTACCACAGGTGCGAAAAGGGTTTTTTAAAGAGTTACCCGGATTTCCTGCGGGAGGCTGTACGAAAAAGTCTGAAGGTCAAAAGGCCCGCTCTGCCGGAGCCTCACATCAATACTTACGCCAATATCCGGGACGACGTCCCAAGGCTGCAAGCCGTTAAAAAGTCCGCCGGAAGGATTAAAAAATCCGTAGCTTCATTTAACAGGAGGACTCTGGTCGGGTTCGATGAAGTGGGGACTTTTTTCAGCGAGGCGGCCAAAAGGGGCGTGCGCGTGGCGCTCGTAGATGTAAGGCGGTCGCCCGAGTTCGAAGCGCTTGCAGGCGACTACAAATCGGACAGGGCTGCCCTTTTTGAAAGACTCCGGAGCGAATACAGAATCACAATGGTCGCGTTTCCTGAGGAGATGGCGTCCGAATTCTATGCCGACCCCGCCCATATGAACGAAGCAGGGCGCAAAAGGTTTTCACAATGGCTCGTGAAGGAACTCAAATTGATGGCTGAATCATGAGCTTCGTCTCTCTGAAGATGCTCCTGTGGATAGCCGCGACGGTCGCCGCCTACTGGGCCGCACCCAGGCATTGGCGGCCATACGCGGTATCTGTTTCTGCGGCGGTCCTCCTCGCCTTCGTATCGCCCCTTTCTCTGGGCGTGCTCGCTTTTTTCACCGCACTAGGTATTCTTCCGCTTAGCCGCGGCAGGCACTGGATAGCAGGGGCGCTTACCGCATTCGGCTCGATAACAGCAGTTTTCATCTGGTTCAGGACAGGCGCCGGGCTGGGCGGGCCGCTTGTGCCCCTTGGCTTCGGCTTCTACACGCTCAGGGCGCTCCATTACGTGCTGGACGGCATAAAAGGCACGCTTCCGCCGCACACGTTCCGCGAGTTCGTAAATTACATGTTCTTCCTGCCCGTGCTCGTAGCCGGCCCCATAAACAGGTTCCAGGAATTCCACAGGAATCTCTCGCGATACAGATTCGATCCGGCTCTTTTCTCAAACGGTTGCGAGAGGATACTGTACGGGTTCGTGAAAGTGGTCTTTCTTGCCAATTATGAGGTCTCGAACCTGCTCGCAGGGCGGATTGAAAAGATCGGCGAATCGCACGCGGTCCTTGCCGACTACCTCGAGTGCCTGAGGTACGGCCTTAATCTGTATTTCCAGTTCTCCGGGTATTCGGATATCGCCATTGGCTTCTCCATGCTACTCGGCTTCAAGATTGCCGAGAACTTCAACTACCCGTTCCTGGCAAAGAACATAAACGATTTCTGGAGAAGGTGGCACATATCGCTCTCGAGCTGGTGCAGGGACTACGTCTACATGTTTACCCTGTCGATAGGTCGGCGTCCGTGGGCGGCGGTGATCGTCTCAATGCTCGTTTTGGGGATCTGGCACGAGGTCTCGTTAAGGTATGTCGCATGGGGCGTCTATCACGGCGCGGGCATAGCCGTGTGGCAGGGTTTTCAGAGGTTCAAGGCGGGCCTGCCATTCGCCTTGCCGGTCAGCAAGCCCGTTGCCGATTGGGTTTCGTGGTTTTTTACGATGAACTTCGTGATACTCGGTTTCGCGATAACAAAGGAGCCGGACCTGCCTTCAGGACTCGCTGTCATCGGCAGGATACTCTTTTTCCGGGTATAGACGCGTGTACGCATTTTTAAGGACATACCTGCCGAAAGGCGTGGCCGACGTCCTCATCATACTCTGGTATCTCCTCCTCATTTTCATGGCTGTCGTCTATTCGACCGTTGAGACCGAGGGATTCAGGTACCTGAACGTCTGACGCGTAGGACGGGATTCTCGTAAACCGGGAAGTCTAGCCCTTCTTGCAGCAGCCTTTTATTGCTTCCAGTTCCTTTATGATTTCATTGCTTGGGAAGATGAAGGCGAAGTATTTCTCGTATAAGCGGGGGTATCTGTTCACAATCCATTCCAGCCCCAGGCACCTGTGCATATTGATATTGAAAGCGCCTCTCCTATATATATCGCTGAAGACGAGTTTGCTTATTTTCTCTTCGAAAAGGGCTTCCGTATAGATATCTTGCGCAAGCCTTTTTCCCATGATGAAGTAATCAAATGAGCGGACAGAGAAATGGTGCTTATGGGTCGGGTCGGTGTATGAATTATCGCAGGAAAAATGAGGGGTTATAATGCTAAGGGTCCCCGAAGGCTTAAGTATTCTGTGTAGCTCCCTCATGACCCGAGGTATGTCATCGAGGTGCTCGAGAATATGCCTGCAAACTATCCCGTCAAACTCCGAATCATCGAACGGATAAGGAAACCTGTTGAGGTCGTGTATGATATCCGCCTCGCTTGAAGTGCTCGCGTCTATGCCGGTGCTTCCCGGCAGCTTTCTTCTGCCGCAGCCAAGGTCGAGTATTCTCATATTTTGAGAGAGAGGTGTCGTTTCGAAAGTATATCCGTCAATCCCGATTTTTCAAGCCCTCTCCCAAGAAATTCACATTTGTAATACAGGCCTATTTATCCCAACCTCTCGTAAATTCGCAATCTTTTTAAAGAAATCTAATGAAAATATTTTCGAATAAATTTAGGTATTGACGATTTTCAGCGGAACGAGTAGTATTAGCCTTCAAAATATAAAATAATTGTTTATCTATTTGCCTGATTCCTGGCATTAGAAAACAATCGATTAATATAGCTTGGATTAAATTTATTGGCAGGAGGAAAAAACGATGTCGGCAGCAAGCAGGTTATACTGCGGATTAGCCCTATTATTTGGATTATTCATCACCTTCGGAGCTGTCCAGTCCCATGCCGCAGTCCCGCAGATGATCACCTATGAAGGCCGCCTTTCAAAATCAGGCGGAGGCCTTGTGGACGGAAGATTCGATATCAGCGTATCAATTTACAATCATAGATATGAGGGCAGGCCCCTCTGGACGGAAACACACAGGGCAGTTCCGGTCAGAAGCGGCCTTTTTACAATAGTGCTTGGAAGCGTAGCGACTTTGGACCTGCCGTTTAATGAGCCGTACTATCTTGGCATAGCCGTTGGGACCGACACCGAGATGGTACCCCGGATACCCCTCACAAGCGTTGGCTATTCAATGGGCGCGGCAAGGGCGGATAACGCCGACTCCGCGACGAATGCCGGGAGCGCGCTGAACGCGGATTACGCACGTAATGCTGAGATGGCGAAGAACGCTGAAAATGCAAAAAACGCTGAAAATGCGCTGAGGGCGGATAACGCACTTAATGCTGAAACGGCCAGGAACGCTGACAATGCGCTGAATGCGGATAACGCCCGTTATGCTGACATCGCGAGGAGCGCAGCCAGCGCCGATACCGTGGCCGACGGCTCGATAACGCTTTTGAGCTTCTCTGCAACGATGTGCAATCAGGGCGAGGTCATAATGAAAACCTCTGCAGGATGGGGATGCGGCATCGGGGCTGGACCGGAAGGGCCACAAGGACCGGAGGGGCCTGCCGGACAGGAAGGGCCTGTTGGCCCTGAAGGACCTGCCGGGCCTGAGGGACCTGAGGGGCCGCAGGGAGTCGGTTTCGGCGCGATACAGGACTTCGCATTGGTGGCTGCAAGCATAGGGAGCATGACCTCGGGCCAGGGCATCTTCCTCGGGCCTGATGGACTTAACGCCGCGATACAGAATATAGGGCTAAACTGGTGCCTCACCCCCGGCACGCGCTGCCTTATAAAGGTAATGCCAGGCGCTTTCAATGCCCCGGCCTATGTCGATAAAAATGTCGACATTGAGGGTTCCGGCGAGGATGTGACGCTCCTGAACGGGTCCCTTACGGTTCCGCCGGGCTATGACGTGAGAATAAACCGCATGTCGATTTTCTATACCTCCATTTCCAATTCAGGCACGCTGGAGCTATCACATCTCAAGACCATACCGTCAGACGGTTCACTTATAAGAAACTTCTCGGGAGCGTCGATGTCGCTTTCCTTTGTCACGCTCCCCGGAAGAGATGTGTCTTCGTTAATCTACAACACTGGGAAGCTTGCCATCAAGCATAGCCTCATCGAAGGTCCCGCCCTTGATACTTTCGATCTGTTTATAGGGGACAGTATCCTCAGAGGACCCGGCCTGAGAATATCCGGAGGGGAGTCGAAGATCGAAAGCTCGGAGATAGAAGGATACGGTTCAGGACCAGCAATCCATAACGACAGGAGCGTATTACGCATTAAAAACTCAGCGTTGATTAGCAATGGCGCAGCTGCGCTTTCATGCATCACCAGTTCCTACAATTTTGTGAGCGGAACCATGATTGCAGGAGGATCGGCAGGCGGCGACGCATACAATACGAAATGCGTCGGCTCATTCGATGAAAACTACGCGCCGCTGGCCGCCGATTGCACCGTAACGCCAACGCCCTGAGCGGCTTAATCGCACGAAAGGGAACCTAGAATATGAGAACCCGTTTAAAGATATTCTGTCTCGCGGCTTTTTTATGCGTTTTCGCTGATATGCCCGCGAACGCGGCGTCGTCGAGCGAGAACTTCGTACTTGAAAAGGGCGAAGTTACCGGAGGCGGCGGAAGCTCGTCTTCCGATACCTTCTCAACTACGACCGTCCTCGGCCAGACATTCCCGTCGGGCAGCATGGAAAGCCCAGAGTTCAAAATGGATTTCGGCCTCATGATGGATACGGTCCCTCCCGTGCTGACATGCCCGGCCGATTTAAGCGTGCTCTTGAATACCCCTGCTTCCGACCCGGCTGTGGCAGGGTTCCTTTCCGGAGCGGTAGCTACGGATGATATCGACGCAAGCGTTCCTGTCGCGCACAGCGCTGTTCCTGACGTATTAAGTCCGGTTGGCACGACGACGGTCTCATTCACCGCAACCGATGCCGCGGGCAATTCCTCATCATGCTCGGCGGGAATCAAGGTCGTTTACGCGTTCGGCGGGTTTTTGCCTCCGATTGACCAGGACAGGCCTTTCAAGCTCGGCAATACCATACCTGTGAAATTCCGGCTCATGGAAGCGCATGGAGACATGACCTCCACCGCTAGCGCCGCCATTTCCCTCCAGAAATATTCTGAAACCGGTCCGGTCGACGACCCGCTAGACGGTACAGAGGCAGGCGCTGATAACGGTAATATGTTCAGGTACGACGAAGACGATGGGCAATACGTTTTCAACCTTGGCACCAGGGGGCTTACGCAGGGCTCTTGGCAGGTCAGCGTAAGCCTCGACGACGGCACAACCCATGCCGTCGTCATATTTATCAAATAACTTATCAAAAAAAACCGCTATCGTTACTTTGAGAAAGGGGCTTTAAGCCCCTTTCTTTTTACGGTAACCGCTTTTGCGCGCTTCCGCCAAATGACCCGGCTTTCCCACCAGATATATTCCGCCGATTTGTGCATGGAATTCATGAAGAGGGTAATAAAAGAACCCTCCTCTCCATTCAGCCTCAAGCCCTTTCCTAAGCGCCCCGAAACCGCGCCATCCTTCTCTGCTATACTCAGATTTATAATAATAAAAGGGGGGCACCATGAAAAAAACATGGCTTGCAGCCGTCTTTTTCATTGCCGGTCTTTCCTCGAATGCGTACGCGACCCAATATGAGTTCACTACCATAGAGGTGCCGGGCGCCTTATGGACGAGCGCAAACGGAATCAACAACTTCGGGCATATCGTAGGCACATACTCGGACGGGACCGGCTCGCATGGTTTCCTGTACGACGGCACCGGATACCTCACCATAGATTATCCGGGGAGCGGAGGCAATACCGGCATAAAGGACATAAACGATTCCGGCAAGATGGTCGGCGAGTACAATGACGGCTATAAATATCAGGACTTCATCCTTAACGGCAGGGACTTCTCGACCTATTCGTTCCCGGGAAACACCGAAACCTCGATAAACGGGCTTAACGACGCGGGCATTGCCGCCGGAGGCTATTACGACTGGCCGACGAACAGCTCAAACGGGGTATTGTATGAAAAGAGCGCCAAGGTTTTTCCAAACACCACGATATTTTCAGACGTAAACGATTCCGGGCAGATGGTGGGCTACGACCCGGATTTCTGGATCTCCTATGTATATGACGGCAAGGACCTGAGCCAGATAGTCTTCGGCGATTCGCCTTACGGCCTGGACATCTGGGCGCGGAGCATAAACGATTCAGGATATATAGTGGGGAACTATTCGGAAGGTGGATTCCTGTTCGACAGCGCCAAAGGCAGCGTAACCACGATCAATTATCCGGGTGCGGCCTATTCCGGCCTTTCAGGCATCAACGACCTTGGCTATCTGGTCGGCAGCTATACATTCAACGAGAGGGGATATGGTTTCCTCGCGATCCCCATCAAAAAAACAGCCGTGCCCGAGCCTTCGCCACTTGTCCTTTTAGGGTTCGCGATGGCCGCCGTATGCTCTTATAGATTTTTGTTCAACAGGGCATGGGAGCGGCCTTGATTGAATTTCTTCTGGGCGGGAATTGAGTTCATCGGAACGCATTTCGGGAAATGGCTGGTGGAATTCAGGCTTGAAGAAGGGTTCCAGAGCATGGAAAGCCGCTTACAAGCCTTCCGGAATGCGTTCCGGTCTTTCCTCTCTATGCAGGTATGGCGGTTCGGCTACGAAAGAATAAATAGCCCTGCTCGATATACTGGAATGAGCTTTCACATTTGACTTAATCTGAATAAGAAGACAGAGACCGCCTAGGCATGGAATACCAGCACCGCGCATTTCGCGTGGCGCACGACATAGGCGCTGACGCTACCGAGCACCATGTCCTCAAGGATGCCTCCGCCCCGCTTCGAGACTACCATTATGTCGGGCTTCTTGTTAGTTTCGGCCTCGAGTATCATCTTTCTCGGGTCGCCCGTGGCGAGTATGGCGTCCACGTCGAACCCCTTGCCGATTATGTACTTGGCCGTGCGCATCAGGAAATCCTGCCCCTCCGAGCGCTGCCTCTCGAATATCTCCTCGTTTTCCATGCTGGCGTCGGCTGTCCCCTCGACTACGGTCAGGAGGATTATCTCCGGCTTGGCCAGCTTGAAAAGCTCCAGGGTCTTATCCAGCGCCTTCTGGGCGTTTTCAGAGCCGTCATGGCAAAAGAGTATCTTCATATGTCCCTCCGATTTTGCTTATAAATTCGTTAGCACAATTATAAGTCAAACCCAAGTTCCTTTAAAGAGGGTATTGGAGCCGGGCCTTGCGCCCATGTTCCCCGGCTGCGCACAAGTGGCTTGCTGGCGGGCCCTGGCCTGAGCTGGCGTGGAGAAAAGAAATGAACCCTCCGCAGGAACTCCGGGGTATCTTAAAACCTCCCCTCCCTTGACGGAGGGAACTGAGGTAAGGTGAAACCTGCTCACCCCTCCCTGCCTCCCCATCAAGGGGAAAGGGCAAATACGCTCGCGGCCGGGTATAGACCCTGAGAGAAAAAGGTTGCGCGTCACTCCAATATCCTCACCCTCATCTCGACCCTCTCTTCGGGAAGATCAGGGTAGCCTTCGTCTTTCGGAAGAGCAGCAATCCTGTCGGCCACTTCCATGCCGCTTGTGACCTCGCCGAATACGGTGTATTTGCCGTCAAGGGAGCTGGAGTCCTTGAGCACTATGAAGAACTGGGAGCCTGCGCTGTCCGGGTCGTCCTCGAACCTCGCCATCGAGACGATGCCCCTTTTATGCGGGACCTTGCTGAACTCCGCGGGAACTGTCCAGGGCAGGACGGTCAGGCCGTACCTGCTTTTTCTCGGGCAGCAGCCGGTATAAGTGCCGGGGCTGGCCTTTGTATATGGATCTCCGCCCTGGATTTTGAGGCCCGGTATTGCCTCGTGAAAGAGCGTGCCGTCATAGAAGCCCTCTTTCGCGAGCCTGACGAAATTCTCGACGTGCCTGGGAGCGACATCTGGAAAGAGCAGTATCTCGATATTCCCGTAAGCAGTCTCGATTATAGCCCTTTTTTCCCTTTTTGAATCCCCTTCCCCGTCCGCGCTTGCCAGCGCAGGCATTGCCAGAGTAAAAAATAGTAGAAAAAATAATGCGATCCGTTTCCTCATGCCCTCCTCCGATAGATTAAAAAAATATTAAATAAAAGTATGCGGCCTGGTCCTTAAGGCTATTCTGGAAATATACGCCCCAATGCGGGCCTGAAACATGCCTTTTGTCATGTTTTGGTCTAATCGGAGGGATTATGATGGTGGTCTTTGTGCGGGGGGAAAGGGATTCAAAAGACGCGAGAACGGCCAAAGTCGTTTTTTGCTAGAAAGGAATCTTGGTGGCGGTGGGTGGAATCGAACCACCGACGCGGGGCTTATGAGTGCAATAACGCAGAAAAATCTAACTCCTTGATTTGGGTTTGGTTTCCCGTTTAAGCCTTCCAAATCGCGGAGTTACGGCGTTACAACGCTCTTGCCCGTTTCTAAATTTTTTGTACATTTTGGCAGTTTTCAGCACAAAAAAAGCACAATTTCAGCACAGAGTCTTGGGGTGGTTAGGGCAATCCTTTGGCCCGTAGCAGGTGTCCTCCCTCCACCTTGTGCTTGTGGACGGGTTCCAGTGGTCGACTATGTCCTGGGTGGCCATAACGGCACCCCAGGGGCACTGAGATATCGCGGTATCGGAGGGAGGGGAGTTACCGACGGCACAATGCCCCCATTCCATGTGTACCGCCTCAAGGCTCTTGATATCGCGGTATCGGAGGGGTCGAACTGGGCGAACAGGTGTAGGCGTATAGAGCCGCCTCAAGGCTCTTGATATCGCGGTATCGGAGGGACCAGGGCGAGCCCGATATAACTAAATTGATTAACCGCCTCAAGGCTCTTGATATCGCGGTATCGGAGGGGGGGACAGAGGGGGATTAACGAGGAGGTGAAGGACCCGCCTCAAGGCTCTTGATATCGCGGTATCGGAGGGGCGTGGTGTTATGCTCCCTTCGCCTCCAACTGGCTCCGCCTCAAGGCTCTTGATATCGCGGTATCGGAGGGAAAG
Source organism: Deltaproteobacteria bacterium (assembly GCA_019912665.1). Classification (NCBI taxonomy): domain Bacteria; kingdom Pseudomonadati; phylum Myxococcota; class Myxococcia; species Deltaproteobacteria bacterium. The sequence goes on from JAIOIE010000021.1 coordinate 266,506, forward strand.
ACCACCTCTGGCTGACCGACCTGCGCGAGTGCCGCCTCAAGGCTCTTGATATCGCGGTATCGGAGGGCCTCGTCGGATCGGTTTGCCGGGGCCGGCAAAGTCCGCCTCAAGGCTCTTGATATCGCGGTATCGGAGGGCTGTTCTCTCGGCCATCGTCCGCCCTCCGATGTCCGCCTCAAGGCTCTTGATATCGCGGTATCGGAGGGAACCCCGCCAATGGCTACATTTACACACCGGAACACCGCCTCAAGGCTCTTGATATCGCGGTATCGGAGGGAGCGAGGGCGGCGGTGTGGGCGATATTTCACACCGCCCGCCTCAAGGCTCTTGATATCGCGGTATCGGAGGGAGAGAAAAGTATCTGTCCGTTAAAGCGTGATTTCCGCCTCAAGGCTCTTGATATCGCGGTATCGGAGGGATCAGTTGCCGGGGCCGGAGAGCCGCCTACCTGTCCCGCCTCAAGGCTCTTGATATCGCGGTATCGGAGGGGAATGAAGGGCTTTAAGGGCTTTGACAGTAATTTTACCGCCTCAAGGCTCTTGATATCGCGGTATCGGAGGGGCCATGCCCGACGGCATAGCCCGCGACGCGCTCCTCCGCCTCAAGGCTCTTGATATCGCGGTATCGGAGGGAGACCCCTGAGAAATCTCACATTTGAAGCGGGTTTGCGGTACCAATTACGAGCACCGTCTGCCACCGCCTGCCGCAAGTCAATCAAAAATGATGTTTTGCCGGATGCAACTATGTGATATTTCATACGTGCGAGTGCCCTCCGATAGGGACTCCGGCATTACCGCGCTCGCGTTATCAAAGAACCTTGTCATCTCAATGGCGGAGAGATGATGGTCGGTGCCCATAGGCAACAGAACTTTACCATTTTATCGAAGTCCTTACAACATTTTTCATCATATGATTGTAAGCCTCATGGCGCTCCTGTACGGCCTCCCAACACTGTCGAAGCGCCTAACTGTCTGCTCACTTTCGGGCCCGAGGCACACGATCAAGACCTGGTCTTCATCGGAATTGATCGCAGGGACGATATCCGCTTTAAGCTGCTCGAGACGCAGGTCGTCAAGCGGGCATTGAAAAACCGAAAATTGAAGGCGATAACCATAACCCTCCATGATGCGCGCAACATTCCGAAGCCGCTTAGGGTCGCAGATGTCATATGTTATGAGATAGTGCTTTCTGCTCATTAGACCTGTTGATCTATCGTGTTGTGAAACCTGTGTAGGTTTTTGCTTCTCCCCGCAGAAATCTCCAAAGTTGCCTGGCTTGGACCTCGAACATGCGGCGGTAGCTCATCCGATAGCGGAATACCGGGTGTGTAACCTCGTCATTGAGCCGTCGAAACCATCCCTGCCAGAACGCCCGACGTCCGTGCTCGTTGAGATTGCACCCGTGAGAGGAAAACAGAAAATCCGAGGGCGCCACCTCGCCACGGTTGATTAACGATAAGACGATGCTGTCGGCGGTAAGCGGGCGGAACTCCTCCATGAGATCCAGGGCAAGCGCGGGTCTGCCATAGCGGGGCTTGTGATAGAACCCCAAGAAAGGGTCCAATCCGACAGAGTGGCATACGCCGGTCAGTTCCTTTGCCAGCATGGAATACGCCAGTGAAAGAAGGGCATTCACCGGGTCTTTCGGCGGTCGCTTATTTCGCTCGGAAAATGAGAAATCCGACAGCTTATTTTCCTTGAGCATAGAGCTGAAACCCTCGAAGTAGACCGCAGCAGCCCGGCCCTCAAGTCCCAGGACCGTCCCGATGTCCCGCGCATCAAGGGTTCTATCGCGTAGAGATCGTAATTCCTCGATAGCCTGGTCGGAAACGTTGCCGTTGCGCATGAGAAGGACCCGCTGGTTGTGGATTTTCGCCCTGACGACCTCTTTGGCGAGCGTTAGACAAGTGTTTTCATCCTGAAAAAGACGATACTGGCCGATGCGCGCATCGATGCCTGAGGCCGGAAGTCCGCGAAGAAGCCCGAGAAAGCGCCCGGAGGGAGCGAAATAGGCAACGTCTTTGCCTTCGTCGAGACATGCATGCACAAGTTGTGCGCTCATCTGCACCGCCCCGAAAAGATATACGGCGCGCACCTGCCTTAGAGGATGTTTTGATATCACATTTCCATCGAGAGCAACATGGAGCTGGTCCCCTTTTTTTGAAAGAAATGCCCTGGCGTCCTGCGCCACTATTACCTCGCCTTCGTCGCCATCTACGACCGGAGGGTGAGCGAGCTTGGGCTCCTCACACGAGCCGGACCAGTAGAGAGACTCGCCGGGCAGGCAGACAGGGTAAGCAGAACAATACTGGCATCGCGCATCGTTTTCAAGCGGCGGCGGACAGACCGTGGATGCGGCAACGGCGCGTGCCTCTTGAACGAGCCGGGGCACACGTGCGAGCGCGTCTTCTGATAATGTTACCGGGACGCGGCGGCGGTCTCCGGCATAGTAAATGGCCGCGCCGGAAACGTGCAGGCCGTGTTCACGGGCCAAGAGCGTATAGGCTGCAACCTGGACAGCGTCAGGGTCCTTTGGGATGAGTTCTCCTGATTCATCCCTTCGGGCAGAACCGCGCTTGTAGTCGATAATCTGGCAGCCTTCCTGCCCGCCCTCGATTATATCTATCACTCCCGCAAGGCCGAGCGAGCCGCTTTCAAGACGCAGACTGCGGAGAGTAGCCCCCTCAGGAGCCTCGAAACCTTCACGTCCATCCACGCGCGAGGGCTTATCCACTTGCCGGTGCTTGGAGCCGCCTGCCACGGTATCGGCGCTTTCCACGAAGATATTCTCAACCCACTGGTAGTAGAAGAGCCTCGGGCAATAGACGTAGTTATGCAAATATCGCACGCCCATGACGGGAGCGTCTTCGGGCGGAGCATCGGTTGCGCGAAGTCCGGACTCGTCCATATTTACGACTTCCTCTTGCTGCGCCATGTTGCAAGACGCGCCTCATTTATCGAGTCTATTCTGTCCCATTGAACGGCCTTCACCATGCCCCAGAAAGACTTCCCGTGGACAAGCGTTGGCGCGCCCATTTCGCCAGAAACTTCCGCTGTTGTCCATTCCTTCTCCAGCCCAGGATATTTTTTCGTGAGCCTTTTCAGTCCCGCATAATCCGCAAAAAAATTCGGTCGTCCATTATCCACCGGCTTAGCCTCACCAGGACGATGGATGAGAAGGTCCCTGCCTGCCTCGCCGAATTTACGCTTTTCACGGGTCGACCACCTAACTTCGGACTGAGCTTCAGCCGTTTGCCCGGGCTTGCTTTTTCTAACCTTCGCCTTCTTGTCGCCGCTATTTTTCTTTGTTCGAAGTCGAGGATGAATGGACCACAACCTCGGGTCGGCGATGGCGCGTAAACCAAGGCTGGCGGCCGCGTTTTTATCTGCCTGTTGAATGGCAGGTTGCATCTCAACACCTTCAACTCTTTCCGCCACCGGCACGAAGGTCGGCCCGCCGGGCAGCGGCACAAGAAGAGTGTGTTTTGGGCACCGTCCAGGGCGTTTCTCGCTTGTCCACTTGCGCTCAAGGGCTGTTTGCGCTTCCGTGAGTTTCCGGTCGAGGTCCAGAAGCCTCTTCGCCTCCTCCATCGGTCTGCCTTGCTCGTCTTTTTTCCCTGCCAGCCACGCCCATTGCCCTTCCTTTGTGAAGCCTGCTGTTACTTCGGTCGCCCTGAATCCGGGGACGCCGCTACGGGCGCAGAAACGTGACGAGTAGGCGGCAGGCGTTTCGAGGACGGGCAGTCCGAACACCTCGCATAGTTCCTTGAGTTTGTCACGCACCGCCCGGTGGCACCATTTCATAAGGCGGCTGTTCTCGCGTGGCGCGCGTCCCTGGCTCGCGCGATAGCGCGACAGGTCTTCGATTACTATGAAATCAACCGGGCCGACCCACTCGCCTCTTTTGTTTATTATTTTCTCATAGACGCCGTGCAGGTCTTTCTCATTTAACAGGCTCTTTTTGTTTGCAGGAGGCGGTGCGAGCCTGAGGCCAAGGGCCTCAGCAAGGAGCATATGGGCTGTTTGGTTGACGCGCTGTTCCTTGATATTGTCGAGCTTTTCAAGCAGGTCCGGGCAGGGGTCAGGCACCGATTCATCGCGCCTAATTGGCGGTTTCTCTCCTATCTTTCGCCGCATAGTCTGGTTCAACGACTGGAGGCGCTTCCGAAGCTCCTCTATCTGCTCGATTCGCTTCATGGAAAGCCCCCGCTGCCCCCTAATCCATACCGGCCTGTCTTCGCGATCGAGGCCCGGCCCATTCTGGGTCAGGTGGTGCAACGGATTTTCTGCGGTCGCCCGAGGATGACTTTCCCATTTCCACGACCGTCCGCGCAGAGGCAGGGCCCGGTTGGCGATTCGGACGAGAATTTGCTGTGCGATATCCAGCCGCTTGCACAATTGGGTTTCCAGCATTTTCGAGGCACGCGGGTCAGTTTTGCTTACGAGCTTCTTCAATTCCGGCGATACCAGACGCAAATCGTCGCACTCAAGGATCTCTCGGTGAGCCGTGTCTTGCTGTTTTTCTGCGCTTTTTAAAAACCAGCACCAGCGATGCAAGCGGGCTATGCGCGACTGATAGCGGCGCATGGCCACCAAAAGCTTGTCATTCTGCTCTGGGAAAGTAAGCGCCTCCCTCCAATCATCCGGTAGGAGAGAGAGTCCTTTGTCCTCCTCTGGAGCTTCAAGAAAACGCATCAATTCGGCGGTTTCATCGGCCTCCCAGTCTCGCGCCTTGCGCCCGCGGCTGCCGTGAAGCTCATCGCGGAAGTCAAACGGTCGGCCGGAATCCTTAGGGTTTACCGAGTCGAGTTCAGTCTTTGCGCGCCAGAGCCGGGCATCCTCGCCCGGAAGCCTAAACAGACCCGACCGCTCCAGCGCGGCGTGCCATTTCCTGTCGCCTGGCTTTCCGATAAAGCGAGCAGGCACCGGTTTCCCATTCTTGTTGAGCCCGAAGTCGTCATCACACCGAGCCGCGAATATGGCAAAAGCGCCCGCTTCGCGCTGGCCGAGGTCGACGGAGAGGCAACGGAAGGCTTCCACTTTCTCATGCCATGGCTGTGGCGGCTTGGATGGCTGCTTTTCATGCGGCCACCGTAGCGAAGCGTTATAGAATTCATCCCCCTCCGGATGCAAATTGAATTGACGGTTCCACAGCTCGGCTTTGCCGATACCTCCAATGAGCTTGTCTGCGGTCACTTCAACTGGAAAGGTCAGTTGAATATTGTCAAGAGACTGCGGTTGAAGCGTAACGCGGCAATTGGCGAAGTTAACCCGCTCAGGCGCTTTATCGAGGCCAAGCGCCGCCATCATCGGCTGAAGCCACGGAGTTGCATAGAGATTATTATCACCCTTGGAACGGATATTATCACGGCAGAGGCGAGGGGCGGCGTAATGGACTCGCGCGACGGTTGGCGCAAGCCCCCTTGATGTACCGAGAACGATACCTCCAGTGAAACTTAACTGGCCCGGTTCGTGGCGAGAGAGGAGGCCCGGCTTGGGAAGTCGTTGATTCTTAATCTTTGACTGTTTTTCGCTCTTCTTTGGGAAAATGAAGTATCTTGGCGAGTATTCCGGATGGGCGGGTGTGAATCGTATCGGTCGTTCCTTATCCTCCAATTCAAAACACAGTTCCTTGTAAGCCCGCCATGCCTTCAGCGGGTCGGTGGCGTGCCACTTCTCTGTGCCGGGATCCCGCCATACTGGGTGAAATTCGGGTTGCACCAACGCGCGGTAGAGTGTTGCGCTGCCGAAGTCATCTCTGTGTCTGGTCTGGTGCTCGGCCAGGACTTCTAAAAGTTTTTCCTGAGTGGCCTGGTTTTTCTCGGCAAGCCTGCGCCATTTTTCCCTGATTTCATCGAAGCCACGCAGAGTGCGCTCCTGGATTGTGTATTCAATGCGCTTGGTGTCATCGTCAGGGTTCTCGGTTTCGGCTACGTATCCGAGGCTGTCCGTAACCAGCTCCCGCAACAAATTGATGCGCCGATCGCCCTCGAACCCGACTGCGGCGGCGCCTTCATCGTCTTCTTCACCTTCATCTTCCGATTCCACGCCCCTTCCTTCCATCGCCAGCTTTTCCTTCCGCAAAGACTCCGCAGCCTTTTCGCGTTTGAGGGTATCCTGGAAGTAACGGTGAGGAGCCTTAATAGCCTCAATGAACGCCGCAAGGTCGAACTCGAACCAGACGGCACGCTTATCATTGTCCGGTTCACGGAGGAAAACGCGGTTGGTAAAATAATCAAAAACCGGAAGGTCCTTTTCTGTCCGGGCTTCGGCTATAAAATCATCGGCGTCACTAACAGGCGCATTTTCAATTTTATTCGCCCTCTTCAATAATCCACCGGTTGAGCTCTTGAATGATTCCCAAGTCTCCGGCACGGGGTAAAGTTTGAATACCAGGGCCAACGGATAAGCGCCCTTGGGTTTGCGCCCAAGCCGTGGAAGTTCCAATTTATCTCCGAGTCGTTCGAGGTGTTCATAAAAACCGCTTTTGACTTCTTTCAGTTCTTTAACTTTCTTACAGGCTGATTCAAACAATCGCTGCGCTTCCGCACGCGCTTCCTTACCCGTAAATTTTTCCTTTGGCATCTGTGTTACGAAACAACCAAGGTCAAATTCTTTAGTGACGTCAGCGAGGTTTCTTGCGGATGCTTCGTGAATCTTTTTAACCATTTCCAGCATCCGGGTTTCTTGTTGTTGAACGACGTTTTTTGGCGTGGCGTCGAGTTTGCCGTACGGCGAACAAAGGAAGGGCAGACGAGATACGCAGAATTGATTCAAATCTGATTTATCCACTTCCTCCAGTATTTGCAGCAAAACTTTTGCAAGAGCGCCTTTAGAGGCTGGAGAATCCTTGAGCAAGGCCCTTGCGCACGCATCAAAGGCTTTGCCAGAATCATCTTCCTTTTTATTAATGTCGAGCCATTTCGCCAAATTGGCGTGCGGTCCGCTGAACTCGACCGCCTTTCGCCTTGCCAGCAACCATGACTCGCGCACCTGTTCGCGCCATACCAGGACGGCTTTGCTCTCCTGCGAATCGGGGCGCAATCCTCCGGCCATGGCCGCGAGCCCGAGAGTATAATAATTTACCGCGTCCTGGAACAGCTCGTGGTGCCGCCAGAGCGCATCCTGCCATTTTTTCTTTGCCGTCTTCGGATCGTTATCAAATGATTTCCAACCGCCGTTACCATCCGATATTTCGACTCTCGTGACCCTGCCCTGATAGATGCGATTCATTTTCCCTCCTGATGAATGACCAGACCTATCAAAGTAGTTCCCCCTTGAATGCCTTATCAAGAACAGACGGCAGCATGGCGTCGAGCTCAACCGAGGTTTCGGCCTGGAGGTGTTTAAGAGAATCCACCTTTGCCTGGAGGCTGTCAAACCAAACCTGTTTTTTTAATGGAGGAACCGGTACCTTTATTTTCCCAAGCGATTCGAGTCCAAGAGTTCTATTTCGCCCGGCCCCTCCTGGGGAAACATCTCCGAGTTTTGAAAGTCCTTCCTTTGTAAGAAAATAAAAACAAAGAAATTTTGAAGTCGCAGCACCTTTCTGGGGAACACATGCAATAAATCTGTGTGAACCTACACGCCCCGCGTCAGCTTGTTTTGCAACGGCGACTGCACCTTCCCATGCAAACACGTTGCTGAAAACAAGATCATCTGGCTCTATGCCGTAAAGACGCTTTGTGCCGACTTCGAAGCCATTTAAGGCTGGTTTATGAAACGTTCCCTTGCCAAAGGATCTGATTCCTAATTCTGGATAAATTCCATCGGTTTTTACCTCAATAGGGCGCCTCGTAATTGGGGCAATATCGCTCATGGGAAATAACTCTATTCCTTCAATCAGTTTATAAAAGGCAGCTAACAATATTTGCTTAGACTTGTCTTCTATGGCCCGTTTTAAGGCATGCGCTTCCTCGACCTTTGCAGCCAGTTCCTCAAGTCTCTCCACTATCCGCTTTTGCTCGGATCGCGGGGGAAGAGGGATTGGAGCCGAAAGGAATCGTTCTTCTTGCAAGCGAACGCGGTTAGTCGTTCCCTCGCTAGCTGCTTTGCAGAGTTCTACGAAATCATGAGTCTTAACCAACCAACCAAAATATTTAGGCTCAACCCTATCTTTGTTTAGATTGAAAACAGGAAAATCATTGCTGACAACAGCACCATCCAGTTCGCCTGGAATAATACCTGCTGCTCCATTGCGGGCATCAATTCTTGACAGGATTACCTGATTTGTCCTAACGAGCATGCGTCTTGTAGCGGCAATTTCCGCACCAACAACTTCTCTGCGCTGGACAACTCCTTTTCCCCAAAGTTTTACAGTTACCTCTTTATAGGTTTCATCAGCTTTAAGGTCAGTCCATTCATCGGACTTACAGACAACCTCTCCAAGTGGCACCATCGGCCAGGGCTTGCTCATCTCCTGCCCCTCCTGCCGGTCTTCAATACAGCCCGCTTCTCGATTATCTTCCTTGTCTTGTCAACTTCCGCCTCCAGCATTTTCTCGTCAGGGAGGGCTGTGCGGTATTCGGCGGCCAGGACCTTATTCGGGAGGCCCTCGAGTGCGTAGCGGGCAACCGCGTGGTCCTTCTGGGCGCAGAGGATGAGCCCTACTGGTGGGTTTTCATCGGGATGGCTCCAATGCTCACGGGCATAATTGAGGTAAAGGTGCATCTGCCCGGCGTCAGCGTGGGTGAATTTGCCGAGTTTCAGGTCTATTATCACAAGGCATCTCAGGCGACGGTGGAAGAAAAGGAGGTCAACACGGTACCATTCGTCGCCTACACGGAGGCGGCGCTGGCGGCCTATGAAAGCAAAATCGCCGCCAAGCTCAAGGAGGAAGTGTTCCACCTGACGGACGAGCGCTTCCTCAAGGTCGTTCTCCGAGTACTCGTCCTTAAGCCCAAGGAACTCAAGCATGAACGGATCCTTTATCTCCTCCTCTGGTGTTAAAAGGTCTTCGGGGAGTTGCCTGCCGCCCTTCCTGAGCATGGCGGCCTTGTTTTTCGACAGCATAGTGCGCTCGTAGAACTGGCTCTCTATCTGCCTTTCAAGCTGGCGCACGGTCCAGCCGCCGCGCAGGGCCTCCTTTTCATAAAAGACTCTGGCCTCAACACTTTTAAGGGAAAGAAGCCTGACATAGTGAGACCATGGAAGTGGAAAGCGAGCGGCAATCTGAGAAAGGCTGAATTGTGCAGACGCTGTCTGCAAAATCGCTTGTGTAGAATCAGATAGAGATTTTCCAGACGGTGTCTGCAAAATTATCTCAACGGGCTGATTTTCTTCGACAATTAAAGAAAGGTCAGACACCGTCTGACCTTTCTGCAATTTCGCAGACGCTGTCTGCGAAATCTGCCAGCCGAGATAAAAAAGCCTCATCTGTTCGAGGTTTCTTTCCGAAAAACCCCTGCCAAACCTTGCCGTCAGGTCGAAAGACATACGTTTGAGGAGGGCAGTGCCATATTCCGCCCGTTTCTCGCCGCTCTGCTCATACTCAACGATCCTCCGGCCTATCTCCCAATAGGTCGCGGTCATGACGGCGTTTGTAGCCCTGGCAGAGGCGCGGCGGGCCGACTCAAGAAGCTCGGCAACGCCGCCAAGGACTTTATCGTAGCCAGCCAGTCGGTGGCTTTTTCCTGTAAGAGTTTTTTTGGCCATCGCTAAATTCCCTTATTCAGCACCTGTCTTATCTCTGCCATTATCTCCAGGATGCGCTCTTCCTTCTTTACGATATCTTCAACCAGCCTCTCCGGCGGCATATGCTCGAAGTCCTCTTTGCCGTTAGGGTTCTTGATGTCGAGGTTGAAGCCGTTATCAACTATGCTCTTGACCGGCACCTTCCATGCCTGGCCGTTCTTCTTGCGGTTCTTCCACCACGAAAGAAGGGGCTTGAACTCGTCGAACTGAATCGGCTGTGTCTTGGTGTAGTTTTTCCTCCCTTCCGGCAGAGGGTGCTCATAATACCAGACCTCTTTTGTCGGGCCGGAACGGTCGAAGAAAAGGAGGTTTGTGGGTATAGGTGTGTATGGCGCGAATACCCCGTTTGGAAGACGGACTATTGTATGGAGGTTGAAGTCCTTGAGGAGCTCCTCCTTTATCCTTGCGCAGACGCCGTCGCCAAAGAGGGTGCCGTTAGGGACGACAACGCCAGCCCTTCCGCCTTGCTCGCTTCCCTTTCCGGGGCGCTTGAGCTTCCGCATGATGAGCTGGAGGAAAAGCAGGGCGGTCTCTGCCGTTTTTTTATCCTCAGGGAAGTTCGAAAGGATGCCCTTTTCCTCCTCGCCTCCGAACGGCGGGTTTGTGATGATGACGTCAACGCGCTCCTTGTCACCTATCTCCTTGAGAGGGAAACGCAGGGCGTTGCCCGGGTCTATCTGCGGAGATTCCAGGCCGTGGAGAAGGAGGTTCATCTGGGCAAGCAGGTAAGGCAGGTGCTTTGCCTCGCATCCTCTGATGCTCTCAGCTTGCAAGCCCTTGCGGTCCTTTACGGTCTTGCACTGTTTTTGGATGTGAGTGAATGCCTCCACGAGAAAGCCGCCAGTGCCGCAGGCCGGGTCAAGGACCGTTTCGCCGAGGCGGGGATCTATGACCTCAACCATGAGGCGGACGACGGCCCGCGGGGTATAGAACTCGCCTGAGTCCCCGGCGGCATCCCGCATTTCCTTGAGCATCGATTCATAGAGGTGGCCGAGGGTATGTATCTCCTCGGACGAAGTGAAGTGTATGCCGTTGACCTTGTTTACCACGTCCCGCAGGAGATAACCGTTTATCATGCGGTTTATCGTGCCTCTGAAAACCGTAGCGACCACATCGCGCCTGTCCCCTCCGTTTGAGCCCTGGAGATTCCTGAGGTATGCGAATAGCCCTGGCCCTCGCTTTCCGTCAGGTCGCATCGCCTCGTCGTTGTTCACGAAGGCAATAAGCTCATCGCCTGTGATGCCGTCCTCCTTCGCGGCCCAGTCGCGCCAACGGTAAGGAGGGTCTATGGCAGGTCTAAACCTCTTGCCCGAGATGACGGCCTCCTCTTCCCTTATCCTCTCAAGGTCGTCGAGGAACTTGAGGAACATGATCCATGTGAGCATGGGAAGGCGGTCGAGGTCGCCGTTCAGGCCCTTGTCCTTCCTCATTATGTCACGGGCGGACTTTATGAGGCTCGCCAACTGTTGGGCTGTTGTCAGAGGTTGTTTGCTCTTTTTATGTGTTCTCATTCGCTATATCTGGTTCATATTATTTCTAACATCTGACTCTGCTTTATCCATAAGACGGTCCTTCTTATCCAAGTCACCCATGTAGTTATCTTTGTTCACTTTTTTACCATTTTTAAAAACCTGAACGTTGCATTTAGCGCCATCAGAAAGCGCTCTAACTATATAGGTCTCTCCATTAAAAGCGAAATCTTTCTTGCACAACTCATCCCAATCCTCTTTCATTAAAGCCCTCCTATATCCTGTAGTTTTTATGAATGGCTTCTTTATCAATCTTGATAAAGGAGTGTTTGAAGTTGATTGACAGCATCCCTTAACCTTTCCGGGCCGCCGAACAACCCGGCAATCTCCATTACGTTGCCGTGGTCCGATATGGGCGGTATCTTCAATACGTCAGGGATAACGAACTGGGCCGTGCCGTGCTCGGCGTATTTCTCAAGAAGCTCATTCAATATGGCTTTCGCCTCTGGGCCATACTGGTCGAAAAAGTCCTTTTTATCCTTACGGAGCCTGTCTGCCCGCTCCCGCCTTGTGCGTAGAGGCGCATTGAAGGCTATATGGCAGAGTAGGTCAAACGGGTCGGCAGCAGGCTGGTTGGCAGAGACCGCCAGCTCGTCAAAGTCTATCCCCTTCTCCTCAAGCTTAGAGATAATCTCCGAGCGCTGGATAGGGTCCGCCCACAATGATTGCATCTCGGCGGCATTCGGATAAAGGATACGGACCTTTTCTGCGGCATAGTCAGTAAACTTAACTACCCGGAGCTGTTTGCCATCAGGGTCAAGCTCGTAGACGAGGTGCGCGGCGACCTCCACAAAACCGCCGTCGACATAATACCTTTTCGGCTCGCCTGTGGGAGGTTCGGTGATCATAGGAGGCTCAAAGACATCCACTATCACATCTTCGTCCTCGACTTTTTCCGGCTCAGTTACTTTTTCCTCTGTAACCTGTCCGGCATCGTCAACCACCTGCTCGCTTACAAGCGCGGGCTCTCCGTCAAAAGCCGGGTCGGCAAATAGCCGCGTGGCGCTCCCGGTATAATCGATAATACTGAAGTAAAGCTTCCCATAATCGTCCCTTACGCGGGTGCCCCTGCCGATTATCTGTTTGAATTCAGTCATTGAGTTTATTACCCGGGCAAGGACAACGTTCTTGCAGGTAGGCGCGTCAACGCCTGTGGTAAGGAGCTGGGAGGTTGTCAATATCACCGGAGTGGTCGTCTCAAGCTCCTGGAATTTTCCAAGGTAACCCCTTCCGATATCTCCCTCGTCAGCTGTCACCCTGCATACATAATCAGGGAATTGTTGGGTAAGGTCGGAGTTCCGGTTATTAAGAGCCCGGCGCATCTCGTCCGCATGTTCCTGGTTGACGCAAAAGACTATGGTCTTGGCAAAGCGGTCCGTCTTTCTCAAAAACTCCGTCAGGTGCCGTGCCATGGCCTCAGTGCGGGCGCGTAACGCAACAACCCGCTCAAAGTCCTTTGTATAGTATTCACCGTCAGGTATCTCACGGCCGTACCTGTCGAGCTCGCCCTGGCTGGGCCTCCAGCCAGCTGCATCGTAAGTTGTTATTACCCGATGGACGCGATAAGGGGCAAGGAAGCCGTCTTCTATCCCCTGCTTAAGGCTGTATTGGTAGATCGGGTTACCGAAGTAGGCGTAGGTGTCTCTGTTATCATCGCAAAGAGGCGTGGCGGTCATGCCAAGCTGATATGCAGGAGAGAAGTATTCCAGTATCTCCCTCCAGTTGCTCTCATCGCTTGCGCTCCCGCGGTGGCACTCGTCCACGATAATCACGTCAAAGAAGTCGCGCGAATATTCCCTGTAAAGGCCCGGCCTCCTCTCGTCTCTCGCAATCGCCTGATATATGGCAAAGTACATCTCCCGCGACTTATTTACCTCGCCATTTTCTATCTTCCAGCGGGCATCACCAAAGGGGGCGAATGTCTTGTCCTTCGGGTCATCGACCAGGATGTTACGGTCAGCGAGGTAAAGAATTTTGGGGCGGCGGTACTCTCCAGTGCGGTTCCAGCGCGCGCTCCAGAGCTTCCAGCATATCTGAAAGGCAACGACGGTCTTGCCTGTGCCGGTGGCCATGGTCAAAAGGACCCGCGGCTTGCCTTGCAGGATCGCCTGGACGGTCTTGTTTATGGCTATCTCTTGGTAATAGCGTGGATTCTTGCCATTAACATTGCAGTAAGGGGTAAGCAGGCGATTGGCTATTGAATCGTCTGTGAGCCCCTGTCCGGTGCGCAGACGACTCCAGAGTTCTTCAGGGCCAGGGAATGCCTCTATGTGCCGTTCCTTGCCGGTGAGATAATCAAATTCTAAAATGCCATGTCCGTTTGTAGAATAAGCAAATTTAAGGCCGAGTATCTCGGCATAGTCTTTGGCCTGCTGGAGGCCGTCTCCGGAAGATTTGTAATCCGCTTTGGCCTCAACAACCGCAATCGGGAAATCACGGGTATAACGAAGTAGATAGTCCGCCCGCTTTTGCTTACGCCGTTTGACCCTGCTCCCAGCGACAACGATACGGCCGTCCGTAAAGGTCCTCTGCTCGGTGAAGGAGTGAGGGTCATTATCCCAACCGGCTTCAGTGAGCCTCGGAACGACGAATTTTCGGCAGGTGTCGGCTTCGTTAGGCATACTGATTTCCGGCAGCCTCTAAACTACAAATTTAACGGCATTATCTGTATAACACAAAACGCCTTTTCATTGCAGCCATTTTGCACCTTCTCGGGCAATCAAATCACTTATCGCTTTCTATAACATCCTCAAACAATAAGGATAAAATCACCGGACATTGATGGACATCTGTGGACATCCGTCCGTATCAATGACCCCGATTATAGAGTAAAATATGCGTAGTTCACCTCCCCGGCCTCGCGAACCGGGGAGATCTTTAGGCCCGTAACCGTGCACGGCGGTTGCGGGCCTTTGTTTTCCCCTTGGGGACACTTTATGAAGAAACGTCGTAAATACGCCTGAGGAAAAAAATTTGAAAAATAATGTCCCCAAAACCATCTCAGAAGAGCCTTTTATATATAGGAGAGGGTTCTGCGAAGCTTTTCAGGGCGGACGTCGTATGCGGTAAGGACAAAATTTTATGTCCCCCAACATCACTATCAATCCCCTTTATACGGTATGGAGAAATATTTTTTTAAAAGGTGCAACAAATTCTGAGATTTTCCGGAATATACGTCTCGAAGAAAGGAAAAAGCCCCGCCATTTTTTGAGATGGGCGTCGTATATATGCCTAGGGAGAAAAGTTCCGACACTTTTCAAAAAACGTCTTATGCATGCCTTAGAGGATGAAACATTCCATCGTTTTAATGGCGCTATCAAGTAAGGAGGCAAATAGGATGAGACAACCCTACCGGCAAACCGCAGACGAATTTTCCACAAGAGATCTATACATAGCCTCGGTACTCAAGCAGGCTGGTATCCCGATTCTCCGGATTGAGGACAGCAACGGCCGGGGCGTCTTTGTCTTCCAGTCCTGCAAGGAGATAGCCGCGCTCACGAAGGATTACTACAACGGCGCACTCCGGGTAGATCCGCAGGGGCTCTTCGCCGCATGGAAAGCCCTTAAATCGGCAGTATATTCGGCAATTCGGGACGTAAGGTGAAAAGAGCAGGAGAGGAATCAGGATGGAAAAGCCGACCAAACCCAACATCGACCAGGCCCGTCGTCATTTGATGTTGCTGGATGAGGACGCTGAGAACTTCGTCTTTCAGACCTTCGCCGATAACCCCGGGCGAAAAGACAAGACATTGACCCGCGTTCTCTACGGAACTCTTGACGAGCACGCGGCAGAGCTGACCCGCTTAAACCAAAAGGGTGCCGGGGTGTTTGTACTCGTCAACCACTCGAAAAACGGCAGACGGAGGATAGCTGACATAACCCACGCGCGCGCTATTTTCAGGGAAGCTGATGCCCCGGACCTTCCGCCGCTACCTATGGAACCTCATTTCGTAATTGAGACCTCGCCTGGGAAGCGACACGAGTATCTGGTGATTGAGCCGACCGAGGACCTCGACAAATGGGACCGCATAATGGCCCGCATGGTGGAGGACTTTGGCAGCGACCCGAACGCAAAAGACCGCGCCCGCGTGCTCAGGCTGGCAGGTTTCTACCACCTAAAAGACCCCGCAAGACCTCACCTTGTAAAAATCGTCCAGGAAAACGGTGGACTACCGTACACGCTCGAACAAGTTGCTCGTCATGTACCACCGCTTATAAAGAACGCGAAGGCTGCCGCTCCGGTCGGTGAGACAATAACAGAGGGGGCGCGCAACGCGAAATTAACGTCCCTTGCCGGTTCCATGAGGCGGCGCGGAGCGAGCGAGGACGCAATCCTGGCCGCGCTTGCCGAGGAGAATAGGCATAGGTGCGTCCCTCCGCTCGGAGACGAGGAGGTCGAGCAGATTGCCGGGAGTATCGCTAAATACCCGCCTGAGCCGCTCGTTGATGAAGCGTCCATCCTGGCGGCAGCCAAAGGCTTGACCCCTGACTCACCCCCCGAGGATATCGAGCCGATAATAGCGGCCGCCACCAAGAACCTGAGGCCCATCGCGCGCCAGAGGCTTTACGAGGCCATTAAAGCGGCCACAGGTCTTCCGTTAAGCGCGATTCGCCTGGAGGCCGCTTCCGTCTTCAAGGCGGCTGAAGCAGAGGAGCCGGACCATCTCGACCTTGCCCGGAAAACGATAGAGGTCATCGGGGCTGACAACGTCATCTCTACAGAGGCCCATATCTGGGTGTGGGAAGGCAAGGGCGTGTGGCGTGATGTCGACGACCGGAGAATCAAAATCGAGGTTCACAATGTCCTCGAATCGTCTGGCCTCGACGTTTCCCAGAACCGCGTGAACGGGGTGCTGGACGTCTTCAGGACCGAAACCTTCAAAGACGCCCATGTCTGGAACATCCATGAGGACACGATAAACGTCCTCAATGGAGAATTGATGCTTACGCCCGAAGGCTGGCGACTTTGTCCTCATGAGCGCGAGAATTACCGCACCACACAGCTGCCGGTCGCTTACGACCCCGGGGCGGACTCGCCCCGTTTCCGGCAGTTCTTGGAGGAGATATTCCGGGGAGACGCAGACGGGCCGGAAAAGGCCAGGGCGCTCCTTGAAATGGTTGCTTACACGCTCGTATCGCACGCTCGATATGAGCGGTTTATCCTGCTGGTCGGCAACGGCGCAAACGGCAAGAGCGTTCTCCTGGCGGTTATACGGCTCCTGGTGGGCCCAGCCAATTGCGCGGCAGTGCAGCCGTCCCAGTTCGGGAACCAGTTCCAGAGGGCGCACCTGAATCACAAGCTCGCGAATATCGTCTCTGAGCTCAAGGAGGGCGCTGAGCTCGAGGACGACGCATTGAAGGCAATCGTCTCCGGCGAGCCCACCACGGTGTCCCACAAATTCAAGGACCCATTCGTGATGATGCCCTTTGCCACCTGCTGGTTCGGGACAAATCATTTGCCGCACACGAACGATTTTTCGGATGCCATGTTTCGCAGGGCTTTGGTCGTGCCCTTTAACCGGCAATTCAAGCCCGGGGTCGACGCCGACCCGCACCTCAAGGACAAGCTCGCAGCCGAGTTACCCGGGATACTGAATATGGCCCTGGCCGCTTATGCAGACGCCATGAATCGGGGGACCTTCACCGAACCAGCGTCCTGCATTGAGGCTAAACACGCATGGAGGCTGGAGGCTGACCAGGCGGCACAGTTCGCCGAGGAGGCAATCGAGTGGCTGGCTGGCGAGCGTGAGACCTCGAAGGCCGTTTTTGATGCCTACCAGGCTTGGGCCGAGGCAAACGGGGTAAAGCGTCCACTGAACCGCAAGAACCTCACCCAGAGGCTCGAGCGCCTGGGGGCCAGAACAGGGAAGGCCCATGGCGGGCAACGGGTGCTCTATGGCCTCAGGCTAAGGGACGGAGGCGTGAGTGGCGCATTTTCTCACCCTTTAGCGTATGGAGAAAATACATGTATTCAAAATACAGGAGAAGAAATACATTTGTATTCCAAAAATAGTAAGGGTACGGAAGTCCCGCCACTCGCGCCTCCATCGCCACAGGAGGACGACGAGACCGTACTTGAGGTGCTCGAATGAAGTATCAGGTCATAGGCACACTCAAGGTCCGCACACCGTCCGGGGTCCGAGAGTTAAGGTCCGGCGAAACGGTAACTTTGCCAGGAGACATGGCCTTTAGACTGGTTGAGAGTGGCAGAGTTAAACCCTTTTCCCCCGACTGCTTCTCGCCGGACGGAACTCTTGAAGAGGCCCTTATGGAGACGAAGGCCGACGGATGGACTGATGAGCAACTCTGCATCTACATAGACGCGCTTTGGGAGACCGGGGTGTTAAGGGCTCCCTGGGGATTCAAGGTGCTGGATTCTCCACTGGTCGGCGACTTCTGGATTATAAGCGACACCACTGCCAGAGATGAGCTCCCGGTCGGGGCCAAAAGCTTCACCATAGAGGAATTAAGGCCACTTATTGAGGTTTTTCATGTTTTCGAAGGGTCTACGGTCATGGAAGTAAGATTCCCCATGTCACGGGTCCCTCTACGCGTGTAGCCCTGCGGGTGGCTCCGAGCGCGGTTTTCCTCCAGCGTCGGGGCATGATTTCAAGTTTCAGGTTTCAACTGAGGTTTCAATGGGTAAAACGAAGAAAAATAAGCCTGGGCTTCTTACCATGAACGCTTACGCAAAGCGCCGTGGAGTGTCGCACACGGCTGTAGCCAAGGCGGTGAAGTCCGGACGCATAAGCAGGACGGCAAATGGCCTGATAGACCCTGAGGCAGCGGACAGGCAGTGGGCTGACAATACCGACCCCTCAAAGCCACTGAACTCAGTCACCGGCAACCCAAGGCACCGGAGGCTGGTGGACTCCCCGTCAATGCCTACCTCTAACCCGGAGGCTATTACAAACGCCCAGGCAGGCGGCCTTCCGCCCTATTCACAGAGCAGGGCTATAAGGGAGGCTTATGAGGCTCGGCTCAGGAAGCTCGAATACGAGGTAAGGGCCGGGAAACTCATAAGCGCCGATGAGGTCAAGGTCATTGCATTCAACATCGCCCGGCTCACAAGGGATAAGCTCATGGGCTTACCAGACAGGCTTGCCCCAATACTGGCTGGCATAAGCGATTGCCACGAGACGCACAAGCTCCTGAGCGCGGAGATACGCCTTGTCTGCGAGGATCTCTCGAAACCCGATAGCTATTCGAATATCAAGAAGGCCAGCGATCAATGAACCTCGTCACCATAAAAGAGCTGTCGGATTTCCTTAAAGTAAAACCGTCCACCCTTTACTCCTGGGTGCATAACGGGACGATTCCGTTCATCAAGCTAAACGGGCTCCTGCGCTTTGATATGGACGATGTCCAGGAGTGGGTCAAAGGCTCGAAGGCGATGTCCCACAACGTTCTGAAATCCTTGAGGAAATCGTCCAATCTGGATGTAGATGCAATCGTCAAAAGGGCAGTTGAAAGCGCCCGTCAAGGACGTTACAATCCTCCCAAACGGGAAACCAGCCTGAATCAAGGCCTCAGGAAGGAGTGATCAGTATGGGGCTTTATAAACGAGGCCAGGTCTGGTGGATGCAGTTCACATACAAGGGCAGGCTTATTAGAAGGTCTACCGAGACCGGGGACAAGAAGCTTGCCAGGACGATCTTCGGCAAGGTGACCACCGAGATCGCCGAAGGCAAGTGGCTGGACAAGCTCGAGGGCGAGGATAAGACCTTCAGCGACCTTGCGGAGAAGTACATCAACGAGTACGCCAAGCAACACAAGAGGTCCTGGTCAAAGGACGATGAACGCCTCAAGAACCACCTCATCCCATTCTTCGGCAACATGATCGTGACGGAGATTAGCCCAAAGATAATCTCCGCCTACAAGGGGCACAGGTACTCCAAGGGCGTGAAAGCGGCCACCATCAACCGGGAGTTGGCTATCATGAAGCACATGTACACGATAGCGGTGAAGGAATGGGAGTGGTGCAGGGACAACCCGGTTATGCGCGTCTCGATGGAGAAGGAAGGCCAGCCGCGTGACAGGTGGCTGACCTACGAGGAGGAAAAGAGGCTCATGGGGGCCTGTCCTGGATGGCTTCAGGAGATCGTCACCTTCGCGCTCAACACCGGGATGCGCCAAGGCGAGATCCTCTCATTGAGATGGCAGGACGTGAACCTCTTTAGCGGCATCGCCACCCTCCAGGAGACGAAGAACGGCGAGCGGAGGTCCATCCCCCTTAACCGGACCACATGGGAGCTACTGAAGGCGAAATCCAAGGTCAGATATCTCGCAAGCGACCATGTCTTTGCGAACGACGCAGGAAAGAGGATGGACGGCGGGAACCTTCGAACCGATTTCATGAAGGCACTCAAGGCCGCGAAGATTGACGGCTTCTGCTTCCACGACTTGAGACATACCTTCGCAACCCGACTCGTTCAGCGTGGCATCGACCTCTACAAGGTCCAGAAGCTCCTCGGCCACCGGGACAACAAGACCACGCAGAGGTACGCGCACCATTATCCGGAAAGCCTCCGGGACGGCGTTGACGTCCTGGACATCAGGCCGGATGCGGCGCAACCAGTAGCACAGTTTTAGCGCAATTTCGGATTTTGAAAATCGGGCTGAAAAATACGGCTGCGTAACTTCTTGGATTTACGAGAGATTTTGGTGGCGGTGGGTGGAATCGAACCACCGACGCGGGGCTTATGAGACCCCTGCTCTGCCGACTGAGCTACACCGCCGGGTTTGCTGGTTTTGTGGAAAGATGCAGTTGACGCAGACTGATGATTATAATGAAATCCGGTGGGAAAGTATATAACTTTTTGTGGTCCCGAAGAGCTTTCCCGTCCCTGTGACGACCAGCATCACCGCCTCGGGCGCGCCGTCGCCGTCAAAGTCCTCGATGAGGAAATCCGAGATATAGCCCTCCACGGGCCTGGTCCGCCAGTTCTCGGCCACGGTCCCGCCCATCGCGTCCCATGAGAGGCTTACAAGCTCTCCGGTCTTAAATGAGGCAGGCCGCGCGGCGCTCCGCCCCAGGCCGCCGGGCGTGTTCTTCTTTATTATCAGCTCGGCCTTTCCATCCTTGTCCATGTCGAGATGATAGAACCTGCCCTCGACCGGGAATGGCTCGGATTCCGCTGCGCCGGGGCGGTCGGCCTTACGGACTATATAATTGAGCGTGCCTCCGAAAAAGTCAGCGCTCCTGTATTCCTCGGCCCATTCCCCCTCTTTTTGCGGGGCGTAAACCTTCAAATACCCCCGGCTGTCCAGGGCTATGATATCGAGGCCGCCCTTGCCCCTGAAGTCAAGCGCCTCGAACCTGTAAATGTCAGCTCCCCTCGGGAGCGCAATGCTGAACTCTCCCTTGTCCACGAGCTTGCCGCCTTCCCTGGCAAGCACCCTGACATCGCCGTAGAAGCCGTCGAGCTTCCTGTACTTCTGGCCTATGAGCGCCGGGGCCGCGTCTCCGGCCCGCACTGTCCGCATAAGCCAGCCGAGATTGCTTGCCGTTACCTCATACTTCCCGTTCCTGTGCTCGATCACAAGGCTTGCGGCCTCGTTGCCGGATATCCTCGAAATATAGACCTCCGGGGCGCCGTCCCTGTCCAGGTCGATTATGGAAACGGATATATTCGTTCCGGTCTTGTCCTCCATCTCATGGAGCACGCGGAAGCCGTTCTCAGCGTAAGCGCCTATTACTACTTTCGAACCGGATACGGCGACTATCTCTTTTTTGCCGTCGCGGTCAAGGTCTGCCGCGTCCATGGCGACGTACATGCCTTCCATCGTCTCGCTCCTCCACGAGACGGGCCTATCCTGCCCTGCCTTGGGCTTTACGATAAAGCCGTCGTCCGGCATGGCTTCGGTTGTTGATGGAACCGGCGCCGCCGGGACTGCAGGGGCAGTGGCCTCGGTTGCCAAGACTGGCTTTTCCTCGATTACAGGCGCCGCTGCCCTGGGCTTAAGGGAGGCCAGCACATCGGTTGAGAGCTTATCCGTAAGCCCTATTATGGATTCCACCCCGGTGCCCTGTGACGCGAATGGCGTGACCCTGCCCGTCGCGATATCAAGGAGCTTCGCGTCCATGCTCACGGATTTCCCGAAGACGGTGACGCTCCCGAAAAGCACGAGATCGGCATTGAGCTTTTTCCCCGCCTCAAGCGCCGCGCCCTCCTCGATGCCCTTATTCCCCGGAAGGGCGGCCTTGACAAGGTCCTGCCTTACAATGACAAGCGAGCCACCGAGCCTTGAGGCGAGCATGTCGGCCATCGCGCCCTTCACGAAATCCATCTTATCCGCAGAGTTCACGTTCCAGGGGAGGATTGCTATTTTTTTCCCGTCTGAGGCCCCTTCCGCCCGGAAGGGGGCCGTTAACATTAAGAGAACGAAGAGAAAAAGCGCTGTTAGCCTCATCGATGACCTCATTTCAAAAGACCTGCCTTGCTCAAAGGTTTTATTGCTGCGTTTTATTGCTGCGCTTTGCTCCTGAAAAATAGGGGTTCATTTAAGGCATCCTCTAAAAAATAGAGATTTTTCCCGCAATCAAGGAAGGCTGGGAATAAAAAGCGGAGCATATATGATAATATGTGAGCATTTTTATTCACGGCTGACACAGAGTCCGGGGAAAAGATCAATTTTTAGAGGCTGCCTGATTTAAAATCATGAGGCAAAAGTAGTCAAGCTGTTTTTGAGCCGAGCCTGTAATGCAGCAGCCGCTCGATAACCTCGCCCTTCCTGAAGTGCCTCTCTATTATCTCGTCCACGTCCTTTAGAGTGACGTTCCTGTACCAGACGCCCTCGGGATAGACGACCATGGCAGGCGAATACTGCCCTTCCTCGTCTGTTTCCTTGCAAACGCTCAGGCACCCGGACCTCGAAACCTTCACCTCGCCCTTAAGGCCCCCGGCCTTGACCTTGCCCTTCATGTCCTCGAATATCTCTTCAGAGCCCTTGTTCAGGCACCTCTTGCCCTGGCATACGAACGCGTGGAGCCTGTATGGTTTCAATCCTCTACCTCCTGGCTGCCTCATCAATCAGATAAACCCCGGAGCTCCAGGGGCGGCAAATACAATTATAATCCGATTTCGGCGAGGTCAAATCAAGGGGAAATCTCCGCCCTCTCGGAGATTGCGGCAATCTCCGAGAGGGCGGAGATTGCCGCAATCTCTAAAAATTAGAGATTTTTCCCGCAATCAAGGAAGGCCGGGAATAAAAAGCGGAGCATATATGACAATATGTGAGCATTTTTATTACCGGCCTGACACAGAGTCCGGGGAAAAGATCAATTTTTAGAGGTTGCAGGGCGCTATTCTGCTATAATATGCGCGCACGAAAACCCCGGAGGCGCGCGCCTTTGACGCGGTCAAGTTACGAGCTTACATACAGGGGCAAGTCGCCTGAAAGCGAAGTCCTCTCGACCCCCGCCCTGCCGCTCCACCTTATAAAAGCCGTGAGGGGGGCTGAGGGCTGGCGTAATATCCTCATCTCGGGCGATAACCTCAATGCCCTTGCCTCGCTCCTTGTGATGAAAAAAAAGGGGCAGCTTTCATCTGCCGATGGCTCGCCCGGCGCGAAGCTCATCTACATAGACCCGCCATTCTCGACAAACCTTGAATTCAGGGGCAAGGAAAACCAGAAGGCCTACAAAGACAAGGTCCTGGGCGCGGAGTTCATAGAATTCCTGAGGAAAAGGCTCATACTTCTGAGAGAGGTCCTTTCCTCCGAGGGCTCCATATTCGTCCACCTCGACTGGAAAAAGGCCCATTACATAAAGGCCGTCATGGACGAGGTCTTCGGCGAGGAGAACTTCCTGAACGACATAATCTGGAGCTACGGCGGCAGGGGCGCAAAGGCCGTTGCCGGGCAGTTCTCGCGTAACCACGACATAATACTCTGGTACAGGAAGGGCGGAAGGCACACCTTCAACCAGCTCGCACTCGAAAAGGCAGTACCCAAGAAGGGGAGCGGCTTCAAGCAGGATGACGCGGGCCGCTGGTTCAAGACCTCTCCAAGGGGCGACTATACGGACGAGAGCGTACGCGCCCTTGAAAAGGAAGGGCGCGTCTACAGGACCAGGAACGGCACTGTCCGGATAAAGTATTTCCTTAAGGAGGAAGGCGACTTTCTCCTTGAGAATAAGCTCGTTGGCGATGTGTGGGACGACATCCCTGACGCCATGCACCTGTCGGCAACAGAAAAAACCGGCTACCCCACTCAGAAGCCCGAGGCCCTCCTTGCCCGTATTATAAAGGCCGCCTCAAACCCCGGAGATCTCGTCCTCGACGCGTTTGCCGGCGCGGGCACGACCCTTGCCGTCGCCGAAAAGCTCGGAAGGAGGTGGGCGGGGGTCGATTCCGGGGCGCTCGCCATCCACACGATTGAAAAGAGACTCTTTTCAATAAGAAATTCAAGGCATATGGAAAAACCGGCGAAAAGGCATGGGAAGGCCTGCTCCCCCTTTGCGGTCTTCTCGCTATGCTCCGAAGAAGAGGATGACTGCGCATGCGGCGGGGAGCGCGGCCCTGACGTAAAGTGCCGCTACTCCATAGACGAATCGACTGGCGAATGCGTCGTGAAAATAGAGCGGTTCAGGAGCCGTGGCGCGCGGCAAGGCGCGGGGCTTGAGGCCCTTTCTTCGGTAGCCCTGGATATGGATTTTAACGGAGATGTCCTGCATATAGACTCATTCCACACAATGGAGGAGCTTAGAGAAACAGGGTTTGAGCTTCGCTTTCCAATCGAAAAGGTCAATGGCGGGGTAATGCTCGTCTTTTCGGACATATACGGGAACGAAAAATGGTTTTTGGGGGAGCTCGCCTGAGAGCAATCCTTTCACCGGGTCCTACAGTCCGGGAGAGAAGATTAGGATTTTTTAAAGAACCCTTTCACTTTCTTTTAATCATCCTGGGAGATAATCGGAACCGGGAAGGGGGGATTTCCCCGTAAGGGGGGACGGAATCCCCCGCAGGCGGCTGATGGGGGCCGCTTACTTCCCTTCAATACGGAATATGCGCTATTATCCCGTTTTTCTGGATTTGAAGGACAGGCCCTGCCTGGTCGTCGGGGGCGGCCCTGTTGCCGAAAGGAAGGCCCTGGGCCTTCTGGCGGCGGGCGCCAAGGTGACTGTCGTGGGCCCCAGGGTTACGAAAGCCCTGGAGGGGCTTGCAAGGGAAAAGGAGATAGCGCTAAGAAAAAGGGCATACAGGCCGGGAGACTCGAAGGGCCGCTTCCTTATCGTCGCGGCAACGGCTTCGAGAGAGGTTAACGAGGCCGTCCAAAGGGATGCGAAATTATTTGGCTGTCTTTTGAACGTTGTAGACGACCCGGCCCGCTCGAACTTCATCGTCCCCTCGGTTGTAAGGAGGGGCGCGTTGACCATAGCCATATCCACATCGGGCAAGAGCCCTTATCTTGCACGCGTCCTGAGGGAAGAATTCGAGGGGCGTATCGGGGCCGAGTACGAAGCCTTTATCGAGATACTGGGGGCGGCCAGGAAGAAGCTATTGAAAACCGGCCTCAGCCGTGATAAAAAAGAAAGGATTATTAAGGCTTTGGTTAAGTCCCCGATACCCGTGCTCCTCAAAGAGAGGCGGGTCCGGGAGGTGAATCAAGTCCTCAGGGACACCCTGGGGGAAGGATACACCCTCTCGAAGCTCGGGGTCAGGCTTAAGGGAGAAGGGCGAGGCTAAGGGAGCGCCCTATCCGGGGTCAAAGGGCGTGAGCGAAATCTTTTTCCACATAACGGCGGCGGTCTATCTCTTGGCTACCCTTGTCTATTCCGCATATCTCTTCTCGAGGAAGGACCGGCTCCTTACCATAGCCCAGGCCGCCATGGTCGCGGGCTTCGCCTTCCATACCGTAACCATAATAGCGCGCTGGGCGGCCGCGGGCCGCACCCCTGTTACGAGCTTCCACGAGTCCCTCACCTTCTTCTCGTGGGTGACCGTCTTCGCGTTCCTCTTCCTCCTTTTAAAATACAAACAGCGAGTTCTGGGCGCGTTCGTAAGCCCGTTCGCGCTACTCCTGCTCATAACCGCCTCGCTCCTTCCAAAGGAAATAGTGCCGCTCTCGCCGGTGCTCGAGAGCTACTGGCTTCCGGTGCACGTAAGCCTCGCATTCCTGGGAAACTCCTTTTTCGCCCTGGCCTTCCTACTGGGCGTCATGTACATAATCCAGGAGCGTTATCTCAAGACGAGGAAGCTAAAGGGCCTTTTCTTCGCCCTCCCATCGCTTGAAACGCTCGACGAGCTTAACTATAAATGCCTCCAGTACGGGTTCCCGCTCCTTACGGCCGCCATCATAACCGGGGCCATCTGGTCGGAGTACGCGACCGGCAGCTACTGGCAGTGGAAGCACCGCCAGGTCTGGTCGCTCATAACTTGGTTCCTCTACGCGGCGCTCCTCCATGGCAGGCTCACGGCCGGGTGGAGGGGGCGGAAGGCGTCCATACTCTCGGCTATCGCCTTCGCCTGCCTTATAGGCTCCTATTTCATAATAAACATACTCTCCGGGGGGGCTCACGGCCTTTCGCGTTGAGGATTGAATTTTCCTGCTTCTCTCTGTTTCTTTAAAAATTAAAGCGGCTCTTTCAGGGAAACATGAACCTCGTTATAGTCGGACTCAACCATAAGACCTCGCCAGTAGAGATACGGGAGAAGCTCTCTTTTCCGTCTCACGCCATAGGCGAGCCGCTCGCGAAGCTTACTAACCATTATGGTCTCGCCGAGGGCGTCATATTGTCCACCTGCAACAGGGTCGAGGTGCTGGCGGTCGCGAGCGACGCCGAGAAGGGCACATGGCAGGTAAAGAGGTTCCTTTCGGACTACCACTCCATACCCCTTGAGAAGCTTGACGAGCACCTTTACGTCCGCCAGGGCGAGGAGGCGGTAAAGCACCTCTTCAGGGTCGCCGCGGGCCTGGACTCGATGATAATGGGCGAGCCGCAGATACTGGGGCAGGTGAAGGACGCCTACGGGTACGCGGTCCACGGGAATACGGCCGGGGTCATCGTAAACAAGCTCTACCACAAGGCATTCCAGGTCGCGAAACGCGTAAGGACCGAGACGAGGATAGGCGAGTCCGCTGTCTCGATAAGCTTCGCGGCGGTCGAGCTCGCCCGTAAGATATTCGGCAACCTTGCAGGCAAGACCTGCATGCTCGTGGGCGCTGGAGAGATGGCCGAGCTCGCGGCCCGTCACCTCCAGACGAACGGGGTGCGCGAGATACTGGTCGCGAACAGGACCTATGAAAAGGCCGTTGAGCTCGTGAAATGCTTCTCGGGCACGGCCATCATGTTCAGGGAGTTCCCGCATTACCTGAAAAACGTCGACATAGTAGTAGCCTCCACCGCCTCCCCCAACTTCATCATAAAACCGGAGCAGGTTCAGGAGGTCATGCGGGAGCGGAAGAACAAGCCCATGTTCTTCATAGACATATCGGTCCCCAGGAACATCGATCCTGAGGTGAACAGCATCGACAACTGCTACGTCTACGACGTGGACGACCTGCAGGGCGTGGTGGTTGCGAACCTGCAGGAGAGGCACAAGGAGGCCGAGCAGGCCGAGGCCATAATAGTCGAGGAGATAGACAAGTTCTACAGGTGGATAAAGTCGCTCGATGTGGTGCCGACCATCATAGCCTTGAGGCAGGCCTGCGATTCCGTAAGAAAGGCAGAGCTCGCCAGGGCAATGGGCTCGCTTTCCAGCCTCGGCGAAAACGAGATGAAGGTCCTGGACGCAATGACCTCGGCCATCGTAAAGAAGATACTCCACAACCCGATAACGCACCTTAAGCGAGAGGCCAATAAAATTGAGGGCGACCTCTACATCGACACCATAAGGAAGCTATTCGACCTCGCTGTCGACGAGGAAGCCGTCAAGAAGGCAGCCCAGAACAACGACGATTGACATAGAAGATCCGGCCCGTTCCATCAGGGTAAAAAAATCCAAGGGGACCGCGCTTTGAAAAAGAAGATAGTAATAGGCACCAGGGGGAGCCAGCTCGCGCTCTGGCAGGCCAACTGGGTGAAATCCGAGATCGAGAAGAGGCACCCCGAGCTCGAGGTCGAGCTTGAGAAGATAAAGACGACCGGGGACAAGATACTCGATGTGCCGCTCGCCAAGGTAGGCGGAAAGGGCCTCTTCGTAAAGGAAATAGAGGAGGCGCTACTTGAAGGCAGGGCCCACCTTGCCGTGCATTCCATGAAGGACGTGCCCACCTTCTTCCCCGACGGCCTCTCGTTACGCTGCATAACCGAAAGGGAGGACCCCAGGGACGCGGTCTTCAGCAGGAACCATGTGAAGCTCCTCGACCTCCCGAAGGGGGCGAGCATCGGCACATCCAGCCTTAGGAGGCAGTCGCAGATTCTCAACTTAAGGCCCGACTTTCGGATACTCCAGCTCAGGGGCAACCTTGATACCCGCATGAAAAAGCTCGATAACGGGGACTTCGACGCCATAATCCTCGCCGGGGCGGGCGTCAAAAGGCTAGGATGGGCCGACAGGATAACCGAGCTCCTTCCCGTCAATATGAGCCTGCCCGCGATAGGACAGGGCGCCCTCGGCATAGAGACGAAGACCGACGACGATTATATAAACGGGCTCGTCGCCTTCTTCGACCACCCGGAGACATCCTATTGCGTAAGGGGAGAAAGGGCGCTCCTTAAGAGGCTTGAAGGCGGCTGCCAGGTGCCCATAGCCGCGCACGGCGAGCTTTCGGGCGACACCATAAAAATAACCGGACTTGTCGCAGGCATCGACGGCAAAAAGATTATAAAGGACTCCGTCTCCGGCCCCAAGGACGATTGCGAGAAGCTCGGAGTCGAGCTCGCGGAGAAGCTCCTGAAGAACGGCGCTTACGAGATACTCAAGGACCTTTACGAGGTAAGCCCTCCTGGCTCGGCCTGACGCAGAGTCCCTGGAATAGATCGTTTTTTGGACCTGAATCATAAAAACCGTGCCATGCCATACAGGGTCTCCAAATTCATCCACCTTCTGGCCCTCGTGGCCTGGCTGGGCCCTTCCACCGGGGCTTATATGCTCATGCTCCTGGCAGGGAGGCAGGTCTCGCTCCGGCTCTGGATAATAGAGCAGTACAGGTTTTTCATATTCATAGAGCTTGCGGCATTTCTCGTCCTCGCGGCAACCGGACTATACATGCGGAGCCGGGGAGGGCTCGAGGGGGCCGGATGGCTCAGGGCGAAGCTCGCGATAGTCGTCGCGGTATTCATACCCTTTCAGGCCGCACAGCTCGTCATCTATGCCAGGACCTACCGCTCGCTCATGGCCTCCTCGGACTTTATCGGGGCGCTCGCGTTCTATAACAGGTTCAACATGGTCGCAGCCGTGGTCTTCGCGCTGGCAGTGCCGGCTGTTTTCTTCCTCGCGGCCGTCAAACCCGGAGAGAAAAAGCCCCGGTTTGAATAATCGCCCGGCCGTCTGATATAATGCTCACGGCCTCAGGGCAGCTCCAATGGTTGTTTTTTTTCTTTATCCGGCCCTTTTTCTAATTAAACGAATGAATAAAGGAGTTTGAAATAAATATGGCTGGAAAGGCGTACCTCGTAGGCGCGGGTCCGGGCGACCCCGGCCTCCTTACCCTCAAGGGCCTTGAGGCCATAAAGGAAGCCGACTGCGTAATATACGACTTTCTCGCGAACTCGCGCCTTCTGGAGCACGCTAAACCGGGCGCCGAGACCGTCTACGTGGGGAAGAAGGGGAGCGAAAAGACCCTTCCCCAGGAGGATATTTCGAGGCTCATAGTCGATAGGGCCAAAAAGGGGAAGACCGTCGTCCGCCTTAAGGGCGGAGACCCATTCATATTCGGGAGGGGCGGGGAGGAAGCCGAGGAGCTTGCAGCCGCGGGCATCGATTTCGAGGTGGTTCCGGGCGTTACTTCGGCGGTTGCCGCGCCCGCCTATGCCGGGATCCCGCTTACGCACCGGGACCTCTCCTCTGCCGTCACCATCATAACCGGCCAGGAAAACCCCCTTAAGGAAAGGCCCAACATCGCCTGGGACAGGCTCTCAACAGGCAGAGGCACGCTCGTCTTCCTCATGGGCTGGAAAAACCTCTCCCTTATAACCGTAAAGCTACTCGCGAACGGCTGGCCCCCCTCGACCCCGGTCGCGCTCGTAAGATGGGGCACCATGACCAAGCAGGTCTCCATCGTCGGCAGGCTCGACAATATAAACGGGCTTGCAAGGGAAGAGGACCTTAAGCCCCCTGTCGTAATCGTGGTCGGCGAGGTGGTGGGCCTCCGCGAAAAGCTCAACTGGTTCGAGTCAAAGCCCCTTTTCGGGAAGCGGGTGCTCGTGACGCGGGCACTTGAGCAGGCGGGAGATTTCACGAAAATATTGGAAAAGGAAGGTGCCGAGCCCATAACCTTCCCGACCATAAAGACGACGGCCCCACCGAGCTGGAAAGAGCTCGACAGGGCCATAAAAAGGCTCTCCACATACGATTGGGCCATATTCACGAGCGTTAACGGGGTAAAATACTTTTTCGAAAGGCTCTATAAGACAGGGTACGACATACGGGAGCTTAAGGACGTCAGGATATGCGCCATAGGCCCCATGACCGCGAGGGCCATAGAGAAGCTCGGCATAAGGGTGGACCTTACGCCGAAGGAATTCAAGGCAGAGGGGCTTATCGAAGCTCTGGGTAAGCGCAATATAAAAGGGAAACGGTTCCTCCTTGCCCGGGCCTTGAAGGCAAGGGAGATACTTCCGGAGGAAATAAAGAGGCTCGGCGGCAAGATAGACGTTGCGCCAGCGTACAGGACCGTAAAACCTTCGAAAGAGGCCGGGGAGCTTGAAAGGCTTCTCATTGAGGGCTCAATCGATGTTGTTACATTCACATCTTCCTCGACTGTTACTAACTTCGCCGCCATGTTCGGGAAAAAGAGGCTCCCGGAGCTTCTTAAGAACTGCAAGGTCGCCTGCATAGGCCCCATAACGGCGGACACTGCAAAGGCCTACGGCATGGCAGTGGACATAATGCCCCGAGACTACACCATACCCGCCCTTACGAGGGCGATGGCGGAGTATTTCAAAAAAGAGAGAGGGTGAAACAAAATGAACTTCCCCATCTACCGCCCCAGGAGATTAAGGAAAACCGAGACATTGAGGAGGATGGTACGGGAGACCACGCTTTCCCCTGCCGACTTCATACTCCCCCTCTTCGTCACATACGGCAAGGGCGTGCGAAAAGAGATAAAATCCATGCCCGGCCAGTTCCAGCTCTCGGTGGATAACCTGAAGAAAGAGGCCAGGGAGATAAGGTCCCTCGGCATACCATCTGTAATTCTCTTTGGCATACCGGAGAAGAAGGATGCCGAGGGCACGAGCGCCTTCGACCCGCACGGCCCGGTGCAGGAGGCGATAAAGGCCATAAAGTCCGCGGCCCCGGAGCTTGCCGTCATAACCGACGTCTGCATGTGCGAGTACACTTCCCACGGCCATTGTGGTATCATACGGGAGAAGGACGTGGATAACGACGCCACCCTCGAGCTCCTCTGCAGGGAGGCCCTCTCCCATGCGGAGGCAGGGGCTGACATGGTCGCCCCCTCTGATATGATGGACGGCAGGGTCGGCGCCATAAGGGACACGCTCGACGAGGGCGGCTTCTCGAACGTCCCCATAATGGCTTATTCGGCAAAGTACGCGAGCGCCTTTTACGGCCCTTTCAGGGACGCGGCCGAATCCACCCCGCAGTTCGGGGATAGGCGTAGCTACCAGATGGACCCCGGCAACACGGACGAGGCCCTGAGGGAGACGGCGCTCGATATCGAGGAAGGGGCGGACATAGTGATGGTGAAGCCCGCTCTCCCGTACCTCGACATTATAAGGAGAATAAAGGACGAGTTCGGGTATCCCGTAGCGGCCTATAACGTAAGCGGCGAATACTCCATGATAAAGGCCGCTGCCGCAAAGGGCTGGCTTGACGGGGACAGGGCCATGATGGAGTCCCTGGCATCCATAAAGCGTGCCGGGGCCGACCTCATACTCACATACTTCGCCCGGGATGCCGCAAGGCTCCTCGGCAAGTAAACCAATAGCCCGGAAAAGGAGAGACCATATGCACGGCAGCATGCCAAAAGGCCATCCCCACGAGGTGCCCGGTATGAAAGGAGGGCACGGCCATCCTGGAGGACATCCGGGCGGCCACGGCGGGGGTCCAGATAAAAGCGGCGGAAGGAAATGGCTACCCAAGCTCATCGCATGGGAGCTTACGAGATCCTGCAACCTCGACTGCATACATTGCAGGGCGGCGGCCAGGTTCGGCCCCTACCCCAACGAGCTCACTACCGAGGAGTGTTTCAAATTCCTCGACGACGTCGCCTCGTTCTCGAATCCCATAATGATAATGACCGGCGGCGAGCCCATGCTCCGGGACGACATCTGGGACATAGCCAAATACGGCACCAAGCTCGGCCTAAGGATGGTCATGGCGCCCTGCGGCTTCCTCGTGACCGAGGAGACCGCGAGGAAAATGATAGAGTCCGGCATACAGCGCGTTAGCTTCTCGATAGACGGCGCTACGGCCGAGAGTCACGATAATTTCAGGCGCGTGCCCGGAGCTTTCGCGAGCGTCATGACCGCCATAGAAAGTGTCAAAAAGGTCGGGCTCCCGTTCCAGGTCAATACGACCATAACCAAACACAATCTCGCGGAGCTCCCGAAAATACTCGAGCTCGTCATATCGCTCGGTGCGGTCGCTCACCATCCGTTCCTCCTGGTGCCCACTGGCAGGGGCGCGGAACTAAAAGACCAGGAGATATCCCCTGAGGAGTACGAGAAATCCCTTTCATGGTTCTACGAGATGAGGGATAAGGTGCCGCTCCAGTTCAAGCCCACCTGCGCCCCCCACTACTACAGGATATTCAGGCAGAAGGAGCGCGAAAAGGGCATAACCGTAACTCCCGAGACCCACGGCCTCGACGCCATGAGCAAGGGGTGCATGGGCGGGCAGTCCTTCGCCTTTGTATCCAACACCGGCAAGGTCCAGATATGCGGCTTCCTCGACGTCGAGTGCGGGGACATAAGGAAGGAGCCCTTCCATGTTGTTTGGGACACCTCCAAGGTCTTCCAGGAGATGAGGGCCTGGGACGACTACAACGGCAGGTGCGGCTACTGCGAGTTCAGGAAGGTCTGCGGCGGGTGCAGGGCCAGGGCCTTCGCATTCACCGGGGACTACATGGACGAAGAGCCGTTCTGCACCTACCAGCCCTCGGACGCGGCCAAGAGCGCCCACGCGGCGCGCCACGGCGAAAAGGTCTGACCGGGAATCCAGCGGGCCGGCGGCAAGCATTTATTGCCAGCCGGCCTTTTTTCATACAGTTACGGATACTATCTTTCTTCTCTTTAATGCTGGAGGCGCGCATGACGGAAAAAGAGAGGCCCGGCCACCCGGGAAGGCACCACGGAGGCGCACCGGGCGGCAAGCCGCCCGCGATCGAAGGCATGGACCTTGAAGCCCTCGTGGATGTAAGCGAAAAAGGGGGCCTGAAGGACGGGGTGCGCCAGCGCCTTAACAGGCGCCTTTTCGTACAGCTCAATGTCTTCACCCGCTGCAAGGACGTAAAACCTCTGATAAAATCTATTGAGATGGCCGGTATCGAGGCGGCGCTTTACCTGGACATCCACGACCCGCAGGGCGTGGGCCTCGTCACCATGAGCCCGGACCCGCTATTCTTCGTGACCGGGTTGAGGAATCTCCTGAGCGGCCCCGGTTTCGGAGATCTCGAGCTAAGGCGAGAATATTCGATGCTCGGGCGCACCTACGGGCTCGGGCACGAAGAAGATCTCGAAGACTGGCTCCTTAAAAGGACCAGGCGGGTGGTCCTCAATAGAAACTGGCCTTGGGCGGTCTGGTATCCGCTCCGGAGGACCGGTGAATTCGTCCGGCTCCCGAAGGAGGAGCAGGCGGCCATGCTCATGGAGCACGGCGTAATCGGCAGGGCATTCGGCAAGGCCGACCTGGGCCATGACGTCAGGCTCGTCTCCAACGGGCTCGACCAGAACGACAACGACTTCGTCATCGGGCTCATCGGAAGCGAGCTCCATCCCCTCTCCGCTCTCGTGCAGACGATGAGGGGGACCAGACAGACCTCTACATATATTCAGGAGATGGGGCCCTTTTTCGTGGGGAGGGCCGCATACCAGAGCCCGATGAAGGCGGAATGAATTACCCAGCGCAAGCCGCAGGGCATTAGACCAATAAAGGCAATCTCTAAAAATTAGATTTTTTTCCCGTAATCAAGGAAGGCCGGGAACA